>JAIXUV010000310.1 GCA_027483345.1 Verrucomicrobiales bacterium | reverse complement strand
CCGCCGCCGCCGAACCGTCCCTCCGCATCGACCGGCTCTTCGGACCCGAGGTGCCGACCGGGAACTACAAGCACCCGGCGTCGTTCACCGAGCTGTCCGACGGATCGATCTATGTCGTCTTCTTCAGCGGCAAGGGCGAGTACCACGACAACGCCGCGGCGGTGTTCGGCTCCAGGATCCCCAAGGGTGGCGGCCGGCCCTCGAAGCCCGTCGCCATCGCCACCAACCCCTTCCATTCCCTGGGCAACGCCGTGGTCTGGGAGGCGCCGGACCGCACCGTTTGGCTGTTCTACGTCACCCGCTACGGCGAGGTCTGGGCCGATTCCCGCATCACCGCGAAGATCTCCCGCGACGGCGCCCGCTCCTGGTCCGAGCCGTTCCAGGTCACCTTCGAGGCCGGTACCATGGTCCGCAGCCGGCCGGTCGTCCTCGCCGACGGTTCCTGGATCCTGCCGGCCTACAGCGAGACCGGACGCGATCCCGAGGTGGACGACGGAACCAACACCTCGCTCTTCCTCCGGTTCGACCCGAAGAAGGGCGTCTGGACGGAGAGCAACCGCGTCGGATCGCGTCTCGGCAACATCCAGCCCGCCGCAGCCGTCGTCGACGGCGACCATCTCGTGGCGTTCTGCCGGCGCGGCGGCGACTACAACGGCCGACCCGACGGCTGGATGGTCCGGACCGAGTCGCGCGATGGCGGACGCACCTGGTCGCCGGGGAAGGACTCGGGGTTCCCCAACCCCAATGCCGCCGTGGACTTCCTGCGACTCGCGAACGGCCACCACCTGTTGGTCTACAACCACAGCTTCACCAATCGCACGCCGCTGACCGTTGCGCTCTCCACCGACGGCGCCCGGACCTTCCCGAATGCCCGCAATCTCCTCGACGCTCCCGACGGCGACTACGGCTATCCCACCGCGCTCCAGACCCGCGACGGCCGACTCCATGTCCTGTTCACCTCCGACGAACGCACCGTCGTGCGCCACGCCGTCTTCCCCGAGGAATGGATCCGGACCGGAAAGGGCTCGGTGCCCGCGCCCGCCGGCAAGCCCTGATCCGGATCCGTTCGCCGGGACGGGTGGAAGCCGGTGGGCACGCGGAGGCGCGGAGACCGCGGAGCAGGGACCGCCGGTTCCGTCGGACAAGTCGGAGCCGACGTCTCGTTCCTCCACGAGCTTCCGGTGCCGAAGTCTCCTTCCCTTGGCGGCTTCGCCCCTTCGCGTGAGTCGCCTCCCAACGCTCCTGCACGCGACGCCGGACTCGCCCCAGCGGCACGGGATGTCGAAACTACGCGCATGGAACCGTTCCGGCACACCCATCGCGTGACCTACTCCGAGTGCACCGTGGGCAACCACGTGTACTACGGCCGCTACCTCGACCTGCTCGAGGAGGCACGCGGCGAGTTGTTCCGGACCGTCGGACGGACCTTCCTCGATTGGCAGAACGACGGCGTGATCTTCCCGGTCATCGAGGTCCAGCTGCGCTACAAGGGCGCCGCCCGCTACGACGAGCGGGTGGCGGTCGAGGTCGTCGTGCTGGAGGCTTCGGGCGTTCGCCTGAACTTCGGCTACCGCCTGCTCGGCGCCGATGGATCCCTCAAGGTCGAAGGCGAGACCCGCCACGTTTGCGCCTCGCTCGAGGACCGTCCCCGGCGTCTCCCGCCCGAACTCGTCACCGCCCTCGCCCCCTTCCGCATTCCCCCGGCCTGATCCACTGGTTCCATTCCACCCTTCCTCGCTTCGTCGATTCCCCCTTCAACCCCAAACACCCATGACCCCCACCGATCTCCGCCACCTGAGCCGCGCCATCGCGCTGGCCCGTTCCGCGCGGGAACACGGCAACCATCCCTTCGGTGCGTTGCTCGTGGGCGGTGGCGCCACGGACGTCGGCGAGGTGCTCTGCGAGGCCGAGAACTCGGTGGTCACGACCGGCGATGTCACAGGACATGCCGAGACAAACCTGGTCCGCATCGCCTGCGCGCGGGTCGGCAGTGCGGCCCGGTCGACGTCGACGCTCTACACCAGCACGGAACCCTGCGCGATGTGCGCGGGGGCGATCCATTGGGCGGGCATTGGGCGCATCGTCTTCGCGTTGTCCGAGGCGGACCTCTACGACCTCGTTGGGCCTTCGCCGGAACACCTGCGGCTGCCGTGTCGGCACCTGTTCAGCCACACCGCGCGGACGGTCCTCATCGAGGGGCCGGCCACGGAGCTCGACGCCCAGGCCCGCGCGGTCCACGCCGGCTTCTGGCGTTGAACGGAGTCGGTTTCCACGTTCAATCCCGCCTCGGCTTTGTTCCAACCCGGGACGGAATACGTACCGGTTCGCCGTCGCGGACGAGGCGGGCCTCGGCCTCCTTCCAGCGCATCGGCAACGAACCCGCCGTGACCTTCAGCCTCAGCGTCCGGCCCGACACCAGTGCGGGACGTCCCGCCCGGAGCGCGTCCCGATGGAGGTCCGATGCGAGGAACGCTTCGAGTGCGGGCTCATCCCGCCAGACGGTCATCGTCCAGACATCCGCGCCGCCCAGACGTCTCCTGACGGAATACCCGACGAAACCGGCCTGACCCGGGAGTCCTTGGACCACCCTCCGGGTCGCCTTGTCGAAGGGACCCCGGAGATGCGGGTCCAGGTTCGCGTGAGTCAGCGAGAGGACCACCTCCTGTCCCGGTTCCAGGCCGGCGGGACCCGGTCCGCGAAATGGGGAACTGACGGTGCAGCCCAACCCCAGGATCCAGACCCAAAGTCCACCCGCCCAAAGCGCGGGCTTCTGCGACGCAAGCAGGCGGAGGATGCGGGACCGGACGCCGTTTGGACCTCGTGGAATCATCATTGTTGACACCGTCAACATAATGTCTATGTTGACGGCGTCAACCATGAGTGACCATTCCATATCCAAGTGTTCCGTGTTGCTGCTGGCACTGTGTCTGGGCGTTGCGCCGGCCCCGGAGGCGGCCGAGCTGACGGTACGTATCCTGGCTCCGGAGGACGCGGGTGGGCAGGTGGCCTGTTCCGTCCATTCCGAAGCCGCGGGCTTCCCGGAGTCCGGGCCGAAGGAGCTGCGCCGGACGGCCCCGTGGGCTCCGGGCGGCGTGACACTCGTCTTCACCAACCT
>JAIXUV010000196.1 GCA_027483345.1 Verrucomicrobiales bacterium | reverse complement strand
GCGGACGCCAAGGCCTGCACCCGCTTCATCACCGATCGCCAAGTGGTCGTCGTCGACGCCACGGACCCGGTCTCCGCCACCGGACAACTCCAGGATGAGTTGTCCGAACCTCCGGATTGGATCGTCGACGGCGTTTTCGGCATCGGCCTCAACCGGCCGCTGGATCCGGCATGGGCCGGATTGGTCGACACGCTCAACCGATTCCGGAGCTTCCGCGTTTCGATCGATGTCCCCTCGGGGCTGGATGCCACCACCGGTGCCGTGCTCGGCACCGCGGTCCAGGCCGACGAAACCTGGACCCTGGGCGCTCCCAAGATCGGGCTGACCGTCCCGACGGCCGCCGCCTTCACGGGCCGCGTCCGGCTTTTCCCCGACATCGGACTGCGCGGACGTCCCCGCTCTTCTGGAAACCTGCTGTGGTCGGTGCCCGGCGACTTCGTCGGCTTCCCCCCACGTCGCCCGGTCGACGGGCACAAGGGGACGTTTGGTCACGTCGCATTGCTGGTTGGAAGCCCGGGCTACCATGGCGCCGCCGTCTTGGCCGCCCGTGGCGCACTTCGGGCCAGGCCGGGCCTCACCACCGTGATCGTCCAACCGGATGTCCTGGCGGTCGTGGCCGCACAACTGTCCGCCCCGATGGTGCGCCCTTGGACTGCGAGTCTCCGCCTCCCCGACAACACCACATCGGTCGTCGTCGGCCCAGGCCTCGCGGCGAAGGACCTGCCGGTTCCTTTCCGGGATCTGGCTTCACGGACCTGGAGGGAGCATGACGGAGCCGTGGTCGCGGACGCCTCGGCCTTGGAATGGCTTCCGCCCCGCTCCGGCGTGGCAACCACCCTCCGCATCGTGACCCCCCATCCCGGGGAAGCCGCGGAGATGCTCGACACCACCGTCTCCAGGATCCTCGCCGATCGCCCGGGAAGCCTGCGCGAGATCTCGCGTCGACTGGGCAACGCCTGGGTGGTCCTCAAGGGCTTCCAGACCCTGATTGGACGTGCGGAAGGGCCCATCTGGGTGAACCCGACCGGGAATCCCGGTCTCGGCCAGGGCGGCACCGGCGACGTGTTGGCAGGTTTCCTTGGAGGCCTACTCGCCCAACCCCGGCTGGCGGCCGTTCCGGAACGCACCCTCGCCTATGCGGTCTGGGAACACGGGGCGGCCGCAGACCGCCTCGAGGAAATCGGCAGGAACTGGAGCTCCGAGGAGCTGAACGCCGAGATCGGACGCTGAGGCCCCTCGTCGCCCCCTTTGGACGGATGTCGGCTCAGATCCGCTTCTCGTCGGCGTCGATGTAGTCCACGAACGTCGTCAGATCGTTCCTGTGGGCCAAACCCGATTGCTCCTTCCTCATGGCAAGACGCGCGCGCAGGTCGGGATCCTCCTCGCTGCCGTGCTGGACAAGCCACTGGTTGAATGCGGCCTGCTCGACCGGCCGTTGGACGTTCTTCCGCACCCAGTCCGCCACCTGCCCGTCAGTGATGGAACCCCGTACGACCTCGATGAACGCCTCCGACTCGAGTCCGGCCGCTTTGAGCCATTGGGCGTCGAAGCCGCGCTTCGCGAAGTTGGCGTGGTAGTCTGCAGGAAGAAGCCCGGCGAGGTTCAGACGGATCTTGTCCACGAAGCGAGGCAGGTAGAGCCATCCGCACATCGATTCGCGCGGACTGCGGGGGAAAATCGGGTCGCTCATCTCCCGGCAATAATGGACCGCAGCCCGGAGACGCTCCAACCGGGAAAATGATCCGTCTGCAGGGAGTGAGGGGGAAAAGATTGGTGCCAGTGGGAAGAATCGAACTTCCGACCAAGGGCTTATGAGTCCCCTGCTCTACCGCTGAGCTACACTGGCACGGCCACCGCAAAGGTGGTCGGTGTGGATAGGGTAGGCGCCGGCCCGGATCAAGCCGGTTTTTCATCCGACACCGCCCTCCGGACCCGACCCAGGCCTCAACCGGGAGGCGTGGCTCCCAAAACGATGTCGAACCGCGCCTGCAGCTCGCCGGCCTTCGATCCCTTCAACGGTTCAAAGGCCGCCAGCAGAAGGGCCCGCTCCCGGGCGTCCCGGACACCGTTCAAGACGCCGTCCTTGTCGTTCGCCTCATGGCCACGGATGTAGCACTGCGTGGTGAAGCGTTCCCGGCCCTTCGCCTTCACCGCGAAATGGATGTGTGGCGTCCTTCCCGGATACGGAACGGGACGGATCGTGCGGAACAGGTACTCGCCGGAACTTCCGGTATGGAACCGGCCGAATCCCTGGAAGCCCGGATCCCGGCGACCCGCGTTGTCGCTGCCCTTGTGCAGATAGACGCCGTTCGCGTCCGCCTGCCAGATCTCCACGACGGCGTCCCGGACGGGTTCCCCATTCAGATCCAGGATCCGTCCCGACAGGTAGGTCACCATTCCCAATGCCGGGGTGCTGGCGTCGTTCAGCACCAACAGGTCGTTGTCGGTGTCCAACGGAAGCCGGTCCGGATAGAAAGGCCCCTCGGTCTGCGACGGCGTGCGGCTCAGCGCCTCGGCGAACGCGCCCGGGACCCAAAGGAACGCCGGCAGCATCGCCGCCCGCCGAAGAAAGGCACGCCGAGGGCCGGAATCAGGCATTGTCGGTGTCATGGGTCCACTCGAACCCCAATGGGGCTGCGGCGCGAGAGGAATCCTAAAGCCTCCGGCAACCGCCCTCCATCGACTTCACGAAGGCGAGGATGGAGTCGCCGGGACCGGAGCGGGAGAAAGGCAGGCGAAGACGAGCGCTGCCGCCGCGAAGCCGAAGGTCCCGGTCACCACCGCCGCGGAACCGAAGCCCGTGGCGCAGTTCAGCCGCATCGGCTGGTCGGGACCGGACTGCCGTTCAGCACAGACCCCACCCTCTCCGTCCGGGTACATCTGGGCCTCCGGAGAGAAGACGCACGGAATGCCGAGGCGGCTTCCGTCCCGTGACAGGCCGTGTTCCTTGCGCAACCGCTTCCGCACCTCGGCGAGCAGCCGGTCGTGCGTGGCCTCGGCGAGGTCGCCCGAGCGGATCCGCGTGGGGTCGCGACGTCCTCCCGCCGCGCCACAGACGACCACCGGGATGCCGTTGCCGTGGCACAGGGCGATCAGGCGGACCTTGTTCGCCATGGCGTCGATGGCGTCCACAACGACGTCCGGCCGATTCCCTTCGGTCCCCGGTTCCAACCCGAGAAGGCGCGAGGCGTTCTCCGCATGGAAGAACTCCGTCACCGCGTCCACCCGGACGCCAGGCGAGATGGAGCGGAGACGTCGGGCCATGACCTCGACCTTGGGCAAGCCCACGGTTTCCTCCAACGCGTGCACCTGGCGGTTGACGTTGGTGACGCAGATCTCGTCGAGGTCGACCAGCGTGACGCGTCCGATCCCGGTCCGGGCGAGCGCCTCGGCCGTCCACGAGCCCACGCCCCCGATCCCGACGACCATCACATGGGCGCCGAGGAAACGGGCGAGACCGGCGCTGCCATACAGTCGGCCGACACCGCCGAAGCGTTCCGAGACATCGTCCATGTGTTTCGAGGATCCAACGCCGGGACCGCCACAGGCAACAGCGACGAACGGTGGACGCTCCGGCCCGCGGTCAACCGCGGAAGATCCGCTGGATCTCCTTCGTGACCGCGTCGAGATCGCGGACCACCCGGGGCCAGTCGGGTTTCAATCCGGGGTTCGGATGGGACGGGTCTTCCGGATCCGGATCCAAGGCTCCCTGACGCACCAGCTCGAGCCGCACCTCCAAGGACATGAGATGTTCGGCGAGCTTCGCAGCGGGGCTTCCGGCCGGAGCCGGCTTCACCAGGACGACCACGTTGGGCATCTCGAGGGTCCACGAGTCACAAGGCAAGGCACGCACCGGGAGGGACTCCCGCCGTGCGGCGAAGACGTCGTCGGAATCGGTCAACCCCACCCAGGCCTCGCCCCGAGCCACGCGCCGGACCACCTGGGAATTGCCGTCCTCGATGAACGGCCGGTTCGCGGCCAAGGCCTCGCACCATGTCCTCCAGCCGCCTTCTCCGAGGACCGAGCGGAGCGCATGGAGATGGGTCGAGGTGGAACCGAACAACGGATTGGCGATGGAGACACGGCCGCGCCAGGCGGCGTTGGTAAGGTCGCGGATGGACCTGGGGTGGCGGCTCGCGGCCTCGGGCACGACGAGCACCCGATGGCGGCTGCCGAAGGTGCGGACCCGGGAGGCGTCGGTGACGGCCCCCATCGCCACCAATTGGCGAGGGCGCAAGGGCTCGTTGCCCCACCAGACGTCGCAACGCGGCTGCGCCTGTTCGGCCACCAGCCGGTTCGCGAGCCCCACGGTCTTGACCGCCTCGCTGTCGTACACCGCCGAGACCCCGATTCCCGTGGCCAAACGGAAGCGCTCCAGGATCGGCTCCGCGTACACCTGGTCCTGCGAGCAATACACCACGAGGCTGCTGGCGACTTCCCCGCGGATGAGGTCGGGGAACGACCACACGGCCACCAACGCTCCGCCGACCACCAGGAGCAATGTCGCCATCACCGTCTTGAAGACGGGGATGCGGCGACGGCGGATCTCGGTT
>JAIXUV010000239.1 GCA_027483345.1 Verrucomicrobiales bacterium | reverse complement strand
GGCGCAAGCACGGCGAACATCGCCGCATTCGCCGAACGCTCGGCGGAATCCTTCACGTTGCGGTTCACGATCCCGACCACGACCGCGGCGGAGACGATGCCGAACCCGATCGCGATCAGGCGTTTGTTCTCCTCGAACCACGTCAGGAACGCGATGGACAAGTCGGCCTCGGGCTGCTGCTCCTCGGGCTTGGGCTGGATCTGCAAACTCATAAAGCGAGCAGCGATCATTGTTGCCGGACCCTGAAACACAAGACCGAACCCGCATTCCCCTCCCGCGTTGACCTGATCCGACATGGTTCCTACCGTCCGCCCCGCCTTATGCACGTTCTTGTCTGCGACCCCATCTCCCCGCGGGGCATCGCCTATTTCCAGGCCCGTCCGGAATTCCGGGTCACGGTCCTCTCCAAGCGCCTTTCCGAAGCCGAACTCCTGCCCCTGCTCTCCGATGTGGAGGCCATGGTGGTTCGGTCCGAGACCAAGGTCACCCGCAAGGTCATGGAAGCGGCGCCGAAGCTCCGCGTCGTAGGACGCGCCGGCGTCGGCGTCGACAACGTCGACGTCGAGGCGGCCACCCAGCGCGGTGTCGTGGTGATGAACACGCCTGCCGGCAACACCATCACCACCGCGGAACTCACATTCTTCATGCTGGGCGCCCTCGCCCGCAAGATCCCCGGCGCCCATGCCACCATGGCCGCGGGCAAATGGGATCGTAAGGCTTTCCAGGGCACTGAAATCCACGGGAAGACCCTCGGCGTGTTGGGTATGGGACGGATCGGTTCCGAGGTCGCCAAGCGCGCCCTCGCCTTCGGCATGCGGGTGGTCGCCTATGACCCCTTCCTCACCGAGGCCCGTGCCAAGCACCTCGGGGTCGAGTTGGCGACCGATTCCGACGTCCTCTACCGCGAGGCCGACTTCATCACCGTCCACATGCCGGTCACCGCGGAAACCCGCGGCATGATCAACGCCGAGTCGATCGCCCGGATGAAGCCCGGGGTCCGCATCGTGAACTGCGCCCGCGGCGAGATCGTCAACGAGGCCGACCTGGCCGCCGCCCTCGAAACCGGCCGTGTCGCCGGGGCCGCCCTGGACGTCTTCGCCGCCGAACCGCTCGCCGCGGACCACAAGTTCCGCACGCTTCCCAACGTGGTCCTGACCCCCCACCTCGGCGCGAGCACCGAGGAGGCGCAGGAGAAGTGCGGCCTCGAGGTGGCCGAGATCATCACCGGCTTCCTGCTCACCGGCGAGGTGCGCAATGCCGTCAACCTCCCGGGTGTCGACGCCAAGGCCTTCGAGATCCTCCAACCCTACGTGGCGCTCGGGGAGAAGATCGGCCGCCTGTTGAGCCAGATGGGCGCCTCCGGCGTGGACCGCATCTACGTCACCTTCGGCGGCAAGGCCAAGGACCTGCCGGCCACCGATCCCGTCACCCGCGCGGTTCTCAAGGGCTTCCTCTCTTCCGCCGGTCCCCAGGACGTCAATGCCATCAACGTCCGTTCCATCGCCTCCAACCTCGGAATCACCGTCGAAGAGAAGCGCTCGGACGAGCCCGTCACCTTCAACGAGTGGCTGCATGTCCAACTGTTCGCGGGCGAGACCAAGGTCGGCAGCGCCGGCGGCACGTTCTTCGGTTCGCCGAACAACCCGCGGATCGTCCGTCTGTTCAGCACCCCGGTCGAAATTCCCACCAGCGGAATCCTGCTGCTCCTGAACCACCAGGACCGCCCCGGCATGATCGGCAAGCTCGGCAGCATCCTCGCCGACCACAACGTCAACATCGCGAGCATGAGCCTCGGACGTGAGGCGGCCGGGGGCCAGGCCCTGACCGTGCTCCTCCTCGACAGCCAACCCCCGAAGGCCTGCCTCGACCAACTCGCAGCGGACCGTTCGATTTACAACGTCCGTGTCGTCTCTCTCTAAGGCGCGGATGCTTCCTCAGGCCTCTGGCTCTCAATCTTGGACTTAATCTTAATCCTGATCCAAACCTCCCGCTCCCGCCGCATCGCCGGGAGCGGGAGACGGGATTGAAATGGGGTGCAGGATCAAGAGTAGGACTGGTTCCGGGACCCAGTCCGGGCCTGGCGAGGCCTTTCAGGAAGCAAAGCCGGGTCGATAAGCGGTTCGGACGAACCGGTTGGCCTCGGCGACGTTGGTCACCCTCAGGCGCCTCGAATCCCATTCCAGGCGTTTTCCCGTGCGGATCGCCAGGTTGCCCAACAGCAGCGTCTCGGTGATGGGGCCGGCGGTCTCGAACGAGGACAATGCCTTCGGGCCGCCCTTGCAGGCCCGGATCCATTCCGCGTAGTGGCTGGGCTCGAATTCGGCGTACTTCTCGAACAGTTCCGGCACCGACTTGAAGTCGTCGTAGGTGCGCCCGGTCCGGAAGCGCGCGCCGCCCTCGTAGTTGGTCAGCATCGTGTCTGCCGAACCCACCACCAGCACTCCGTTGCCATCGTAGCTGGCGCCGGGGAAGAGGTCGGCGGAAGGCTTCAACCCGCCGTCGTACCAATGGAACCGGAACGCCGCGCGGCCGTTCCGGGCCGGGATTTCCCAGACCAGATGAGACCGCAAGGGTCCCGTCTCGGGGTTGGCGCCGTCGGCGACGAGGGCCTCGACGGAGGTCGGATCGGCGGGATCGAGAACGAGGCCCGCGAGATTCAGCAGATGGCACCCCATGTCGCCGACCGCACCGGTTCCGAAGTCCCACCATCCGCGCCATTTGAAGTGACCCCAAGCTGGATGGTACGGGCGTTCCGGCGCGGTCCCGAGCCAAAGTTCCCAGTCGAGTTCGGAGGGCACCGGAGGACGATCCGATGGGCGCCCCACGCCTTGGGGCCACCAATTGCCGGGCCGATCAGTCCAGCAGTGCAGTTCCTTCACCGTTCCCACCGCCCCGCCCTTTACCAACTCGGCGTCACGACGGAGTTTCGGATGCGAGATCCCCTGGTTGCCCATCTGCGTGGCAACCCCGGCTTCCTTGGCAGCACGGGTCAGTTCGCGCGCCTCCCAAATGGTGTGGGTCAACGGCTTTTGGCAGAACACATGCCACGCCTGCCGGACCGCCCGGATCGCGGGCGGGAAATGGGTGTGGTCCGGCGTCGAGACCGTCACCGCGTCGATCGAGTTGCCGAGGTTGTCGAACATCCGTCGCCAGTCGGCAAAGCGACGCGCGGAACCGAACTTCTCGCCGGCCTTGGCCAAACGGCTCGAATCGACATCGCAAATGCCCACGATGTCTTGGCTTCCGACCATGTTGAGGTCGGTCCAACCCTTCCCGCCGACGCCGACGGAAGCGATCCGCAGCCGGTCATTGGCCCCCAGCACCCGCCTGCGGCTGACATGCGGCGCGGAACAGCCGGCGATCAGGAGACCACCGGAGAAAAGCAGGGAATGGCCAAGGAACCGGCGACGGGACGTCTGGGGCATGGGCCGATGGACGAAGGAAGGCGTTTGGAATTCGAAATGCCCGCCCTCCGCGGATCCTGCAACCACCCGCATTTTGGACACGTTTCTTGTCCCAAGCCCCCTGCATTGGGGACATGTCACACAAGCCTCTCTCCTTGGGGACATGTCTCTTGGCACGGGGTTTCCCTCACCTATGGACGTGTCCCCAATGGGTTCGACACCACCGTGTTCAATCCATCCCCAATCCATCCACTTCAGGGACACGTCCCATCCACCTGCCCCCAAGGGACATTTCCGTTGGCCACATTGGCTACCGATTCCAGTTCTTCCTCCCCACGGCCGTCGGCCGGATCGGAAGCCTCCCGCATTAGGGACATGTCCGTTGGCCACCGATTGGGGAAGGTCTGGCAAGGTGGGCGGGTGGGCGTGGTTAGCTCAGCTGACTTACAGGCCGGCTGATCGCCGGCAGCGCTGTCTTCGGCGGTTTGGAATCAGTCT
>JAIXUV010000336.1 GCA_027483345.1 Verrucomicrobiales bacterium | reverse complement strand
GCGGAGACCGCGACCGCGGGACTGCAGGAGAGCTTCCGCAAGGCCGAGGGCTTCGCGGTGCTCGGCTCGTGCAGCGCCAAGCAGCTGAGCTGGGAATCCGACGAGCTGCAGCAGGGCGTGTTCACCCACCATTTCGTCCAGGCGCTGAAGGGAGGCGTCGGCGGGAGCCCGTCGGACGGCCTGATCCGGCTGGGCGACGTCGCGCAGTGGGTCGCGGTGGAGACCGCGAAGTGGGCGAGGGTGAATCGGAACGTGGCCCAGGAGCCGTGGACCGAGGGGGAGATCGCGCGACAGATCCCATTGGCGGTGGATCCGCGGACGGCCCGGCGCCTTGCCGAAGCCCGCGTCGCCGCCGAGGCCGAGGCCCAGAAGATCCGCGACCAGGCCGCCACGAACGAGAAACGGCGCAAGGACGCGCTCAAGCTCGCCCGCAACGCCCAGGCGGACCACGACACCAAGTTTTCCAAGCAGACCCTGGACTCGGTGGAGAAGGCGCTGGCGGCGTCCAACGCCGGTTCCGTCGAGGAGTTGGTGCGACGGTTGGAACGGCACTTCCGCAAGCCCGTGGTCGAGAACGACGACGTGGTCGACTTCCTCAACTGGTGGCGCGACCAGCAGCAGTCCGAGCGGACGTCGGCGATCCTGGACTCCCTGTTGATCCGCCGGGACCGCGTCGTTCGGCCGGAACCGGAGCCGGCCGTGACCAATCCTGTGGCGCCGGCGTCGCGTCCCCAGGAGCCGACGCCCCGGCGGGAGGCGGCCCCGGAGGCCGTGGACAGGCCGGCCGAGGAGACGGAATCCCAAGCGCCCGGTTCGTATGCCCAAAGGCTCCAGCTGAGTCCGACCCGGGACAACCCGTACCAGAACTCCCTGAGGATGCGCTTCGTGCCGGTGGTGGGAACCAAGGCCTGGTTCAGCGTGTGGGAGACGCGGGTTCGCGACTACGCCGCCTTCGCCGCTGCGAATCCCGCCACCGATGCGGCGTGGAGGAATCCGGTGTCGAACGGACTGGCCGTGACCCCGACCAACACCTGCCCGGTGACCTTCGTGAACTGGGAAGACGCGCGGTTGTTCTGCGCATGGCTCACGCGGAAGGAACGTTCCGAGGAGCGGATCCCGAAGACCGCCAGCTACCGCCTGCCCACGGACGCCGAATGGAGCCGGGCGGTGGGACTGAAGGAGAACATGGCTTGGTCCCCGTCCGACCTCGACGGCAAGACCAAGAACGTCTGGCCCTTCGGCACCACCTGGCCGCCGGCTTCCCCGGTGGGGAACTACGCGGACCGCGCCACCGGCGAGGCCTTCCGCAATCTCGATTGGGAATCCATCCCTGGATACGACGACGGCTTCGCCACCACGGCCCCGGTCGGCCGATTCCCGGCCAACGCCGCGGGCCTGCAGGATCTCGGTGGCAACGTCCTGGAATGGGTGGACGACCTGTACAAGGAGAAGGACACCACCCGGGTGCGCCGTGGCGGGGCGTGGTACCAATCCAAGCCGGACTCCCTTTGGTCCTCGCGTCGTCACCGCGAGCGTCCGACCGAGCGCGACGCCTACACCGGGTTCCGGGTGGTGCTGGAAGGTGTCGACACCGGGAAGTGAGGTGCGGCGGTGGCACGTGCACGGTGTAGGAGACGAGGTGACGAGTCTCTGGCCTAACCCAGGCGCCCTCTACGGTCGCACGTCGTGTTTGGGGGCGTGAGACTCCTGACGTCTCGTACTTGTGCAGGGTCACGACCTCTCGACCGAGTTTCCGCGTGACAAGCGAGGGTGGTTTCCCGGCTCATTTTCCAAGTGACATCCAAGGTGCTTGCGTTCGCTCTCGCGGTTTCCCCCCTCTGGTGGTTCGGCTCCGGGTGTCAGGCACCGGCCTCGCCTGCGGCCTCCATCGACGTCGACCGCGGCGATTGGGAGGCCGACATCGCCAAGATCCGGAACACCTCCTCGTTCTACGTCCGACAGGTCCGCGACCGCATCCCCACCACCGATCCGGCCCGCGCGGCGTTGGAAAAGAAGTACGGCGAGGCTGAGACCGCGGTGAACCTCTGGATCCTCGACGTCCAGGATTCCATCCGCGCCGGCCGCAAGCCCGACGCCTCGGGAGTGTACCAGCGCCGGGAGCTCGCCGCGAACGAGGCCTACAGCCGGTTCGTCACCTCCGCCGAGTCCGCCCTGGACCTGGAGAACAAGCCCAAGTTCTTCCCGCTCGCCGCCATGGCGCCCGGGCTCGTGGACCTCATCTGGAAGAAGCTCATGGACGCCCATGACCGGCGCACGCAGGAGATCCAGAAGATGCGCAACGAGTACGCCGCGCGCCTCGACGCCTACAAGCTCCCCGCCTTCGGCAAGGTGGAGTGACCGCGGCCCCGTCCTGCCCATTCCCGTTTCCGATCCTCCCGTGATGAACGTCTTCCTGCGTCCGCTGTGCCTCGGGCTCCTCTCCGCGATGGCCGCGGCCCTTCCCGTGTCGGCCGCCGTCCATGCGCTGGTGGTGGGCGTGAACGACTACGGCAGCCCCGATTCCAACCTGGGTTCCTGCGTGGCGGACGCGAAGGCCTTCGCCCAGTTCCTGCAGAAGGGATTCGGCGTGCCCGCCTCGAACATCCGGGTGCTGCTGGACCGCGAGGCCGGGTCGGACGCGATCGAGGCGGCCTTCCGCGAGACCCTGATCCGCGGCGTGGCTCCGGACGACCAGATCGTCTTCTACTTCAGCGGCCATGGGGCGTTGACGCCGAACCTGACCACCGTCACGGCTCGCCGGGTGGACAAGGCGCTGGTTCCCGCCCGGCTACCCAAGCCGCCGCTCGCCTGGGAACAGCTCCTGCCGCAGTCGCGCATCGACGGATGGCTCGCCGAATCGCCGGCACGGCGTCAGGTGGTGGTGCTCGACTGTTGCCATTCTGGCGCGTTGACCCGCTCGCTCGGCGGCAACCCGGATTTCCGTCCGAAGGTCCTGGACCTCGGTTTTGCCGCCTCGGAAGCGGCCCTGATTCCCGACGTCGGAGAACAGGCCTTTTCCAAGCAGGCGGGCGGGAAGACCCTGCTCTGGCTGGGCGCCTGCGAGTCGAAGCAGGTCTCCTATACCGGACGGCCCTACAGTCTCTTCACCGGTAAGCTGCTGAAGGCGCTGCAGGGTTCCCCGGGGACGCCCGTCCGCGATGTCTTCGCCTCGGTCGCCGCGCAGGTGGTCGAAGCCTCGAAGGGCCTGCCGCAGGGCGCCCAGAATCCGCAGTCCGAAGGTGCCACCGAACAGCCGCTGTTGCTGGGCGCGTTGCCGGCATCGGGATCGGCTCCCGCCGCCGCGGCTCCCCCGGCCGCTGCGGCGAACACCAATCGGAACACCTCGATCTTCGATTCCCTGAGCCTAGCGAACCGGACGAACGCCCCGGGCGGGGCGACGGTGACGTTGGATTCCCTCCGGATCGCCCCGAACCGGATTCCGCCGGCCCCGAATCCGTTCCAGGTGAAGGCCCGACTCGACCGGTCGGTGTACGTCACCAACGAGCTGCCGGTCTTGACCATCGAGTCGAGCGAAGACGCCTTCGTGCGGGTGTTCATCGTCGCGGCCGACGCCACTCAGACGCAGATCTTCCCGAACCGGTGGCAGCCGGACAACCGGGTCCGGAAGGGTGAGCCGTTCCGGATCCCGGGCGCGGCGGAGAACCGCTGGCGGCTGCGGATCACCGAGCCTTTCGGAACCGAGATCGTGATGGTCCAGGCGCGCCGGGAGCAGTTCGTCGACCTGGCCAAGGGGGTGGAGTACACGGGGCTCTTCCAGGATCTCGGCAGCGAGTCTCCAGCCCAGTCCCGGGCCCGGGGCATGAAGGCGGAAGAGATCGCCCCGGTGGCCCCGCCGCAGTCCTCCCCGACCGCCGTCCCCGCCGTCGTCCTGACGGGCCGTGCCGAGGCCGTCGTTTCCTACCAGGTGGTGGCCTCTCGGCCGTAGCCGTGCCTGCCAAGGCATGGATTGGAAGCGGATCAGGTCGGATGCCGGAATCCGGACCGCACCCGTGGCGGCTGCGGCTACGGGGCTAGCGGCGGCCGGTGATCAGGAAGATCAGGCCGAGGAGCAGCAGTCCTCCCACGACGGTGAAGAAGATCTTCCAGAAGCTGTACGGCCGTTCGCCGGCGATCTGGCCGGTGTAGCCGTTGATCACCACCTGGTAGCTCTTGCCGTGGTAGTCGTAGGTGAGCAGCCAGACCGGGGTGAGGATGTGCTTGAAGGTCTGCCGGCTCCAGTGGGCGTCCACATTGAGGTTGCGGTGGGTGTCGCCGGGGACCTCCCGGGCGCACATCCCGTGCAATTCGCCTTCCATCCGTTCCCGGGCCGCGCCGGCCGCAGTGACAAGGTCGATCTGATACCGCTCGACCACCCAACCGGCGAGGAACCCGGAGTCGTAGGGCACGAGTTCCTTCGTGGGAAAGGGCTCCACCTTCCGCAGCAGCTTCGGCTTCACGCCCTTCGAGGCCGGCACGAGTTCGTCGTCGAAGAAATGGGAGAGGCTCCCGGAACTCCATTCCCAACGGGTGTGGCGCACCTGCCGGGTCTTCTGCTGGCCGTTGGAGTCGGTGTAGCTCTCCGTCGTGTAATAGTGGTAGCCGCTCTCCGCCGTCCAATGGGCTTCGGCCTGCGCGTCGAAGGTCCAGTAGGGCAGGTACACGCCGTGGACGGTGTCGGTCAGCGCCTTGGTCCCCAGGGCCGACGGGGCGAACCAACGGCTCGCGTACCAGTCGCAGATGCGGTCGCGGACGTCCGTCTCGCTGATGCGGATCGGCAGCAGGCTTTCGGGTCGGAAGGCGGCCTTGATCTCCTCGTAGGGGACCAGGGCGGCGGAGCCGCAGAAGTCGCAGCGGCGTCCCGCGTGCGCCGCCTCGAACACGGAGACGGCATCGCAACTCTGGCAACGGACCGAGGTGGTGGAGGTGTCCCAGCCGCGGGCGGAATCCGGGACGGAACGGAGGGCGGTGACGAGGTCGTGTTCGCGGATGAGGGTGCCGCCGTCGGGTGCGGCCTCTAGCTTCGCCGGGGATGCGGTTCCGCAGTAGGCGCAGACGAGCGCCTGTCGGGCGGGATTCCACGTGGCCTCGGCGCCGCAGGAAGGGCAGTGGAACTTCGCCTGGGCGAGGGCTCCGGCTTCGGGGATGGGAGGCGGTTTCATCGACGTCCGTTGTGCGGCCCCATTCCGCGGGGCGCACCGGGCACGGGCAATCGGAATTCCCCCGGCCGGATTCGACCCGGACCGGACCGATGTCAGCGGGCGGGATTGGAGGCGAGCCAGGCGCGGATCGCGGGCCCCTGGGGATGGGAGGGCTCGATCGCCAGCACCGCCTCGTAATGGCGTCGGGCGCGCCGGACGTCGTCCAACTCCCCGGCATACAGTGCGGCCGCCGCGAGGTGGAGGGCCGGGTCGGCCGGCCGCGCGGTGAGGATCTCCTCGAGCTGTTCCGCGGCGTCCGCGGTGTGGCCCGACTGTTTCAGGGCCACGGCGAAGTTGCGTCGGGTCTCCAGGTCGTCCGGCTTGAGCTGCAGCGCGTGTTCGCTGGCGAGCAACGAGAGCGGGAGGTCGCCCTGGTCGAGGGCCACGAGCGCGAGGTTGAAGTGCGACGCGAAGTGGGTGGGATCGGCCGCGGTGGCCCGACGGTAGCCGGCCGCGGCGGAGACCAGGTCCCGCCGGCGTTGGGCCTCGGCGGCGGCCTGGAATTCGCGATTCGCCTCGGACGCATTCCCCGGTTGGAGCGGACGCATGGCCCGAGGGACGTAGCGCGGTGGGGCCGGACGTTCCAGGCGCGGGGCCGGTGCGGGTGGGATCGGCGTCGCGGCCACACGCCGGGGTTCGGTCTTCGGCACGGCTGGGGCTTCCGGCTTCGCCGGATCACCGGACTTCGCAGCCAGGACCGGAGCGTCCACGGTGACCGACGGCGTGTCGGGCGACTCCGGCTTGGAGTCGGAACCGCGTCGGAACCATTTGACCGGATTCCCCCAGCTCACCGGGTTCATCTTCTGCCAGACCGACCGCTTCGTGACTGGCTCGGCGACCACGGTGAAGTCCGTCGGTCCCGCCCCGGAAGGTTCGGTCGGAACCGCGTTGGCCGGCGACGGTGCGGGGGAGGTGACGGTGGCCTCTGCCGCCGAGGGGACCTTCACCTCGGGCGGGGCATCCTTCGCGGCGACCAGAGGGGCATCGTCCTCCACTTGGACCACCTCCAGCGGAGTTGGTGTCGGGACGACCGGCTTCGTCTCCGTCGGCGTCGTCGCGACGTTGGGGGGCCTGTCGGGTGTGGATGCCGCGACGGCCGGTGGTGGGGTTGCGGTGGGCTGCGGTGCGGGCGCGGTCGGCGCCGTGGCAACCAGGTTGGTTGCTGTCGGAGGGTTCGCCGCGGTGGGTCGCGGAACGGTGGGACGTTGGAGCGGGGCCGCCGGGGGATTGGTCCGGGGAAGCGTTTGCGGCGGGTTCGTCTGCGGCGCGGGGGAATTCGTCAACCCGAGGGTGGGCCGGGTGATGGAGTTCGTGGATTCGGTCCTTGGGGGAAGGTTGCCGCCCAGCCGGGCCTCGAGTTGGCGGACGATGCCGGAGACGCCGGGCGCCTCGGGTCTGCCGGGGTTCACGGCCAGCCAGGCGCGGTAGAATCCGATGGCGGCGGCCGGGTCGCCGAGGTGTTGGTGGTGGAGGATGGCGAGGTTGAGCAGGACGGCGGAGTTGTCCTGGGAAAGCCGACGGGCCCAGAGGAAGCGGTCGCGGGCCTCGCGGAAGCGCCGCTTCTGGACGCTGATCATGCCGAGCGTGTTCCACTCCTCGACGCCGGCGGCCTCGAAGCGCTTGGCGGTGGCGAGGCTGCGTTCCGCGTCGTCGAGCCGCCCGGCATGGAACTGGACCGATCCGAGACGAGCCCAGGCGACGCCGTCCTCGGGACGTGCGGCGAGGTAGGTGCGGAGGGAACGCTCGGCCTCGAGCCAATCCGAACGGGCTTCGTGGACGAGGGCGAGGTTGTGGTGGGCCTCGACGAGGCTGCGGTCCAGCTCGAGGGCGCGGAGGTAGGCACGGCGGGCCTCGTCGAGCCGTCCGGCGGACTGGTAGGCGAGTCCGAGGTGATTCAGGGCCGGGGCGCTGCGGGGGAGGGTCTCGACGGCCCGTTCCAGCATGCGGACGGCTTCGGGCGTGCGGCCATCGCGGAGGAGGCGGTCGCCTTCGACGAGGGCACGTTCACCCGACGGACTGCAGCCGGCCGCGAGGAGCATCAGGGCCGCCACGGCGGCGACGGGACCGGCCTTGGAAGGGGACAGCATGGGGTGCGTGGTTAACGGCGGGTGTGTCAGGCGTCAAGGAAGCCGGTCATCGGGGAACCGCGACGGGAATTCCGGGTCGATCGCCGGGATCGGATGGTGGGCGCGACAGGACTTGAACCTGCACGGCTTTCGCCAATGGATCCTAAGTCCATCGTGTCTGCCAATTCCACCACGCGCCCGTTGGAATCCATGCGTTCCGGGGAACGCATGGACAGGTGCTAGGCGGTCGGAGGCCGAATTGCAAACCCCGGGTGAACCCCGGGTCCCTGAAATCGACTCCGACCGCTCCGGTGCGCGGCCCTTCGTGGACGGATCCGCTCCGCCGCCGTGCGAAGCCCCGATGGGGCGGCCTACTTCTTGAGCAGCGCGAACTCCATGGAGTCCACCAGCGCCTCGAGCGAGGCGGAGATGATGTTCTCGCTGACTCCGACGGTTCCCCACTCGCGTTTGCCGTCGGTGCTCTGGATCAGCACGCGGGTCTTGGCGCCGGTGCCGGCCACGCCGTCGAGGATGCGGACCTTGTAGTCGGTCAACGACAGCTTGCGGATCTGCGGGAAGGACTTGGCCAACGCGGAGCGCAGGGCGCCGTCGAGGGCGTTCACTGGGCCGTCGCCCTCGGCGACCGTGTGGTGCACCTGGTCGCCGACGCGGACCTTCACGGTGGCCTCGCACACCGCGCCACGGGTGTCGCCCCGCATCGAGACGTGGTAGGAGTCCACGGAGAAGAGCAGTTCCGGGTTGTTGTCCAGGACGCCGCGGATGAGCAGGGCAAGGGACGCTTCGGCCGCCTCGTATTCGTAGCCGAGGTTCTCGCGTTCCTTGATCCTGCCGGTGATGGACTTGGTCTCCGGCTGGTCCGGGGCGAGCTTGAACCCGAGCTCCGCGGCCTTCACGAGGATGTTGGTGCGGCCGGACATGTCGCTGACCAGCACGCGGCGGTGGTTGCCGACGGATTCCGGGGTGATGTGCTCGTAGCTGCGGGCGACGCGTTCGATGGCGTGGACGTGGATGCCGCCCTTGTGGGCGAAGGCGGTCTGGCCGACCCACGGCTGGCGCGGGTCATGGCGCATGTTCGCGATCTCGTCCACGTACTCGGAGAGCTCCTTCAGCTTCGGCAGCGACTTCGCGGGGACGCCGCGCAGGCCCATCTTGAACTGCACGAGCGGGATGACGCTGGTGAGGTTGCAGTTGCCGGTGCGTTCGCCGTAGCCGTTGACGACGCCCTGGATGTGGGTGGCCCCGGCCTCGAGCCCGGCGATGCCGTTGGCCACGCCGAGCCCGCAGTCGTTGTGGGTGTGGATGCCGATCCGGGTGGTCAGCCGGCCCTTGGCGACCGCGGTGATGCGGGCGATCTCGGACGGCAGGCATCCGCCGTTGGTGTCGCAGAGGCAGATCACGTCCGCGCCGGCCTTCTCCGCCGCCTGCCACGTGGCCAAGGCGTACTCGGGCTCGTCCTTGAACCCGTCGAAGCTGTGCTCGGCGTCGTAGACCACCGTCTTCCCGTGGTCCTTCAGGTAGCGGATGGTGTCCGCGATCATGGCGAGGTTCTCGTCGGGCTTCGCGCGGAGCACCTCGGTGACGTGGAGCAGCCAGGTCTTGCCGACGATGGTGACCACGGGGGTCTCGGCATCCAGCAGCATGCGGATCTGGTCGTCCTGTTCGACAGCGACGCCCTTGCGCCGCGTGAAGCCGAAGGAGGCGATCCGGGCGTTCCGCCAGCGCCGCTTGGCGGCCTGCTGGAAGAACTCGAGGTCCTTGGGATTGGATCCCGGCCAACCGCCCTCGATGTAGTGCACGCCGAACTGGTCCAGGCGCTCGGCGATGCGGATCTTGTCGGCGAGGGAGAAGTTGATGCCCTCGCCCTGGGATCCGTCGCGGAGCGTCGTGTCGTAGATTTCGACCTGCTGTGGCTTCATGTGCTTTGTCTTCGATGTTGTCGGCAGTGCCGGTCGGGAAAAACGAAAAACCCCGTTCCGGCGGCGGAACGGGGTTTTC
>JAIXUV010000162.1 GCA_027483345.1 Verrucomicrobiales bacterium | reverse complement strand
TTCAATTCCCGCCGCCTCCACCACTTTCCCGCGTCGGTCCGGAAACGGATCGGCGCGGGTTTTTGCTTTTCTGCCACGGAGTCACTGAGGACACGGAGGACGCGTAGGAGTCGTCCGTGGCTGGTCGCTCGTCGTTCGTCCACGGAAGGGCGGCACCTTGGATCCAGGGCACCCCGGGTTCTTTGGAGGTTCTGCTTCGGAGGGCGGATTTTGTGGCGCGTTTCGAGGTCAGGCGCTTACGCGGCTAGGCTGGTCCCTGACGGTCTGCGTTTTCGAACGGGCGGGGGCGCGGTGAACCGTGCTGAAAGAAGGCGGCCGGAACACCCTTTCCTTTGAGGGTGCTCCGGCCTTTCTTCTGAACTCCGAAGCGCTCAGCGGCGCTGACGGCGCCACAGCGCGAAGCCACCCACGAGCACGCCGGCGACCGCTGCGTATTCGCCGGGTTCCGGCACGGCTTCGAATCCGGTGAAGGTCAGCGACCAGCTTTGGAGCGACATCGTCCCCGTGGGATTGAGGTCCGCCAGGGTCAGGTGCCACGCTGTGTCGGCCGAGAAACCATTGAAGCCGGCCAGCAACGCCGACCGGGTGGACGAAGCCGGGTCCAGACGGCCGTCGGGTTGCCATTCGCCGGTCAGGATCGTGGCTGGGCCGGCGGGTTGAGCGAGATGGATGTCTCCGTTCGGCGCGTTGTCGCGGAAGGTGACGTTCCAACCATCAAAGCCGAAGCCCGCCGGGTTGCTGCCGGTCACGCCGACCTGGTTCAGCAGCACGCTGGTGGTGACGCCTGCGCGGTTGAGCGACACGTACAGGTCGCCGGCCCAGCCCGAACCGGAGGTGGTGCCGCGGAGGTTCAAGCCGACGCGCACCTCGGTGAGGGTCGTGATTCCGGACCCGGCAATCGTTTGGCTGAGGGTGAGCGGAATGCCGGCGTCGGAAACGGCGCCGGCGGAACCGCCGACCGGGAAAGTGAAGGTCTGCGAGACGACCGCCGCGCATGCGGTGGTCCAGCTGGACAGGAGTGCGGCGATGGCGAGCCGCAGTGGATGGGAACAGGAGTTCATGGCCGGTTTGTCGAGGAAGGTTTCGGGTGTCGTCCGGTCACGGGTTGGGGATCGCGCGGTAGAACCGTGTGCCGCCGCCGGGCGCGAGGTCGGTGTGGCTGAAGACGCCGCCGGCCGGTGCGGTGACGACGGCGGCCGGGCTGAACTCCTGCCACGTGTAGGGGGAGCCCAGGCTGGACGCGTACTGCACCCGATACCCGCGGCCGGGCACCCCGATGAAGGTGACGACGACGCCCGAACCCTCCAGTGCCGCGCTGATCGCCCCGGGCGGCGAATCGCCGACGTTCGGTGCGGTGACTTCCGTCACGGTGACCGTGCCGGTGACGTCATGGCCGGCACCGTCGTGCACGGTGTAGGTGAAGCTGCCGTTGCCCGAGTCGGCCGCCAGCGCGGTGTAGAGCACGAAGTTGCCGACGAGCTGCACCGTCGAGCCCTCGGGCAACGGATCGGCCACGGCGGTGATCGCCAGCGGATCGTTGTCGGCGTCGGTGTCGTTGGCGAGCAACGCGGACTGGAGCACCTTGGCGGTGCGGGTGGTGTCGAGGCGCAGGAGGGTGTCCGACCCGGCGACCGGCGGGACGGTGGGCGCGGAGTAGAGTTCCAGCTCATCCATGCAGATCTCCTGCCCGGCGCCCAGGGTTCGGATCCGGACGCCGGTGACGGCCACGGTCGGGAAGGTGTAGAGATGACGTAGGGCCGGGCTGGGGACCGATCCGGGATAGGTGATCGAGCCGAGGCTGATCCAGTTGGCTTCCGGGGTGGAGGCGTCGGGGTTCGGTACCGTGGTGAACTGCACCGTATAGGTTCCCGACGACCGATCGCCGAAGACGCCCAGGTTGTCGCGGCCGAAGGCGATCCGGTTCACCGCGACCGGCGAGACTCCGAGGCTGAGGCCGACGAAGCTGTCGGCACCGCCGGCGATCCAACTGTTGGCGTTGCCATAGATCCCGTCATTGACCTTGGCGATGGCGTGCGGGGCGGCGGCGAACACGTCCTTGGCGAACGCGGTTCCACCGGCGGCCAGGTTGTTTGCGGCAAAGGTTCCGCCGGTTTCCACCAACACCGGTGGCGGCAGGGTGACGGCGACGGTGAAGGTCGCGGTGGCGGCGTTGCCGTTCGCATCGGTCGCGGTGATGGTGACGAGGGTGTTCCCCGGCGGGAACAGGCTCCCGCTGGCGTGCGAGTAGGTGATGACCGGCACAGCCCCGGAATTGTCCGTCGCGGTGGCCGGCGCATAGGTCACGACGGCCCCGGCGACGCTGGTCCGGACGGCGCTGACCTGGGCGTGGGCCGCGATGACCGGGGCCACGGTGTCGCCGGTGTTGCCGATGAGGGTGACTTCGAAGTTCGGCGAGTCGGAGTCGTTGCTGCCCACCCGCAACGTGGTGGTTCGGGGCCCGAGGGTCGTGGGCGTGAAGGAGACGGAAATGTTGGCGCTGCTGTTCGGCGGCAGACTTGCAGGCAGACCGGCGGTGTCCACGGTGAATTCCGCCGCGTTGCCGCCGGTGGTGCCGATGCCACCGAGGTGGAGAGCCACCTGACCGGCATTCCTCAGCGTGAAGGTCTTGGTGACCGAGCCGCCGACGCCTTGCGGGCCGAAGTCCACGACGGGAGCCATCCGCACCACGGCGGCGGCGTGATAGTAGCCGGCGGAAATGGCGACCACGTTCTGCCGCGAGGCCGCACCTCTGACCAGTCCATACCTGTCTCTACCGGCGGCCAGGATGGTGCCGTTGCCCTTCAGCAACAGGGAGTACTCCTGTCCAGCAGCGACGGCACGGATGTCGTTGGCATTGGGCAGGGTCATGATGAGCGAAACACTTCCGTCTCCCCAACCGATGACGGTGCCATCGTTCTTGAGGGCCAGGGTGTGTCCGTCGCTTGCTGTCAGGCCTTTCACGCCGAAGAGTCCGGTGGGCGTTGAGAAGCTGCCCGAATAGGTCCGGCCCCATTCGACAACGGTTCCGTCAAGCTTCAGGGCCAGGCACCGGTTTCCTGCCGCCGTGATGGCCACCACGCCGTTCAAATCCGGGGGAACATTGGTTTGGCCATAGTCGTTCTCGCCCCAAACGACGACCGTTCCGTCGTCCTTCAGGGCCAGGAAGTGGTTATCGCCTGCGGCAATGGCCACCACATGGGCCAAACCAGCAGGAACCGCGAGTCGGCCGAGAAAGCTTTCGCCCCAAACGGCTACTGTACCGTCGTCCTTCAAGGCCACACCGTTTCGCACTCCCGCCTCGATGGATTTGATGCCCGTCAATCCGGCGGCTCCGCTGATCTGGTTGTTTCCGTCACGGCCCCAACCGGTGACCGTCCCGTCGCTCCTCAGCGCGAGGGTGAACCCCAAGTCGCTGACAGCGACCGAGGTGATGCCCGTGAGACCAGCCGGCACTGTGGTCGCCCCTGAGAGGTTTTCGCCCCACGCCACCGGGACTCCATTTCCGGGTAAGGGCGTGCCGGCAGGCTCTTCCACTGCCAACCTCGGTTGGAGGAGCACGGTCACGGTGAAGCTGGACGTCGCGCTGTTTCCGGCCGCGTCGGTGGCGTTGATGTTCACTGTCGTCGCGCCCGGCGGGAACACGCTGCCGCTGGCCGGGCTGTAGGTGACGGACGGGGTTGCGCCGGAGTCGTCGTTGACCAGGGCCGGGCCGTAATGGACCACGGCGCCCGCCGCGCTGGTGGCCACCGCGGTGCGGTCCAGATGACGACGGATTGTCGGCGGGGTGGTGTCCAGGCCGGAGGCCCTCACCGTGATGTCGTAGTCCGTCCGGTCGGGGTCGTTGGAGGTGATCCGCAGCGTGCTGGCCCGGGCGCCCAGAACGGTGGGGCTGAAGGTGACGGCGACGGTGGTGGACGATCCGGACGCCACGCTCGTGGCCATGCCCGCGGTGTCCACGGTGAAGTCCCCGGCGTTTCCGCCAACCATGGCGACGCCGCCGATGGCCAGCGCGCTGAGGCCGGTGTTCCTCAACGTGAAGACCTTCGTCGCAGAGGTACCCGGCCTGCGCGGGTCGAAGTCCACGCTCGGTAGCGAACCGGAGAGCACGGTTTCGGCGGGATGACGGACCTCGAGATGGGGCGGTTCGATGACCGACACGATGAAGCCAGTGACGGTCTGGTTGCCGGAGCCATCGGTGGCCGTGACGGTCACGGTGGTGATACCGGGGTTGAACAGGCTGCCGCTGGCGGGTACGAAGTTCACGGTCGGCGCGTTTCCGGAGTTGTCGTAGGCGGTCGGAGCGTAGTGGACGACGGTGCCGGACGGGCCGGTCTGGAAGGCCGTGAGGTTGCATGGCGTGACGACGACCGGCGGCAGCGTGTCGATGCCGGTCCCGTTCAGTTGGAGGTCGAAGCTCGGGGTGACCGGATCGTTGCTGGTCACACGCAGCGTGGTGCCCCGATGGCCCAGCGCCGTCGGCCTGAATGAGACGAAGAACGTGGTGCTGCCGCCGGGTCCCAGGCTGGTGGCCATGCCGGTCGTGTTGACGACAAAGTCGCCGGCCGCGCCTCCGACCGTGGTCACACCGGTGATCGCCAGTGGGGCGGTGCCGGTGCTTCGGAGCGTGAAGGTCTTGGCGTATCCCGGCGCGTCCAGGTTCTCACTGCCGAACGGAAGTGTCGTGGTGACAGCCAGGAGCGGGGTGCCCGCGGGCTGCTCCACCGTCACGTTAGGCGCCGGATCGTAGTCGTAGAGCTCCAGCTCATCGATACCGATGGGGAAGCCTGCTGTCTGTACCCTGAGCCGGAATCCGGTGGCCTGCACGGGAGTGAACTTGTAACGGTGGCGCAGGGCCGGGGTCGGGATGGTACCCGGGTAGACGATGCTTCCGAGGGTGATCCAGCTCGCATCCGGCGTGGTCCCGTTGGGGTTGGGCGTGGTGGTGAACTGCAGGGTGTAGGTGCCGGGCACGCGGTCGGTTTGGATCCCAAGATTGTCGCGTCCGAAGGCCACGCCCTGGATCGTCACGGCTGTCGCCCCGAGGTTGATTCCCACGAAGCTGTCCGTGGTGCCGGCGATCCAGCTGTTGGCGTTGCCGTACCGGCCGTCGTTCACGTCGGGTATGGCATGAGGTGCGACGCCCACCTCGTCCTTGGCGAACGCGGTCCCGCCCGCGGCGAGGTTGTTCGCGGAGAAGCCACCGCCCGTCTCCACCAGAACCGGCGGTCCGGGATAGACCTCCAATTCGTCCACGGCGATGTAGTCCGCTCCGTTCAGGGT
>JAIXUV010000208.1 GCA_027483345.1 Verrucomicrobiales bacterium | reverse complement strand
GCCTCGTGACTTTGCAGGAAGAAATCCGGCGACGGCGGACGTTTGCCATCATCTCCCATCCCGACGCGGGCAAGACCACGCTGACCGAGAAGCTCCTGCTCTACGGCGGCGCGGTGCAGCTCGCGGGATCGGTGACCGCCCGCAAGAACCAGCGTGCGACCACCTCCGACTGGATGGAGCTGGAGAAGAAGCGCGGCATCTCGATCAGCTCGACCGTGCTGCAGTTCGAGTACCTCGGCTACCGGATCAACCTGCTCGACACCCCGGGCCACAAGGACTTCTCCGAGGACACCTACCGCGTGCTGACAGCGGTGGACTCGGTGATCATGGTGATCGACGCCGGCAAGGGCGTGGAATCGCAGACGCGGAAGCTGTTCGAGGTCTGCGCGCGCCGTGGCGTCCCGATCTTCACCTTCATGAACAAGCTCGACCGGCCCGCCCAGGATCCGATCCGGCTCATGGACGAGCTCGAGGCCGTGCTGGGCATCCGCTCCTGCGCGATGAACTGGCCTCTCGGCAGCGGCACCGACTTCCGCGGCATCTACGACCGGGCGGAAAAGCGGGTGCACCTCTTCGAACGGGTGGTCGGCGGCATGTACCGCGCACCGGTGAACGTGACCGGCCTCGATGATCCCCTCGTCCGCTCGAAGCTCGATGACCAGACCTATGCGACCGTCCGCGAGCAGATCGAGATGGTCGAGATGGCGGGCGCGGAGTTCGACCATTCTGCGGTCCTCGCCGGCAAGCTCACCCCGGTGTTCTTCGGATCCGGCGTGAACAACTTCGGCGTCCAGCTGCTGCTCGACAGCTTCCTGCACTTCTCGCCGTCGCCGCGCGGGCGGACCGCCGCCCTCGCCGCCTGACCCGCGCGCCGCGGAGTCAGGCCTTCACCTTGGCCCCAGTGGATTGGTCCCGTCGGATCGGGATCGGATCCGCTCGAGTTCACCGCTCCGGCGCCAGCCCGCCGCCGCGCCTGAACCTTGCAAAAGGAGCGAAGGTGACCTCACGCAAAGACGCCCGGACGCGAACGGGGCATCGGATCCAAATCCCGGCCGGTGGCAACCCGTCGGTTTCCGGTTCCGCGGCTTCGCGGCTTTGCGTGCCGGTCCCCTCTGCCTGCATCCGTCGCTCAAGCGATTGCGGACGCCTCAAGGGCTCCGCTCAGCGGCGTTTCGCCGGCTTCGACTTGGCCGCGGCCGGCTTGCTGGCCGGAGCGGAAGCCTTGGCACGGGCGGGGGGCTTGGGTCCACGGCCGGGGAAGGTCAGTTCGGCGACACCCGACTTGTCGAGTTCACCCAACCCGGAGGTGACCATCTTGGAATACTGGTCGAACGTGGCCTTGGCCAGCGGGGTCCGGCACTTCGCGGCCTTTGCCAGTCCGAGGGCGATGCCCGAGTCCTTGGCCGCGTGGGCGGCGCTGAAGAAGCAGGAGTGGTCGCGGTTCTGCATGTCCTCGCCGTCGGTCTGCAACACCCGCGAGTTCGCGCCGGTCTGCGAGAACACTTCCCGCAGCATCGCGAGATCCAAACCCAGCGCGGCGCCGAGTCCGAGTCCTTCGGCGAGGCCGGCGGTGTTGATGTTCATCACCATGTTGACCAGCGCCTTCACCTGCGCCGCGGTGCCGGCCGGCCCGATGTAGCGGCTGGAGGAGGCAAGCTGCTCCAACACCGGCTTCGCCTGCTCGAAGGCCGCGTCGGTGCCGCCCAGCATCAGGTAGAGCGACCCCTGGCGTGCCTGGGTGATGCTCGAGGCCATGCAGGCCTCCAGGGAGGAAGCCCCGACCGCCTGGGCCCGTTGCTCCACCATCACGTGGACCGCAGGGGAAACCGTGGCGCAGTTGATGAAGAGACGGTCCTTGGCGCCGCGGAGCAGGCTGTCGCCCTTCGTGGCGAAGATCCGCTCCATCGCGGCGTCGTCGGTCACCACCGTGACCACCACGTCCGCGGCGGCCACGACGTCGGCCAGACGCTTGGGCGCCTCGCAACCGAGTTCCTGGGCAAGGGTCTCGGCGGTCTTGCGGCGGGCGTCGAAGACCGCGGTGACCCGGAATCCGGTTTCCTGGAGACGGCGGGCCATGTTGGCCCCCATGCGTCCGACTCCGACGAATGCGATGCGTGGTTTCATGAGGTGACGAAATGCGAAATGGAGCCCGGAGTGAAGCCCGGGCGCTTCAGAAATGCACGCGCGCCGTGGTCACCGGGCCCAACCGGGCCCAAGAGGGAGTGAGGCTCACGCGAAGACGCCAAGCCGCGAAGGAACCGGAGGGGGAAACGCGGGTCCTTCTGCAGCAAAGCGACGATTAACCGGGGCTGACCCATTCCAGCCCCGGATCCGGCTTCCCGTTGGCGCCTTTGCGCATTGGCGTGAGGTCCCCGTCCCTCCTCGTTCCCATTCCGTGGATCCGGCTCAGTTGGCCTTCGGATCGACCGTCTTCGGTGCGCCGGCGAGCCCCTTCTGGCCGCGCGACAGCTGCACGTAGTCGATGAGGATGCGCTGGGCCTCGCGGAGGTTCACGTCCGCGGCCACGCCCTCTTCGTCGGCATCCTCTTCGGCTTCACCTTCCGCGGTCTTCTCCTTCTTGCGGTTCTCCGAGGCGGAGGCGGATTCGCGGCCCGCGCCGCTTCGAAGGGTCCGCTCGTCGCGCTTGGTTGCCGCGATCAACGGCTTGGAGTTCTCCGGCTCGGGCAGACCCGGCTTGCCGGCGTCCTTCAGTGTGAGCTTGTAGGTGAGCGGTTCCCGTTCGTTCCGGGACTCGATCTCCTCGCGCCGCTTGGCCGCGCGCTCCTTGTCGGCCCGCATCTCGGCAAGCCGGCTCGACTCGTTCAACGAAACCGTCCGGTCGGCCAGCTGCTTGCGGAAGCGCTCGATGTCCTCGCGGATGTAGGAGAAGTCACGGTCGGCACCGACCCGCTCGTCCGATCGGCGACGCAGCTCGGGAAGCAGCGCGGGGACCCTGGTGTAGTGGTCGTAGCGCACCGGGCTGATGGTGTTCCACGGCAGCGCGTTGCTCATCGCGGATTCACCGATCTCCGCGTAGTTGTTCACGCTCGGGAGGACGATGTCCGGGACGACGCCCTTGAGCTGCGTGGAGGAACCGGAAGGCCGGTAGAACTTGCTGATGGTCACCTTCACCTGGCCGGGCTTGCCCTGGCCGCGGTAGTAGGGATCGAGCGCTTGCAGGTTCTGCACGGTTCCCTTTCCGTGGGTCGCGCTGTCACCCACCACGATCGCGCGGCCGTAGTCCTGAAGCGCACCCGCAAGGATCTCGGAAGCCGAGGCGCTGAAGCGGCTGGTCAACACCACCAGCGGTCCCTCGTAGAGCACGTCCGGATCCTCGTCCTCGAGGATGCGGTGCTGGCCGAGGGAGTTCACGACCTGCACCACCGGACCGGTCTTGATGAAAAGGCCGGTAAGGTTGACGCATTCCTCAAGGGAACCGCCGCCGTTGCGACGCAGGTCGAGCACCACGCCGTCGACGTTCTCCGACATGAGCTTCCGGAGCAGCTTGGCCACGTCCGCGGTCGGGCTCTTGGTCGCGCCGCCGCCGCCGATGGCACCGCTGTAGAAGGCGGGAAGGTCGATCACGCCGATGCGGTTGGTCTTGCCGTCCAAGCCGGGCAGCAACACCAGCTTCGCCTTCGCCTCCTGGTCCTCCAGCGGGATGGTGTCCCGGGTGATCGTCACCGCCTTTCGGGTGCTCGGATCCGCGCCCTTCGGGATGTAGGTCAGGGTCACCTTGGTGCCCTTCGGCCCGCGGATCTGCTCCACCACCTTCTGCAGCTTCTCGTCGATCACGTCGACCGGCGGCTGTCGGTCCTGCGCCACGGAGACGATCTTGTCGCCGGCCTTCAGCGACTTGGACTTCTCCGCCGGGCTGCCGGGCTTGATCTCGCTGATCATTGCATAGCCGTCCTCGGTGGTCAGGACCGCGCCGATGCCCACGAACGACAGGGTCATGGACATCGCGAAGGCGTCCTCCTCACGCGGTCCGAAGTAGTTGGAATGCGGATCGTAGGAGTGGGCGAGGGCGTCGAGGTAGAACTGGAGGACCTCCTTGGGCTCGAACTGCTTGAGGTTCCGCATCACCCGGTTGTAACGGCGGGTGAGGGTCTTCACGATGTCCTGGTGCCGGTCCTCGGGGAGGTTCTTCTCCACGAAGGCCCGGACGTCGGAGACGGAGGTGAACCGGCCCTGCTCGGCGAGGCGCGCGAACTCGGCGGCGCGGTTGGTGTTGAGCAGTTCGCCGAGGCGCTTCTCCAGGCCGGCGAGATGCAGGTCGGCCACCTTCTTGCCACCCACCATCAACGGCTTCGGCGCCGGGGCGGCCGCAGGCTTGGCGGTGGCGACCTTGTTGGTCGCGGCCGTCGACGGGGCGTCGCCCGCCGCGGGGATCGCCGGGATTTCCACCTCGGGCTCCGGATCGGGTTCGGTCGTCAGCTTCGTCCACAGGTTCGTGGAAAGGCTGTCGAAGTCGCGGCTGAGCTTCTCGGAGAGGTATTCGAACCGCAGACGCTCCTTCCAAAGACCACGGGCCTCCTCGACCGACTTCGGACGCGGCGCGTCCTTCCGGTTCAGCAGGATCCGGACGTCGCGGTCAAACTCGAACCGTTCCTCCTTAAGCTGTTCCATCACCAGGGCGTACTGCTGGTCGATGCGCTGCAGGTAGCGGTTGAAGACGTCATAGGCCGGACGCGTGTCGCCGCGGCGGACCGTCAGTTCGTCCAGCTGCTTCTTCAGCGGGAGGAACTCCTCGTAGTCGGACTGGAGGAAATAGAGCTTCTGCGGGTCGAGCGCCTCGAAGAAGCGTTCGAAGAACTGCTCGGAGACGCCGTCGTCGAACTCGCGCCGCAGGAAGTGGGAGCGCTCGATCATCCGGGCGGCCAGCTTGGCGATCTCGCCGTTGGAATCCTCGGGCGCCAGCGTCTTGGGCGCCGTGAACTTCGAGGGCAGGACCCCGCTGTCCGATGTCCCCAGGTGGACGGGAGGGTTGGTTGCGGCCCCGGGCTGGTCCGCGAGGACGGCCAGGGACAGCAGCGAGGCCAGCAGGGCGGACCAGCGCGACATCCGGACTTTCATGGACATGGACTATGGAATGGGGTGGGTGGGAAGCCAAACGGAAGTTCCGAACGGAATCGTCCTTCCTGGACGATCACGGATTCCGGGCCGGGTTCCCCGGGTCAACGACTCGCGGACACCCACGGATGTTCAACCTCAGCGCGCGGCCGCGGGCTTCGCGGAGCCCTTGGCCGGCTTGGTCCCGGCCTTCGCGCCCACCTTCTCCGCGGTTGCCGGCACGCGCCAGACATAGCGGAACATCAGCACCCTCAGGGCGGCGGTGAGCGGGATGGCGAGCACGCCTCCGAGGACGCCGCCCATGACGTTCGTTCCGACCATGACGGCGATGATGATGGTGAGCGGATGGAGGCCGACCCGTTCGCCCATGATCTTGGGGGAGATGACGAGTCCTTCGATCACCTGGACGACCGCGAACACGACCACGGCCCCCGCGGGCAGCTGCCAGCTGCCGGAGGTGGCGAAGCCGATGACCACCGCGGCGCCGCAGGTGACGATCGCGCCGAGGAACGGGATCATGGTCATCACCGTGGCCACGAGCCCGATGAGGAACGCGTAGGGCAGCCCGATGATGAGGAACCCGATGGTGTAGAGGACGCCGTCGCAGAGGGCCACGAGCACCTGGCTCCGGAAGTAGACGATGAGGTAGTCGTTGATGGACCGGAGCACGAACACCAGCTCGTCCTTGAACTCCGAGTGGCGGACCGGGAGGTAGTCGGTCCAGCGGCGTTCGATGCCGTCCTTCTCCAGGAGGAAGTAGAACGCGTAGACCGGGATCAGCGCGAGGCCGGCGAGGATGCCGAACCAGCCGGACACCTTGCTGACCTGGCCGAAGGCCCAGGCGCCGGCCTCGGGCAGGAGGTTCGCCAGCCACGTGGTGGCGGACTTCAGGGTTCCCGGATCGATGGCCGGGCCGCCTTCGGAATTGTGCGGTGAGGAATCCCTTGGCGCCGCGTCGAGGGCGTTCGCGGCCGCGGCGTTGGTGTCCTTCAAGGCGCCGGGAAGGAAGCGCGAGCGGAGGTCGAGCGCCTTCCGAACCAGCACAGGCGGGTTGGTGGCCCAGGAGTTGACCTGCTGTTGCACCTTCTGGCTGTAGCCGGGAACCCGTACCGCGAACTGCTGGGTCTCCCGGTAGATCTGGGGAACGACGCTGGCCAAGGCGCCCACCATCAATGCGAGCGCGGTGACGAAGACGAGCAGGATGGCCCGGGCCCTGGGGATGCCGCGTCGGCCGAGCAGGTCGACCAGGGGATCGAGCAGGTAGGCCAGCACACCGGCCACCGCCAGGGGCCAGAGCACCGGGGAGAGCAGGCGCAGCAACACCCCGAGGCTCCACACCACCCCGCCGAGCAGCGCCAAGATCGCGGCGACGGCGACCGACGTGAACGCGAACCAGAGGATCCTGGACTGGGTCTCGGTCGGTGGAGGGAGCATGGGAGGAATCGGAATGCAGTTCGTGGACCGGACTCAGGCGAGCCGGGCGGCCTTGTCCGAGGCGACCCGGACGGCGGAGATCAAGGTGGCCCGCAGCCCCCCCTTCTCCAGCTCATGCACCGCCTCGATGGTGGTTCCTCCGGGGCTGCAGACCGCGTCCTTCAGCGCACCGGGATGCTGACCGGTCTCGAGCACCATCTTGGCCGCTCCGAGCAAGGTCTGGGCGGCCAACCGCTGCGCGATGTCCCGGGGAAGCCCCGCCGCGACGCCACCATCCGCCAACGCCTCGATCATCATGAAGGCGTAGGCCGGTCCGCTGCCGCTGACACCGGTCACGGCGTCGAGCAGCTTCTCCTTCACCTCCATGGCGAGACCGACGGATCCCAGCAGCCTCTGGGCGGTCTCGGCGTCGGCCCGCGTGGCGGCGGAACCGGTGGCGAAGGCCGAGGCGCTCGCGCCGACCAGCGCCGGCGTGTTGGGCATCACGCGGACGATCCGCGTTCCGGGAGCCGCCGCCGCCTCCATGCGGGCGAGGGTCACACCCGCCGCGATCGAGACCACCAGGTGCTTCTTCACGTCGATGTTCGGGCGCAGTTCGTTGAGAAGCCCGGCGACCTGATCCGGCTTCACCGCGAGGAAAAGGACGTCCGCGGCGGCGACGATGTCGAAGTTGGAATTGCTGACCTTGCCGCCGGTGTCTCGGGCGAACGCATCCCGGGCGGCCTTGATCGGGTCGCTGGCGAGCAGGCGGTCCGGACCGACCAGGCCGGCGGACACGAAACCCTTGCCCAAGGCGGTGGCCATCTTCCCTGCACCGAGGAATCCAATGGAGAGTCCGGACATAGCACGGGGTGTCTAGCAGCGGCACCGCGTCGGCGACACCGGAAAATCCCCACCGCCATTCCACGCCGACCCATCCGCGACACCCACGGCGAAGGCGTCCCCTTCCAAACCGGTCCGTCCCGGCCTATCCTGTCCCCATGACACGCCAGCAGGTGCTCGACCTCTATTTCATGGACGCCCGTTGCAAGCTGATCGAGATCGCCGCGTTCCTCGACCGCGTCGACCGGGCGGAGGGCGACGCGGATTTCCGCCTGGACGCCTTCCGGTCGGCGCTCCGGCATCTCGGCGAAGGCCAATCGACCCGTGCGGAAGCCGTGCTCCGGTCCTTGAGCGATCCGACCGACGAACCCATCGCCAAGGCCCCGGGCAAGGGCGCTGTTGGCGCCTGGACGCCGCCGAACTGAGCCCCGCGGGCAGACCGCTGGAAGGCCCGTCACAAAAACCCGTTGCGGTCTGCCCGGCGGTTCCTCCACTCTCCGCGGGCCGCGGCGGAGAGGTGGCTGAGTGGTTTAAGGCGCACGCCTGGAAAGCGTGAGTAGCTAAACACTACCGGGGGTTCGAATCCCCCCCTCTCCGCCAATTCCCCCCTCCCGAGCATCCCCTGTCTGTTCAACTGACCGTGTTCACCTGACCACTTCCTTGTCGCGGTCGGCCTCCTTCTGAATACGACTGAGGACCGGTGTGTTCGTGGAAGCCTCGATCGCCCGAATCGTTTCACGGACGCTCTTCGCCTTCTTGAGCATCAGGTTCCTGGGGAAGTCTTTCTCCTCCTTCTCGAAGTAGTTGCCGATCCGCGTCAGCTCCGGGATGACCGCTTGGGCGTGGGTGCCGTAGCTGAGGAGGATCTCCATCAATTCCGGCGTCCGATGCTCGCTCGCCCAGGGATTCTGGTCGCGCGTGTATCGCACGCAGGCGTTGATCCCCTCCTCGATCCGATGTTTGGCCAAGAGGCGTAGCCCCTCCACGCGGATGGTGTCGGCGAACATCTCACCGCTCGGGGCCGGCTCGATGATCGCCTGGTAGATGGCCGGCAGCAGCGGCTGGATCTCCTCGGCCGAAAGGATCCGATAGACCGATCCAATGCTGCCACGGGCGCGTCCGTCCTGGTTCTTGAGCCCGGCCCGCACGGCCTCGTATAGCGCCTTGCGGTCCACGCCATCCAGCGATCGTCCCAGCATCCCGCCACTGTCGAAGAGGGCGAAGGAAAGGTACCGCTGCTGCATGCCGCGCGGGTCCCCCTTCGGATCCACCTCGGCCAGCAGTTCCAGCAGCCTGGGAACCGTCTTCATGGCCGGACGCCCCATCGCCGCGAGCGCCTCTGCGGCCTTGATGCGCAGCCAGAGGTCCTTCTCGGTCAGACACCCACCCAGGGCTTCGATGGCCGGTGCTCCTCGTCCCTGCAGCGCGATCAGGGCCTGGCAGGCGCCATAGCGGGACTCCAACGACGGAGACCCGAGCATCTTCACAAGGGGTTCGATGGAAACGTCCTTGCGCCGTCCCAACGCCATCGCAGCCCGCTCGCGGACCACCGGCGACCAGCTGCCGAGTCGCTCCACAAGTTGAGCCTCGCCCAGTTTGTCGTAGGCGCTGTAGCGGTCCTTGTTGTCCCAACCGCGGCCGTCGAGGATGAGCGCCTCGGCCCCCGCGGCGTCGAGCCGCGGGACGATTCCCGGGCGTTTGCCGGTCAGGTTGATCTTCTTCAAGGGCATCGAGTACGCCAGCAGGTAGGCGCCCGTCGCGTCCCAGCCTTCGTAGCTGTCATTGTCCGGTTCCGGAGGACCCTGATGGGAGAACGTTCCATCCCAGCGGCGGGCGAGGTCGAAGTACCAGGAGCCGAACTCCTGCATCCAGGCCCCCGTCGCGTTCGGCCCGGACTGGGCGACTCCCGGCATCGCCCAGAGGATGTTGAAGAAGTTGCCGGTGTGACCCGTGTCGCGCTCGGGTCCGTGGGAGGCGACGCCCATACGGGAGAAGAACTCCGCTCCTTCGGCTTCGCCAAGCAGGTTGAAGAGGACGGCGGCCATGCCGCACTTGCCGTTGTCCTCGTGGTTCTCGATCCAAGGGTGGTGATCGCCGTAGGGGATCGCACCCTTGCCGATGTAGAACCGCAGCAGGCGGGCGCTGAGTTCGATGGCGCGGGGCAGCTCGGGATCCTTCACGCCGGCCTCGCGCGCCAAGACCAGGGAAATGGTCAGCGGCAGGCCCGGGGAATTCATCATCCCGTAGCCGCCCAGGCGGCCGTCGGGTTTCGCGAAGCCGTGTCCCCAGGAACCCACGGCGCTCTGACCGTTGGCGGCTTCCAACGCGAGACGCCTCAGGCCCGGCATCACCGACACGTCTCCGGTGACCTGGACATACTCGGAGAGCAGCAGCATGACGTAGCCGTAATACCAGGTCTGCATCGAGGTCTCGGAAAAGGAGGCCGCCCACTGCGCCTCCTTCCGGACCAGCGGGAGAAAGGTGGGGTCGCCGCTGGCGAGAAGGGCCAGCGCATTGATGGAACGGACGATGGGATCGTCCTGCGATCGAGGCTTCGCCACCTTTGCCGCCAACGCCTTGTACCCCTGATCCAGGATGCGTCTCGACTTCGGGCAGTCGAAGGGCGCCGTGGCCCCGTAGCTTCCGAGAACCGGCAGCTTCACGACGACCTCTTCCGTCTTGCCCGCCCGCCAGCGGGTCACTGTCAGATGGCCACCACCCGCCTCCGTTTCGGCGGCGGTGATCGCCTTGCCGAACTCGGTGCGCGGGTCGCGGGAGAACGATTTGCCCCCGACCCCGAGGAGGACGTCGCCGACAACGAAGGAGCCCTCGGCGGGGGACCCCTTCTCCACCCGGGTGACGGAGATCTGCCGCGCCTCGGTGGTCACCATCCGGTCGCAATACATCCAGCCCCTCAGCCCGGTAGGCCCGAGGTTCCAGTCATGCTTTGCGCCGGCGGGAATGGGCTCGTTCCGGATGAAATCGGGGATGGCCGGACGCCCTCTCGGCGCCGCGGCGAAGACGCCGTGGGGAACCGCCAACAGCGCGGCGGCGACGAACGAGGTCAGGGAATGGAACGGGAGGGTCAGCTTCATGGGATCGGTCTGCGCTGCACTCCCTCCGGGCCGGGAGTCGGGGTTGAAGGGTTGGCTTTCGGGGGCTTCGCGGCGGGAACCGGCTGTGGGCGTAGACGCAGGGTGACCTTCGAGCCGACGGGAGGCAGGAGAGTCGGGTCGACCTGCCACGGCAGCGCCTCGTTCTCCTGGCTGTGGATCGCAGGCAGGCAAAGCACCTCGTCGCCGAAGGTGGAGAGGGAAATCAGGTTCCCGCTTTCGTCGCAGAGGTATCGGCGCGGACCCGACCCGTTGTCCTGCAACACCGATCCGGCGAAGACGAACGTGTGCGTCGGGAACCGCTGCTGGGCATTCCCCTCGACGGCAGCTCCGGACCTCCTGCGGGCCGGGACGAGGAAGGCACTGATGGGATGCTCGATCCACTTCCCTCCATCGCCCTGGAGCACCAGAAAGACATCCACCGCCCCCCCCTTGGGTGGAACATCCAACCACCGTATGGGCGGATCACCCAGCGGCTCGCGGGTGGCCGGGCTACCCGGCTTGGCCCCCAGCAGCAGGAGCGCGGCGTGCACATGCATGGGCTTGGCCGCAATCGCGACGATGGACTCGTGCTCCTTAGTTCCCTTGCTGCACGCCACCAACTCCAGCGCGCCCCGATGAAGGCAGACCGCCCCCTCCAGATCCACGCACCGCTCCTCGACGTTGATGTTCACCCCGGGAAACCGGAGCTTCTCGAGGGGTGCCGGAGCGGCTGGGTTCGTCGCACCCGAGGCGGCTTGGGGTGTTTTGGCCGGGAGGCCGTCCGCGCGTAACCCGGCCGCGTTCAACCCGACGCAGGTCACCAGCAGCGCCAACACACGCCTGACGAATCCGGCCGGCAAAGGCCGGATCTCAGCCGGTTGCAGCCACCGTGAATCTGGCGGGGTAGTGGGCACGACTAAGGCATCCTTCGGTCCAGCGTTTCCAACGTCATCACGGCGTAGCAAGTGGCGAGGACGCGATCGGCCTCCCACCAGCGCGGCTCGGGATTCACCCACGAGCCATCCGCCCCCTGAAGCCGCAGGAGTCGCCCGGCGACCTGGGACTGCCAGGGAACCTCCGTGCCATCGGACAACCGGAGGCGACCCTCCTCCGCGATCGCCAGCGCCTTGGTCATCAGGTGCAGGTAGTAGAAGTAGCCCTGCTGCCCCATGCCCGGGTTCTCCTCGATCGTGTAGTTCGACCGAAGCCAGTCCCGGACGGCGACCACCCTCGGATCGTCCTGGCTCATCCGGGCGTGGATGAAGCTCAACAGACCGCCGTAGCTCATGCTGCCGTAGCTGCGCAGGGCCACCTTCCCCGTGACCGGGTTGGTGACCGCGCCGGCCATGCTGTGACCAGGGTAGTAGAAGAAGCCGCCCCGGTCCTTTGGGTCGTTCGAAACCCGGTCGGAAGCGTTGGTTCCGGAAAGGTTCTGGCAGTTCGCCAGGAAGCGGGCCACCGCCTTCCAGTCCAAGTCGGGCAACGGCACGTTCCTCAGATCGGAGTCCGGCGATGGCTGAACGGCCGATGGGTACTCCCTCGGTAGAAGCGCCTCGGAAGCACGCATCGCCTCGATCGCCACGAGCGTGTTGTTCATGTCGGAGTGCTGGTACTTGCTGCCGTAGCCCACACCACCGTCGAACGGCGTGTCGTTCGTCCCCTTGACCCCCATGTCGATCTGGCTGGCGGCGATGAACCCGCGGGCCTTCAGGATGACCGGCAGGAAGTTGGTGTCGGCAGCCGAGATCAGCGCCATCAGCGAGAGCGAGGTGTTGTAGTTCGCCAAGCCGATCCGGTGGATGGAACCATCCTCCTTCACGCAGGAGAGGATGTAGTCGAACCCCCGGCTCATCTCGGAGGTCCGGCTTCGCTGGAATCTCTGGGTCGGTTCCAGGTTCATGGCGGTCAGGACCAGGGCCGTGATCGCGGGCTGGTCCGGCGTGGACCACCAGCCGTTGGTGTTCTGCGCCTTTTGCAGGAACACCAACCCCCGCTCGATGGCGGCACGCAGCTCCGCCCGAGTCGGCGCCGTGCCTTGCCGGGGCGAAGTGACCGACCTCGCCGGGTTCTCCAACGAAACCGTCGAGTCACCGAGCGACCGCGGATTCGAAGCGGAGGCCGTGTCGCCGGCGGTGGCGCCTTCGGCGAGGCCCTCCGTCGTCATTGCAGAAACCACGGCCGACGACGAGGCGACGACGAGGACGCCGGACACGAAGGCAAGGAGCGAGTTCTTCAAGGTTTGGATCCGTGTCTGCATCTGTTTCGGCCTTCTGCACCAGGGCTGATTCCGACCATCGCCGAGAGTCCCATCGCCGTCTCCAACCGGAGCGGACTCTGATTTGCCACTGGAACCCCGCGAGTCTGCGCACCGACGTGCTGGGCTCAACGACCAACACCACGGAGCACCACCATTCCGGCGCACCCGGAAGTTCTGCCACCGGCATCCACCCTTCTGCCAGCTCCGGAGGGCGGACCGCTGAGAATTCCGGTTCCTGCTCCCTCCGACACCTCCTCACGGCCCGCCCCACCGGCCTGCGCGAATACCGCCTCGGACCCTCGAAACGCACCCGTCTCCTCAGTGACGGGCCTTGCCGAGGTCGCGCTCGCGGAGCCAGAGGAAGATCACCGGCGTGACCACGAGGATGTGCAGGAGGCTGCTGACCATGCCGCCGACGACCGGGGTGGCGATCGGTTGCATGACCTCGGCCCCGGTGCGGTGGCTCCAGAAGATCGGCAGGAGCGAGGCCACGATGGTGGCCACGGTCATCACCTTCGGACGCAGACGCAGCCGGGCTCCGTCCTTGACCGCCTGCCGCAGGTCCTCGCGGGTGAACGCCGAACCGAGCCGTGCGCGGGCGGCTTCGACCTGTTCGTCGAGGTAGACCACCATCACGACGCCGGTCTGGATCGCGGTCCCGAAAAGGGCGATGTAGCCGACCCAGACCGCGACGCTGAAGTTCCAGCCGAGCCACCATTGGAGGAAGACCCCTCCGGAGAGGGCGAAGGGGACGGCGAGCAGCACATGGGCGGCCTCTCGTGTGGAGCGGTAGACCATCTGGAGCAGCACGAAGATCACCCCGATCACGACCGGCACCATCCAGCGCAGCGTTCGGGCGGCGCGGATCTGGTTCTCGTGTTCCCCGGAGTATTCGAGCGTCATCCCCTTCCCCAGCCGCGGAACGATCTCCCGTTCGAGCCGTTCCTGGACCTCCTCGACGAAGCCGGCGAGGTCGCGGTCCTGGACGTTGGCCTGAACGAAGACCCGCAGCCGGCCGTTCTCGCTGGCGATCTCGCCCGGCCCCGGCACACGGCGGATGTCCGCCACTAGGGCCAGCGGGATCGCGGCCCCTTCACGGGTCGGGATGAGCAGTTCGCCGAGACGGTCGATGTCGCCGCGTTCGGACGCCTCGAGCCGGACCTGGATGGGATACCGTTCACGGCCTTCGATGGTGTTTCCCACGGTGGTGCCACCGATGCCGGTCTCCACCACCTCCAACACGTCCTGGACATCGAGACCGAAGCGGCCGGCGCGGACTCGGTCGACCTCGATCTCGAGATACGGTTTGCCTTGGACGCGGCTGGGCGCGACGCCGACGGCTCCGGGCACCGTCCGCACCACCCGCTCGACCTCGAAGGCCATGCGCTGCAGGGCGTCGAGGTCGTCGCCGAGCACCTTGACCCCGAGCTGTGCGCGGATGCCGGTGCTGAGCATGAGCAGCCGGTTCTCGATCGGCTGGAGGAATCCCGGGACGTAGCCCGGCACCGCCGAAAGCCGGCGACTCAACTCGTCGACGATCTCCCTGCGGGTGATCCCGGGCCGCCACTCCGGGTTGCGGACCGTCGACGGGACCGGGATGAAGCCCAGCCACAGACGGTTCGTGGCGATCCATTCGGGCTTCAGCAGGATGGTCGTCTCGATCATCTCCACCGGGGCCGGGTCGGTCGCGGTCTCGAAGCGTCCCAGCTTGCCGCCGACCTTCGCGACCTCGGGCAGCTGCCGGATCTCGCGGTCCTGCCAGGCGAGGATCTCCTTCACCTGGGTGAGCGAAGTGCCCGGCGCCAGCACCGGCATGAAGAGCAGCGAACCCTCGTCCAACGGCGGCATGAACTCGCTTCCCATGCCGCGGGTCAGCGAAGCCAGTCCACGGGGCATGCCGGATTCCACGCGTTGCTGCAGCGACCTCGGCAAGCCGAAGGCCACGACCAACGCCGCCGCGAGCATCAGGCCGGCAAGGCCAAGGACGGTCTTGCGCCAGCGGAGTGCCGCATCCAGGACCGGGTCGTAGAGCCGCAGCAGGAACCGCATCACCAGGTTGTCCTCCTCGCGGTGGAACGGGCCCCGGACCAGGAACGAGCACAGCACCGGGACCAACGTCACGGCGAACACCGTCGAACCCAGCATCGCGAAGGTCTTGGTGAAGGCCAGCGGGTGGAAGAGCTTTCCCTCTCGACCCGACAGCGAGAAGACCGGCACGAACGCGAGGAGGATGATCGCCATCGCGAAGAACACCGGCCGTCCCACCTGGACCGAAGCCTCCAGGGTGAGCCGCAGGCGCGTCGCCGCGTCCAGGGGCCCGCCGCCGCGGGCGAGGGATTCCGCCTCCGCGCGTTCACAGTGCCGGAGCACGTTCTCGGTCATGACGATCGCGGCGTCCACCAGCACGCCGATCGCGATGGCGATGCCGGTCAGCGACATGATGTTTGAGGAGATGCCGAAGACCTGCATCAGCACGAACGCCACGAGGATCGAGAGAGGCAGCGGCAGGGTGACGATCAGGATGCTGCGGAAATGCCAGAGGAAGAGGATGTGGGCCAGGGTGACCAGGAGCACCTCCTCCCAAAGCGCGTGCCTGAGGGTGTCGAGCGTGCGGTCGATGAGGTCGGAACGGTCGTAGAACGGTTCGATGCCGACACCTTCCGGCAGGCTGGGGCGGATCTTAGCGATCCGCTCCTGGACACGTCGGATGACCTCGCGCGCGTTCTCGCCGTTGCGCATCACGACGACACCACCCACCGCCTCCTGTCCGTCCACGTCCAGGGTCCCCCGCCGGAACTCCCCTCCGATCCGGACCGTGGCCACGTCGCGGAGGTAGACCGGCGCGGACGTCCCGGAACCGACCACGATCCGCTCCAGGTCGTCGACCGAACGCACCAGTCCCGCGCCGCGGACGACCAGCTCGAGGCCGTTCTCCTCGATCACCTTGCCGCCCACGTTCAGGTTCGCCCGACCGACCGCCGCGAGCACGTCGCCGAGGGCGAGTCCCCGTTCGCGGAGCCGGGTCGAGGAGGCCTCGACCTGGTATTGCCGGACGAAACCGCCGATGGAACCGACCTCGGCCACTCCGGGAACGGAACCGAGCTCGAATCGCACGAACCAGTCCTGGATCGCCCGGAGGCGTCCCAGGTCGTATCCGCCATCGGGAGCCTTCGTCGGGTCCACGGTGAGATGGTATTGGAACACCCATCCAAGACCCGTGGCGTCCGGCCCCATCTGGGGCACCACGCCCGCCGGCAGCTGCCCCGTCAGCTGGCTGAGGCGCTCGAGCACACGGGTCCGGGCGAAGTAGTTGTCCATGGAGTCCTCGAAGATCGCCGTGATCACCGAGAACCCGAACATGCTGGTGGCCCGGACGCCGCGGACGCCGGCGAGGCCGCGGAGCCCCGAAGACAGCGGGAACGTGATCTGGTCCTCCACCTCCCTCGGGCTGCGACCGGCCCAGTCGGCGTACACGATCACCTGGTTTTCGCTCAGGTCGGGAATGGCGTCGACCGGCGTGTCCCGGACTGCGCGTATGCCAAAGCCGGCGACGGCCAACGCGGCGCACAGCACCAGGAAGCGGTTCGCGAGCGACCAACGGATGAGGGCGGAGATCACCGGACCTCCCGGAGTTCGGTGCCGCAGTCGGGCATCGCCGCACCGAAGTAGGGATTGCGGACCTCGGCACCCGACTGGATCCACACGGCCCGCTTGGGAGCCCCCGGGAAGGCCGTCGAAACCATCGGGCACTGGTAGATGCGGAACGGCACCTCGATCCCGAGGGAACGGGCCGCGCCGACCACCACCGCGGAAGCGCGGCCGAATCCGACGAACCATCGCCGCGCCTCCTCGATCCCCGACAGCGCCTGCGCATCGGGCGGGGCGGGAAGCGAATCCACCGCTTCCTTCAGGGCGTCCGACCGCCCTGCCAGCGAAGCCACGGCATCAGCCCGGATAGGGTCATAATGTGCGACCTCCTTCCGGAAGGCGGACATGTCCGAGCCGGCGAGCGTGGCCGCGATCCGGTCCGAGAATCCGAGCCAGGCGAGCAGTCCGGGCGGCATCGCCTCGGAGGATCCGGAACCCGCTTTCGACGTGGCCGGCGAATCGGCAGCGGAATCCGCGGGCCGGTTCAGCTGCGTCTGGGCGTCGATCATCAAGGCGCCCTCGACGACCACCCGTTCCCCTTCCTCGAGCCCTGCGAGGACCTCAAGGCGTTGGTCGCCGATCCGTCCCACCCGGACCTCACGGCGCTCGAACGATCCGCCTCCATGGTCGACGTACACCACCGCAGGGCCGCCACCGCGCAACACCGCGGAACGGGGCACGGACAGGGCTTCGAAACCCGCCTCGATCTGCGCGGTCGCGGTGACGCGGTGACGCAGGAGCCGGCGCGGCCCTTCTCCGGTGGGAACCACGGGATTCGCCACCACGACCCGGACACGGGTGCTGCGGTTGGCGGGATCCAGGTTGGGATCGATGAAGTCGACGCGGCCTTCGAAGACGCGGGCCGGGACCGAATCCACGCGCAGCGAGACGGACTGTCCGGGCCGGATCCACGGGAGGTCGGATTCATAGGCCACGAGCTGGACCCACATCGTGCCGAGGTCGGCCGTCTCGAAAAGCGGATCCCCTTCCTTCACGTACTGACCCGCGAAGGCCGTCTTCATCACGACCGTCCCGCCGACGGCAGCCAGAAGCTCGGAGGTGTCCAAGCCGGGATCCTTGGAAGGAAGGGCGTCGATCTGGGCCGGAAGCAGTCCCATCTGGAGCAACCTGCGGCGTGCCGCGGGAAGAAGCCGGTCCACGCCGGTTCCGGGGCTGCCGGAAGCACCGGTGGAACCGGCCCGCAACAGCGACAGGTACTCGCGTTCGGCGGCGAGCAGCGTCGGCGAATAGACCACGGCGATCCTCCGGCCCGCCTCCAACTCCTCGCCCACGGCCTGGACGTCCAGGCGCTCGATCCGCGCATCGAAGGGGGCGGAGACGACCCGATGGGCGGACTCGTCGTCGTCCACCGTGCCGGAAAGCGCGAGACGTAGGGCCACCGGGTTGGTGGCCGCCGGAACCGAGGCGACGTGCAGGACCTGGATCGCATTGGTGCCGAGCGTCACCCGTCCCGGGAGGTCGGCGATGCCCGCATCCCCCTCGTAGACGGGGGCGAGGTCCATTCCGCAGATCGTGCAGCGTCCGGGTTTGTCGGACTTGATCCACGGGTGCATCGGGGACTGGTAGAACCGAATCCGGCGTCCTCCCGGCGCGCCTGGGTCGGGTGCGGCGGCCTTGGACGCGGAGTGCCCGAGCCGGTCGTGAAGGAACGCGCCGGCGGCGGCGCCGAGGAGGAGGCAGAGGATGGAAAGGGGGAGCGGTTTCATGGCTTGGCGGAAGCGGCCAGGGGAGCGGGGACGACAAAGGCTTCGAGATCGTCGAGGCCACAGCAGAGCAGCAGTTCACCGATCGCGTTCCACTGTTCGGCGGCGGCGCGGGCGAGCCGGACCTCGGCGTCGACCTGCATGCGGTGGAGGTCGAGGAGGTCGCGGAATTCACCCCGGCCCGTGGACCAGCGACCCAGCTCGATCTCGAGCGCGGCGCGGATCCGAGGCAGGAGCGTTTCGCGATGGAGACGCTGTTCGCGTCCGGCGGAGTTGATGGCGGTGACCAGGTGGTGGACCTCGGCGGCGACCTCGGTTTCCAGGTCCACCTGTTCGAGCCGCGCCGCCTCGGCGGAGAAGCGTTCCCGATCGAGTTCGCCGCGGTACCGGGAACGGTTGAACCAGGGAAGGCTCATGCTGAGGGTGACCATCGCCTCGCGCAGCCCGGCGTCCCCGGAGTACTGGCGGGAGTCGACACCCAGCGCGAGGTCCGGGCGCCCAGCGCGGCGTGCCGACTCGATCCGGACCGCGGCCTCCTTGGTCCGGCGTCGTGCCCTCCGGAGACGCGGCTCGGCGTTCATCGCGACCGCGACCAGTTCCGGCGCGAACCGGATCTCGGACAGCGGCGGGGGCAGCTCCAGGGTCAGAAGGCCATCGACCGCGGGACGTCCGAGCAATCGCTCCAACGTCGCGCGCGCATCGAGCCGGAACCCCTCTCCGTTGGTGACCGAGAGCGCAGCCCGGGAACGTTCGTTGGCGATCCGGAGCAGCGCCACCGCCTCCCCGGTCCCGGAGGCGTGCTGGGACGCGGCCTCCTCCTCCATGCGGCGCAGCCACGCGGCCTCGTCCTTCGCCAACCCCAACAGGCGATCCGAGAGGGCGGCATTCGCCAGCGCCGCTGAGAGGTCCCGTCGCAATTCGATCCACCGGGCCTCCTCCATGACCTGGGCGGAACGGGCTTCCTCCCGGGCGACGGATCTCCGCGCGGTCTCTTTCCCCATCCAAGGGAGGTCCTGGCTCAGGCCCAACACGATGTCGCCGTCCTGGGTGGCCATGGGCCCGCGCGATCCCATCGCGGCGCCCCCGGCCTTGAGGGTGGGATCCGCCCAGATGCGGACGGACGCGGCGGCGGACTGTGCGGCATCGCTGTGCCGGGCCAGGGCGCGGAGGCCGGGATGCCCGGTCCGCAGCGGCTCGGCCAGGCGGGTCACCAAGGCCGGGGACAACGGCTCGGCGTCCGCAGGGATGGAACCCGCCGACAGGACCACGACGACGGCAACCACTACCGCAACTCTCGGTAAGGAATTCTTCATGACACGAACGGATGGGTCCTTCGGGGGACCCGATGAAAACGGAACGGGATGGGGAGGAAGGCGGCCCGCCGGGAGCGGTAGCCGTGGAATCCGTGGACGCGCGCCACGGGAGGGCGAAGTCGACGCGAACCGATCCGGGGCAAGAGGCACCCGGGACGGTCAGGAAACCGAAGGGGGAGCCAGCGAACGGAATGCCGGGCCCAGGAACTCCGCCGGGAGAGAAGGCCTGTCCGATGCGCGTGCCGGGGAGATGGCCGCGTCGACCGAACTCGGAGAGGCCAGGCTGATGGAGGAGATCAGCTCGAAGGGAACCGCGGAGGACGGAATCCAGGCGACTCCTTCGGCTGGACCGTTCGGTGAACCCGCGGCCAGCGCCAGGATCACGCAGGAGACATCGGAATCACCGCCTTTGCCGGGAGACGGATCCCTTGGATCCCCGCCCTTGTGACAGCATCCGTGGGCCGTCTGGACCGACCCGTTGTCGATCTGGGAGCCGCGTTCGGAGTGACTGCAATGGTAGGCGCACAGGGATCCTGAAAGCACCCACAGCAAGGCGAGCATCCCCGCGAAGAAACGGAGACCGAACCTGAGGGAACCAGATGGAACCGGGAGCGACAACGCGAAGATCTATCGGCGGGAAGCCCCGGGCGGTCAAGCGGCGGGACGGGCGGTCGCGGAGGGATCCACCGGCACGATCCGCTGGAAGCGCGCCTCCCGGAAGAAGTCCTCGCCGGGATGGCTGCGGTTCCAAGCCATGTTGGAACGGCGGAAGCGCATCGCCGCCGGTGCCCTTCGGAAGATCTCGGCAAGGGCCTGGAAGTCGCGGCGCAACACCGACCACCGACCCGACTTGAGGTTGTTGAGGAACACCACGGGCCAGACGAAGGCCGCGAGGGGCAGCGCCCGGATTGAGAAGTACTTCAACGCGATGACGGACAGGTTGGACCGCTGCGAGATGTACCGGCGCTCGCTGACCGACACGTTGAGCTTCGAAAGCGAATGGTTGTTCGACGCGTTGATCGCGTGGTGGATCCGGGCCTCCGGGACGGAGACCGTCATCCAGCCGCGTTGCCAGGCCCGGATGAAGAGGTCGATGTCCTCGTGGTCGAGGAAGAAGCCGGTGTCCCAACCCCCGAGCTCCTCGTAGACGCTGCGGTGGATCATGAAGGCGCCCGCGCAGGGAAACGGAACCTCGGAGCCGGCCGGCAGCGGAACCTCGAAGTCCGCGGAACGGCGCGGATAGGGCGAATTGATCGCCCACGGCACCCTCTGGAAACGCGTGGCGCCATGGAGGAAGGCGTCGTGGTCGTAACCGAAATGCCAGCCATCCGAGGCGGCGACGCGGCCGGGCAGGTCGATGGCTTCGGCCAAACGCACCAGGCACCCCGGTTCGAACCACATGTCCTCGTTGCTGAAGAAGAGGAGATCCGAACCGGCCGACGCGACACCACGGTGGTAGCCGGCCACGAGTCCCGTCTCCGGCGGCTCGGAAAGAACCCGGATCCCCGGATGCCGCGCCAGGATCTCCGCCGAACCGTCGGTGCTCTGGCGGTCCACGACCACGATCTCCAGTTCGACCCCCTCCTGCGCCTGGAGCGAGGCGATCAGCCTGGGCAGGAAGCGGGCGCCGTTGAAGTTCGAGATGATCGCCGTGACCCGCATCGTTCAACGCCAGGAGGCGGGCAGCTTGTCGTGGATCTCGATCCCCTTGAAGACGGTCGGGACCGCGGGACCGCGCGAACGGACCCAGTCCGCCATGCGGCGGAGTCCCACCTCCAAGGGCACCTCCGCCCGGGGATGGAAGTCGGCGCGGAACCGGGAGTGGTCCGCGTGGGCATGGACCACCTCGTTGCGGGCCTCGAGATGCTCCAGCACCGGAGGACGCCCGAACGCCGCGGCGATGAGGTGCGCGAGGTCCCGCACGGTGGTCACGGTGTCCGAACCGATGTTGTAGGTCGCGTTCACGCTCGCCGGGACCCGGGGCGCGGCGGCGATGTACGGGGCGACGTCGTCGACATGGCTGAAGGCGCGGCTCTGGAGACCGTCGCCGAACACCGGCATGGATTGTCCCTGGAGCAGCCGGTTCATGAAGATGCCCACCACGTTCCGGTAGCGGTCGGCGATGTTCTGCGCCTCGCCGTAGACGTTGTGGGGCCGGAAGACGGTGAAGGGCAGTCCGAACATCGCCTCGGCGGCCCTGAGATCGAGTTCCACGGCGTACTTGGAGATGCCGTACGGATCCTCCGGATGCGGGATCGTGGATTCGCTCAACGGGAGCTGGCCGGTCCCGTACACGGCGATGGAACTGGTGAAGACGAACCGGCGGACCCGGCCACGCACCGAGGCGTTGATGAGGTTCACCGAGGCGACGAGGTTCGTCTGGTAGTTGAACCGCCGCACGAAGTGGGAGAGGCCCTCCGCAGCATAGGCGGCGAGGTGATACACGTAGTCAAAGCTTCCGTGGCGCTGCCAGAGTCCGTCGACGAAAGCGGGGTCGGTCAGGTCCCCGACCTCGAGGGGAACGCCCTCCGGGACGTTCGCGGCGTCGCCTCCGCTGAGGTTGTCGGCACCGACCACCTGCATCCCGAGGTCTCGGCAATGGCGCGCGACATGCGAACCGATGAAACCGGCTGCGCCGGTGACCAATGCGCGTTCCTGATGCATCCGCCCAAAGAGTCCTTGGGACGGCGACTCCAGAGCAAATGGATTCCCGCGGTTTCGGTTCGGGAAAACCGACTCAAGGCGTCTCCAACGGGAGCCGATCATCTCGGGAGCGGACACTGCACTTTTTACAGTCCCAGCCGGTGACCGACCGGCGAAACCGGAACCTTCGACAACCATCCATTTCCAGATGACGCCCCAAACTCCTCGGATCTCCGCCGTTTGCCTCGCCCTCCTGACCGGTTCCACCGCGACCGCGTGGGACCTGAAGCTGGGCGAGAAGACCGCCTCGTTCCACGGCTTCGCCAGCCAGGGTTTCCTCGCCTCCACCGACTACGACTACCTCGGTCGCAGCCGTGACGGTTCGTTCGAGTTCAACGAATTCGGCCTGAACACCTCGATCTCCCCCTTCAACCGCACCCGGATCACCGCACAGGCGTTCACCTTCGACGTCGGCAACGTCGGCAACTACGAGCTGATCCTCGACTACGCCTCGATCGAGTACACGGTCAACGACCACGTCGGTTTCCGCGGCGGCCGAGTCCGCCGCCCCGGCGGCATCTACAACCACATCCAGGACGTCGACCTCGCGCGCACCGCGATCCTGCTTCCCCAGGGGATGTACGACGCCCGTTGGCGGGACTTCTCCACCTCGATCGACGGCGGACTGGTCTTCGGGAGCTTCTCCCTCGGAAGCGGCGGGGCGCTCTCCTACGAGGCCTACGCCGGCTACATGAACCTCTCCAAGGAAGGCGGCGTGGCCAGGATCCTCGAGAACGGGCTGCCTCCGGCGCCGATCGGCGGATTCAGCGGCATCGACAAGAGCCTCATCGCCGGCGCCCAACTCTGGTGGAACACCCCCGTCGACGGACTTCGATTCGGGGTTTCCGGCGGACAGGTCTTCGACTTCACCTGGCACATCTCCGTCGCCCCGCCTTTCGGCCCCGGCGGAATGAAGACCGAGGTCGACATCCCGTTCGGACAGGTCTCGCTCGAGTACCAGAAGGACGGCTGGACCTTCCAGACCGAGTACTACTCCTACAAGACCACCGGGTTCGACATGCTCGAGAACGGCATGATCATCGCCCCCACCAGCAGCCAGCCCGACGTCTGGTATGTGGGTCTCTCGAAGCGCCTGACGCCCTGGCTCGAGCTCGGCAGCTACTACACCGAGTACTTCACCGACGTGGACAACCGTGGCGGCGTCGGAACCGCGGTCCCATCGGACGCCTTCCAGAAGGACGCCGCGCTTTCGGCCCGCTTCGACATCACCGACTGGTGGATCTTCAAGCTCGAAGGCCACTACATCCGGGGCACTGGCCTCCTGCACAGCAGCACCCTCAACCCGGTGCGCAACGACGACGGCTGGTGGCTGTTCGCGGCCAAGACGACCCTTTCGTTCTGAACGGCCCCCAACCCGCGAGACCATGAAACGGCACATCCTCTTCCCCGGGCTCTTCTCCCTGCTTTCGGTCCTCACCTGCGTCGCGCTCGACGGCGTCGTGGTGGTGAACGAGGGGGTTCCCGCGACCCAGCTCACCGCCGGGGCCCTCAAGGACATCCTCACCGGAAAGACCATGTATTGGGACGGCGGCGCCGCCATCAACATCGTCACCGCCGGCGAGAAGGCCGACGCCGCGCTGGAACAGGCCTCGGGCATGACCCCCAGCGCCTTCAAGACCCACTGGCAGCGGCTGGCGTTCTCCGGACGCGGCCAGCCGCCGAAGAAGGCGGACGACGCCGCCAAGGCGCTGGCCCTCGTGGCCTCCACCAAGGGCGCCATCGCCATCCTTCCGGCGGGATCCGACACCAAGGGGGCCAAGTCCCTCACAATCCAATGACCTTGACCCTTCAGGCGGGCTCGAACCGCGTGGGCCGGGAAGCGGGCCAGATGATCCCGACGGCCGAAGTTCCGACCGACGTCCGCCCCCCCTCGTCCACCTCCGGCTCCGGGCCGGAACCCGCCAGGATCTCCCGCCCGGCATCGATCCGCGCCAGCTTCCGCAACATCCGGTTCGCCGTCGCCTTCCTGCTCGTGATGGCCCTGGTCCAGGGTCTCGTCCTGCGACAGGTCTGCGAACGCGGGACGGCGGCCCTGAACACCCTGCAGCAGGAGGGGCTGCCCGGCCTGAAGGAGGTCACCGCACTGCAGGAGGACCTGGCGCTGTTCCGACTGCATTCCTACGAATGGCTCTTCGCCCAGGACGCGGACAAGCCGGTCAAGGCGAAGCGGTCGGAGGAGTACCGCCTGCAGGGCCAGCAGCGGATCGCCCGGCTCCGGGAGGTCTTCAAGGACGGTCCGATTCCCGCCCAGGTGCAGGAGGTCGAGACGGCCTTCAACCAGCTGGTGGCCTCCTTCGCCCAGGTGAAGGGCATGGTCGAGGCCGACTTCGCCGGGGCCATGAAGCTGCTCGACGGCGAGGTTCCGGCGCGGGTCGCCACGCTCTCCGAGGCGACCGCCCGACTCAAGGAACAGTGCCTCGCTTCCGCCAACGAGCGCGTCGACCGCACCGTCACCGGCTTCGGCCAGATCCGGCAAAGCGCCGTCGGCTTCGGCGTCGCATCGGTCGCCGTCTCCCTGGCGGCGATGCTGCTCGTGACGCTCGTCGCGCTCCGGACCGGTCGCGCCATGTCCGGGATCGTTTCCCGCCTCGAGACCGACGCCAACGACGTCACCGCGGCCGCCGGACGCCTCTCCTCCGTCAGCGAGAGCCTGGCCCGGTCCAGCTCCAAGCAGGCCGCATCGGTCGAGGAGACCAGCGCCTCGATGGAGGAGATCCGCAGCATGATCCTCCGAAACTCCGAACACGCCTCCTCGGCGAAGGGCCTCGCCAACGAGGCGCGCGCCGCGGCCGAGAACGGCTCAAAGGACATGTCCGAGCTCTCCACCGCGATCCAGGAGATCAAGCAGTCGTCGGACGAGATCTCGAAGGTGCTCCAGAGCATCAACGAGATCGCCTTCCAGACGAACATCCTCGCCTTGAACGCCGCGGTCGAGGCCGCCCGCGCCGGCGAGGCCGGGCTCGGATTCGCCGTGGTCGCGGACGAGGTACGCAACCTCGCCCAACGCTGCGCCGTCGCCTCCCGCGAATCGGAGGCCAGCATCTCCAAATCCCTCCAGCGCGCGATGGCCGGCGTGGCCATCTCCGGACGAGTCGTGGAAAGCCTCGGCAACATCGTCGGCAAGGCCCGCGAGGTGGACAACCTCGTCGCCCAGATCGCCGTGGCCTCGGGCGAACAGGCCCGGGGCATCGAGGTGATCAACGGCTCGATGGGCGAGATCGACCGCGCCACCCAGACCACCGCCGGCGAGGCGGACCTCAGCGCCCGCGACTCGGGCCTTCTCAAGGAACGGTCCGCCGGCCTGCGCTCCGCGGTCGGCGACCTGGTCCTCCTTGCCGGCCACAGGGCCTGACGCCGTATCCCGAATTCCACGGCCCCACTCCCGCCTCGGGGTGGGGCCGTCCCCTTTCGACTCATTCCACAGGGCGCCCCTTGCTACCCCGGGGGCGGTTGTGCCATCCATCCCGGACATGAATTCCGGAGTCAGCGCCCTGAACGCCGCGGTCCAGGAGTCGAGCGCCTTCCTCAATCCCCTGATGGGGGAGATCAACCGCTGCGTCGTGGGACAGAAATACCTCGTCGAACGCCTGATCATCGGCCTGCTCGCCAACGGCCACGTCCTGCTCGAAGGCGTCCCCGGCCTCGCCAAGACGCTTTCCGTCAAGACCCTGGCGACCGCGCTCCACGTGAAGTTCTCACGTCTCCAGTTCACGCCGGACATGCTCCCGGCCGACGTCGTCGGCACCCAGATCTACAACCCCGCCGGCGGCTTCACGACCCGGAAGGGTCCCGTGTTCGCCAACCTCGTGCTCGCCGACGAGATCAACCGCGCCCCGGCCAAGGTCCAGTCGGCGCTGCTCGAGGCGATGCAGGAACGGCAGGTCACCATCGGCGACCAGACCTACAAGCTGCCCGAGCCGTTCCTCGTCTTGGCCACCCAGAACCCGATCGAGCAGGAAGGCACCTACGCCCTGCCCGAGGCCCAGGTCGACCGCTTCATGCTCAAGCTCAAGGTGGGCTACCCCACCCGCGACGAGGAACGCATGATCCTCGACCTCATGGCCCGCACCAACGGCCACCCGGTCGCCAACCCCGTCGTCGAGGCCGCCGCGATCCTCCGCGCCCGCGAGGTCATCAACGACATCTACGTCGACGATAAGGTGAAGGACTACATCGTCGACGTGATCTGCGCCACCCGGGAGCCCGCGACCTACAAGATCCAGGTCAAGGACCTCATCCAGATGGGCGCCAGCCCGCGCGCCACCATCGCCCTCGCCCTCGCCTCCAAGGCCCACGCCTTCCTCCGCGGCCGCGGCTACGTGACGCCCCAGGACGTGAAGAGCGTCGGCATGGACGTCCTCCGCCACCGCGTCACCGTCACCTACGAGGCCGAGGCCGAGGAGAAGACCTCCGAGGACGTCGTGAAGCGGATCTTCGACGAATTGCCCGTACCCTGATCCCGCCGGCCATGCCGATACCGATCAGCGTCGTCGACGCCTTCGCCTCCCGCCCGTTCGAGGGCAATCCGGCGGCGGTCTGTCTCGCCCCGTCCGGTTCCACGGAATCCTGGATGGCTTCCGTGGCCGCCGAGATGAACCTTTCGGAGACGGCCTTCCCCGTCCGCCGCTCCGACGGCGACTGGGACCTCCGATGGTTCACTCCCACGACGGAGGTCCGGCTGTGCGGTCATGCCACCCTGGCCACCGCCCATCGCCTCTGGGAATGCGGCTTGGCGCCATCCGGGGAAGCCCTCCGCTTCCACACCCGCAGCGGCCGGCTCGTCTGCCGACGCAACCCTGGGACGCAGCGCGTCGAGATGGATTTCCCCGCGCGCCCCGCACCCGAGGTGACCGCTCCCGCAGGCCTTGCGGAAGCATTGGGAACCGCGTTGGCCTGGTGCGGACGCGGCGAAGACGACCTGCTTGTGGAGGTCGCCGACGCCACCAGGGTGCGCACACTCCGGCCCGACCTCGCCGCACTGGCACAACTGCCGGTCCGTGGCGTCATCGTGACCGCGGCCTCGGACATCGCGGACCACGACTTCGTCAGCCGCTTCTTCGCGCCGGCCGCGGGCGTTCCCGAGGATCCGGTCACCGGCTCCGCCCATTGCACGCTCGCCCCATACTGGGCATCCCGACTCGGCCGGACCCGCATGACCGGCCGCCAGGAAAGTCGACGCGGCGGCACGGTCGGCGTGGAACTGCTCGGCGACCGGGTCGTCCTGTCGGGTTCCGCGGTGACCGTCTGGACCGGGGAGATCCTCTGAACCTCCGGCCGACCGCGACCGCGTCTTCGGCATTCTCCAACACGCTTCCGTCGTCGCGCCATCGCCGGTAGGCTGAGGCCATGTTCCTCCCCCGCTGGCTTCTCGTGGGCCTCCTGGCACCGGTCCTCCACGCGGCGAACCTGCCCGGATCCGACCAGCGGTCCGGACCCGCCGTGACCCTGAACACGCGGCGGACCTTCCCCGGAATACCGAACGCGGGTGCCTGGCGCGACCGCGCCGAGGATCTCCGCCACCAGACGCTCGCTTCGTCCGGGATCCTTCCGTTGCCGGAGAAGAACGACCTCCGCCCGCGCGTCTTCGGGCGCATCGAACGCGACGGCTACTCGGTGGAGAAGGTCCTCATCCAGCCACGCCCCGGATTCTATCTCGGGGGCAACCTCTACCGCCCACTCGGCCAGGGCGCCGGCCCCTTCCCCGCGATCCTGAATCCCCACGGACACTGGGACGCCGGCCGTCTCGCCGACACTCCCACGGGATCGGTCGTCGCCCGATGCATCCAGTTCGCGCGCATGGGCATCGTGGCCTTCGCCTACGACATGACCGGCTACGTGGACACGATCCAGTTCGGACCGAAGGACGCCGACGGCGCCATCCGGGTGGCGAACTACCACACGCTCCAGCAGAAGCTCTTCCGCGCGGAGACGAACCAGCTGTGGAACTTCACGCTGCTGGGCGTCCAGACGTGGAACTCGGTGCGCGCCCTCGACTTCGTGGCCTCGCTGCCCGACGTGGACCCGAAGCGCATCGGCTGCACCGGGGCGTCCGGGGGAGGTTCGCAGACGTTCCTGCTCGCCGCGGTGGACGACCGCATCGCCGTGAGCGCGCCGATCGTGATGGTGTCCTGCTCGATGCAGGGAGGCTGCTGGTGTGAGAACGCCCCGGCGCTCCGCGTGGACCACTCGAACATGGAATACGCCGCGGCCTTCGCGCCGAAGCCCCAGATCCTCGTCGCGGCCAGCGGCGATTGGACCAAGGAGACGATGACCGTCGAAGGCCCGGCCATCGAGGGCGTGTACACGCTGTTCGGGGCCAAGGACCGGCTCCGCTACACGCGGTTCGACTTCCCGCACAACTACAACCAGACCACACGCGAGGCGGTCTACGCGTTCTTCGCACAGTACCTCCTCGGCAAGCCGGCCGCCGATCGGATCCCGGAGATTCCCTACACCGCGGAGAAGCCGGAGGACCTGAAGGCGTTTCCCGACGGGCGCATGCCGGCCGACGCGATCGGTGAGGCCGAGTTCACCAGCGCCTGGATCGCCGAACGCCGGGGTGTCGTCGAGAAGCGCCTGCGTTCGAAGGACGCCTCCGCGGAATCGCTGCGGGTGTGGCGCCACACCCTGCTCATCGATCCTTCGGAACCGGTGGTCGGCGAATCCGCGGAATCGACCCGCGACGACGGAATCGTCCGCTCCGAGGTGGCCTTCGGACGACCTGGCAAAGGGGACCGTGTCTCGGGTGTGCTCTGGATCCCCGCGAAGGCCGGCGACACCCGGAGCGTGGTGGTGTTGGTGCACCCGGACGGCGCGCAGGCCGCCGAGAAGGGCGGCGCGGAACGGGCCCGGATGGAAGGCCTGGTCGCCCTCGGCCACGCGGTGCTCGCCATCACGCCCTTCCAATGCGGTCCCGGGACGGACGGCTCGGTCGTGGGCCGGTCGCCGTTCCAGGACTTCTTCGCCGGCTACAACCGGACGGTGATGCAGCAGCGGGTTCGGGACGTGGCGAGCGCCGCCACCTTCGCGCGGTTGGCGAAGCCGGACGCCCCGGTGGTCCTGCTCGGTGCCGGCCGCGCCGCGCTCTGGGCCGCCCTCGCAGCCCCGATGGCCGACGCGCTGGTCGTGGATCCCGCGGGGCTCGGCCGGACCGACGCCGAGTGGATCCGGCCCGAGGACTTCGTGCCCGGCATCCACCTGCTCGGAGATGCCGAGGGCGCGCTCGTCGCGGCGGGTCCCAAGCCGGTCCTGCGCGAGGCGGCGGCCTCGCCCGAGAAGCTGGACCGCTGGGTGGGCTCGCTCCCGCGCCGCTGAAAGGCGCGGGAACCGAGGAAGGGACTCACGCAAAATCGCCAAGCCGCCAATGGGTCAGGGATTCCGGTTCGAAACCGCAGTCACCACCCGGCGTACGGTTCATCGACGGGAATCCATCGGCTTTGCGGCTTCGCGTGCCGATCCCTTCTGCACCGTTCCGCAGCGTGACGGTCCCTCCGCTCAGGCGCTCAACGCCGCGTCCCAGTCCTTCCAGACCGGTTCGTAGCCGAGCCGACGGATCTGTTCCGCGACGACCTCGGGAGGACGGTCGTCGGCGATGTCGAACTGCCCGGTCGCCCCGGTCGCCCGGCCCGCGGCCGGCGTCATCCCAGCGGCCCCGGATGCCAATTCCACGATGCGTCCCCGCACCGTGTGGTGGAGCGAGTCCTTGCCGGCGCCCGTGTAGCCTCCGGGCTCGGTGTGGCTGCCCGCGCTCGCGTGAGTGATCCCCAGGGGCAGCAAGCGGTCCCGGAGAGCCGCGTTCTCCCGAGTGGAAAGGACGATGCCGACGTCGGGAAGGAACAGGCGCATCGCCGCGATAACCTGCACGAGGTCCCGGTCCGCGAACGACGTGAGCGGCTGGAACTCCCCCGCGCAGGGACGCAACCGCGGGAGCGAGACCGTCACCTGGGCCTTCCAGCAATGCTTCAGCAGCCACGACGCATGCGCGGCCACCGACAGCGCCTCGCGACGCCAGTCCGACAGACCATAGAGGGCCGCGATGCCCAATCGGCGGAAGCCCGCCTCGTAGGCCCGCTCGGGCGTGGCCAGGCGCCAGTCGAAGTCCCGCTTGGGCCCAAGGGTGTGCATCTTCGAGTACACCGTGCGGTCGTAGGTCTCCTGGTACACCACCAGGCCCTCCGCGCCGGCCGCCACCAAGGGCACATACTCCGGGGTTTCCATCGGCCCGACCTCGAGCGAGATCGAGGGCACGAACGGATGCAGGCGACGGATGCAGTCCGCCATGTAGCCCGACGAGACGAACTTCGGATGTTCTCCGGCCACGAGCAGGATGTTGCGGAACCCCTGCTCCGCGAGTGCGCGGGCCTCCCGTTCGACCTCCTCCACGGAGAGCGTCACCCGCAGGATCGGGTTGTCCCTGGAGAAGCCGCAGTAGGCGCAGTTGTTGATGCACTCGTTGCTGAGGTAGAGCGGCGCGAAGAGGCGGATGGTGCGGCCGAAGCGCTGACGCGTCAGCGTCTGGGAGCGGCGACACAGTTCCTCCAGATGACCCGAGGCGGCGGGCGATAGGAGCGTCGCGAAGTCGGCCAAGGACGAGACGCCACGGTCCAGCACCGCCCGCGGCGCGGCGCCGTCGGTGGTGGCCGCCCGCGAAAGCAGCGCCTCGAACGGCAGGTTGTTGAACGCCTCGACGAAACTCATGGGCGGCGAAGCTAGCCTCGACACCCCGGCGATCAAGCACGCCGGACGGGAGACGGCATCTCCATTCCAAGGCCAATCGAAACGGAATGCACGCGCGGCTCAGGACCCGGACCCGTCGTTCCAATGGCGGAGGGCCTCAACCAAGGACGCCCGTCCGGGTTCGATGCCTTTGTACACGGCCACCTCATCGGGCATCGTCTCCAAGTGCCGCCGGAGGTTTCCGCGCACGCCCGGGATCGCCAGCACCTCGGACAACGGATGCACCGTCAGGCGGATGACGAAGAGGATGCCCTCGCTGGCGGGCAATGCGCGGAAGGCCTGGTGCTCGAGGCGCAGCCAGGTGTTGTCGACGCGGCTGTGCGGGCCGAGACGGGGTCGGCCCAGTTCCGGATGGGCGTTCCTCTCGCCGTGCGCGGCAAGGCCCCAGTTCTCCCGTTCGAACACCCCTTCCGACGGCAACCGCCCCAGGAAAGTCCGGATCCGGGCACCCAACGCCGCGTTGAGCCCGGGCACCACCCCGTGGATCGCGGTGACGTCCAGGCCGACCTTCTCCCGGACGTCCCACGAGGACGGGAAGCACACCGCCCCGCCCACGAGGCGGAAATCTCCGTCGTCGGCACGGCGCAGGAGCACGAAGTCCGGTTCCCAGATGGACGACAACCGGGAAAGGGACTCGGGATCGGACGCCCCGGCTTCGAAGCCGGTGAACAGCGAGGCCGCCTCGGCGAAGACCTCCTCCGTGCCGGGAGCCCAGACCCGGCAGGTCTCCGGGGACTCGCGCAGCAGACGCGCCCGCTCCTCCAGCGCCGCGGGATCGCTTCCGGCCGGATCGAACCAGTCCCCGCCCGCGCGGTGCATGCCGAACTGGAAGGCGTAGCGGTCGGCGCCGAAGAGACGCTCCAGCAACGGGGGAAGCTCGACCGGTTTCACCCGGGCATCCTGTCCGCAGGGGCACCGCGGGCCAATCCGGGAATGGCGCGGGCTTCCGGCCCTGTTTCCCCACCAACGCCATTGCACCCGCCGCCGTCGGCTGCGACAACGGCGGCATGTCCTCCCCTGCCCCGGCCTCCCACGAGAAGACCGAGACGAAGCCGCAGCGATTGGCCTCGATGGACGCCTACCGCGGACTGGTGATGCTCCTGATGGCCGGCGAGGTGCTCCGTTTCGGAGCCGTAGCGGAGAAGCTGCCGGGCAACGGATTCTGGAGCCTCCTGGCGCGGAACCAGGACCATGTCGAATGGCGGGGCTGCACGCTGCACGACCTCATCCAGCCGTCGTTCTCGTTCCTCGTCGGCGTCGCCCTGCCATGGTCGATCGCCAGCCGCCAAGGCCGCGGTGAATCGTTCCTGCGGATGTTCCTCCACACCGTCTGGCGCGGCTTCGCCCTTGCCGCCCTCGGCATTTTCCTGCGCTCCACGCATGCCTCGCAGACCAACTTCACCTTCGAGGACACCCTCACCCAGATCGGATTGGGCTACACCTTCCTGTGGCTGCTGGCCTGGCGCGGCTTCCGCACCCAGGCGCTGGCGCTGGCGGCGATCCTGATCGGCTACTGGGCCTGGTTCGCGGCGGCACCGCTTCCAGCCGCCGGATTCGACCCGGCCACAGTGGGGGTCTCCGCGGATTGGATGAAGCAACACGGGCTCGACGGATTCGCCGCCCACTGGAACAAGAACACCAATCCGGCACACCACTTCGACGTGTGGTTCCTCAACCTCTTCCCGCGGTCGAAGACGTTCCTCTACAACGGCGGCGGATATCTGACCCTGAGCTTCATTCCCACATTGGGAACGATGATCTGCGGGCTCATCGCCGGCGGTTGGCTGCGGCGCGAGGAGACCCCGATCGGGCGTCGGCTCGGGATCCTCGCCGTCGCCGGGCTGGCCGGACTCGGCGCCGGATGGCTGCTGGACGTCTCCGGCATCGCCCCGGTGGTCAAACGCATCTGGACGCCTTCCTGGGTGCTGTTCAGCGGCGGTTGGGCGTGCCTGTTCCTCGCCGGATTCCACCTGCTGATCGACACCTGGAACCTCCGGGCTTGGTCCTTCCCGCTGCAGGTGGTGGGCATGAACTCCATCTTCACCTACGTCACCGTCCACCTCTGGGAAGGTTTCGTGCGGCAAAACCTCCGGATCCACCTGGGCCAGGACATCTGGACCCGCCTGGGCGGGGTGTACGCCCCCACGTTGGAAGGAGCGGTGGTCCTCGGGATCTTCTGGTGGATGTGCCTTTGGCTCTACCGACGCCGGATGTTCCTGAAGGTGTGAGGGATTGGAAACCGTGCACGGAACGGCTCCCGTGGCGGACCGCGCCAAGAAATGGTTCTTCACACGCCCGATTCCCGCTAGGGTGACCTCATGCGCAAGCGTCGCGAGGCCCGCGAACGGGCCATCCAGTTCCTGTTCCAGCACGACCTCAATCCGCCCGAGAACATCGAGACGGCCCTGAACCAGTTCTGGGAAACCCAGCGGGCCAGTGCGTTCTCGGAAGGCCAGGGGCCGACCTGGGGCGAACGGGTCACCGTCCCGCCTCCCAGCGCCGAGGAGGCGGCCACGCGGATCTTCGCGGACGCCCTGATCCGCGGCGTCCTGGAGAACCTGACCTCCATCGACGACGTGATCCGGCGCCATGCCAAGAACTGGGACCTGCACCGCATGGCGATCGTCGACCGCAACGTCATGCGCCTGGGCGTCTACGAGATCCTCCACCGCGACGACATCCCCCCGGTGGTCAGCATCAACGAGGCGGTCGACGTGGCGAAGAAGTTCTCCACCGCGGACAGCGGCAAGTTCGTGAACGGGATCCTCGACAAGGTGAAGGACGAGATCCTGCGTCCGGCGCGCACCGCCAAGGACACCCCGGCCGCCTGATCCCGGAGTGAAGAACGCCGATCTCCACCTCCACACCCACTTCTCGGACGGGACCTGGTCCCCCGAGGAATTGGCCGGCCACGCCGCCGAGCAGGGCCTCGACGCCGTGGCGTTGACCGACCACGACAGCGTCGAGGGCTGTCCCCGCATGGCCGCCGCCTGTGGGGCGCGGGGCATCGAGTTCATCCCCGGCGCCGAGCTTACGGCGGAGGTGGATGGTCAGGAGGTCCACATCCTCGGCTACTGGCTGGACCTCGGCTCGGAGCCGCTGATTGGGGAACTGCACCGTTTCCAGGCGGTGCGCCAGCGTCGGATCCACGAGATGGTGACCCGCCTGAACGAGAACGGCGTGGGCCTCAGCGCGGAGCTTGTCCGCTCCATTGCCAACTGCGAGGCGCCCGGCCGACTGCACGTCGCGCGGGCCTTGGTCCAGCAGGGTTATGCGAAGGACTACGACCACGCCTTCGAACGCTTCCTCCGCCGCGGCCGCCCCGGGTTCGTCCCCAAGGCCCGGATGTCCGCCAACGATTCCGTCGCCCTGATCCATGCCGCAGGCGGCGTCGCCGTCCTCGCCCACCCGGGTCTCTACCGGAACGACGGACTGATCCCGCGGCTCAAGGAGGCCGGCATCGACGGACTGGAATGCTGGCACACCAAGCATTCCGAGGAGGATGGCGCCGGCTATGCCCGACGCGCCGCGGAACTGGACCTCGTCGCCACCGGTGGATCCGACTGCCATGGCATGGCGAAGGGCCGTCCCCTGATCGGCAAGGTCCGCCTTCCGTACGCCCAGGTCGAGGCCCTCCGCGCACGTCGTCCCGCCGCCTGACCTCGGATCCCCGCTTCCACCTCGCACACCGCACGTCCACCCATGGGGTTCTTCGACAAGCTCAAGTCCGCCTTCACCAAGGCCACCACTTCCCTCGCTCACGAGTTCAAGCGCATCGTCACCCGGTCCCCGCGCCTGACCGCCTCCAGCACCGAGGAACTGGAAGCCGCCCTGCTCGGCGCGGACCTGGGCATGCCGATGACGCAGCAGATCCTCGCCGCGGTCCGGCATGCGTTCGAGACGCAAGGCCGCTCCGGACTCGACCTGGTCGACATCGCCGCCCGCGAGGTGGAACGGAGCCTCTCGGGCTTCAACCCCGCCCTCGATCCCCGTCCCGAGGGCGTGACCGTGGTCTCCATTGTCGGGGTCAACGGCACCGGCAAGACGACCACGACCGCCAAGCTCGCGCACCTCATGGCCCAACGGGGTCAACCTGCGATCCTCGCCGCCTGCGACACCTTCCGCGCCGCCGCGATCGAGCAGCTCCAGCTTTGGGGCACGCGGCTCAACGTCCCGGTCGTCGCCGGAGCCTACCAAGCCGATCCCGCCTCGGTCGCCCATGACGCCGTCGGCGCCGCCCAGGCCCGCGGCGCGCGCTGGCTCTTCATCGACACCGCCGGCCGACTCCACACCAAGCACAACCTCATGCAGGAGCTGCAGAAGTTGCACCGCGTGGTGGACAAGAAGCTTCCCGGCGCACCCCATGAGGTCCTGCTCGTGCTGGACGGCTCCACCGGCATGAACGCCATGGTCCAGGCGCGTGAATTCCACAAGGCCGTCCGCCTCACCGGCCTCGTCATCACCAAGCTCGACGGCACCAGCAAGGGCGGCGCCGTCGTCGCCATCCAGCGCGAACTCGGCATCCCGGTGAAGTTCATCGGCGTGGGTGAACAGCCGGAGGACCTGCAGCCGTTCAACGCCAAGCAGTTCGCCGAGGCCCTCTTCGCCTCCGGCGACCGCGAAGCCGCCTGAGCGGACCCCACCCCGTCCACCGCAGCGGCGGGAGGGCCGCGGCGCCACTTCGGAGGAGTGGCGGATGCCGATTCATGGGAAATCGGGGCGCTGAACCGCCTCCGCACCCTCTACCTTCGGAGTCCGACGGGACTCCGAAGGATTCCGACCGGGAACCCGCAAATCTACGGACCGGGACGGAGTGGCGTCGAAGCCGGGCGGCCCCCTACAAGGTGGACATGGTTCGAGCGCGCAGATTCGGTCCCGCATCCATTCCCATGTTCCAGCATCAACTCCGTGCAGCCGTCGTCGTGGCACTGTTGGCCGCGCCCGAGGTCTCGGCGGCCCTCTTCGCGGGCGACGTCGCCGTCGTTGGCCGCTACAACGGCGCCGGCACCGACGGGTGGTCCTTCGTCCCGCTCGTCGACCTCGCCGCAGGAACGACGATCTACTTCACCGACCGCGGGTGGACCGGCTCCGCATGGCAGGCGATTCCAGCCACGGAGCCCGGCACCTCCTACGCCCGGTTCACCGCCACCGGCACCATCACGGCGGGAACGATCATCAACAACTTCGAGGCCGGTGGGACGTTGCCGACCGGAGAATCGCTGCCCTGGACCTGGTCCGCGGGTTCCGCCGCCGGGCTGACCGACATCGCCTTCCAGACCACGGATGGCGACCAGATCACCGTGTTCACCTCGTCCGACGACAGCAGCCTGACCACGCTCTTCAATTCCTCGAATCTCACCCCCCTCTTCACCCTCGACGACTCCGGGGCGTTCGAGACCGGTAGCACTTCGCTTCAGTCGCATTCGCGCCTGCCACCCGGGCTGACCGTGGGAAGCACCGCCATCAGCCTTGGTTTGTTCCCGACCTCGGCCACCACGCTGGGTGTCGACCTGGCGGCGCTCCAGGCGCTTCATCCGGACGGGGCCACCCGGGATCAATGGCTGACCGCGATCACGGACACCTCGAACTGGAGGACCCAGACCGGGGGCACCCAGCGCCTGCCGATCGGCACCCTGACGGTGGTTCCAGAACCCTCCGACTACGCACTGATCGGAGGCGGAATGCTCGCGGTGTGGCGCCTAGTGGCCCGACGCCGATCGGCTTCCCGCTGAACCCGGGAACCGTTTGCCCATCCGGTCTGATCACCATCGGACCGGAGCCCGTATGTCCGGAGGGCGGAGGCGACCAACGTCCCCGCTCGGCGCCCGACACGGAACGGGATTCGCGATTCGACACCCTGCGCGGATTCCCGCTACGATGACCGCTCTATGTTCGAAGTCACACGGTCCAATCTGGACGGCATCTCGTCCAAGATCGGGCAGATGCGCCGGTTCATCGACCTGCCCGCCGCCCAGAAGCGCCTGGCGGAGTTGGAGGCGCAGATGGCTTCCGACAGCTTCTGGAACAACCAGGATCTGGCGAAGAAGGTCATCGAGGAGACCAACACGCTGAAGAAGAAGGCCGAGCCCTTGATCGGATTCGGCCGCCGTTGCGACGACATCGGCGTGCTCCTGGAGCTGGGCGAGGCCGAGCCCCAGGCCGGCCAGGACGCCGTGCAGGCCGAGGCGGATGCGGAGATCACGCGCCTGGGCCGGGAACTGGAGCGGTACGAACTCGAGATCCTTCTGACCGGTCCCCACGACCACCGGACGGCGATCTTCTCGATCCAGGCCGGCGCCGGCGGCACCGAGGCCCAGGACTGGGCCCAGATGCTGTCCCGGATGTACGAACGCTGGTTCGAGTCGCGCGGATGGAAGTACGAGGCCACCGATGCGCTGCCCGGCGAACAGGCCGGCATCAAGAGCGTCACCTTCCGGGTCGAGGGCGAGAACGCCTACGGCTTCTGCAAGGCCGAGCGCGGCGTCCACCGACTCGTCCGCATCTCCCCCTTCGACTCCAACAAGCGGCGGCACACCAGCTTCGCCAGCATCGACGTGATCGCGGAGATCGACGACATCTCCGAAAGCGACATCGTCATCCCGAAGAGCGAGATCCAACGCGACACCTTCCGCTCCGGCGGCAAGGGCGGCCAGAACGTGAACAAGGTCGAGACGGCGGTACGCCTGACACACATCCCGACCGGCATCGTCGCCGCCTCGCAGGCCCAGCGCAGCCAGGCCCAGAACGAGGCGACCGCCATGACCATGCTGATCTCGAAGATCTTCGCGCTGAAGCTGGACCAGGCGAAGTCCGACATGGACAAGTTCTACGGCGACAAGGGCAGCGTCAGCTGGGGCAACCAGATCCGGAGCTACGTCTTCCAGCCCTACCGCATGGTGAAGGACCTGCGGACCGGCGTGCAGACCAGCGACGTGCAGGGCGTCATGGACGGCTCGCTCGACCCGTTCGTGAACGGCTGGCTCCGCGCCGGCTGCCCGATGAAGCGGATCCAGGGCGTCAGCGACGAGGACGAATAGCGCGGGGCCACCGTCGCCATGACGGCGCCCTCGCCATGGGAATCGGCGCAGACGAAGCCTTGCTGGAAGCCGAGGCGACGAACCTTCGGGGTTACTCGAAGGACTTCAGCTTGAGGAATGGGATGACGTGCTTCTCCAGCTCCGCGGCGTCCCACTTGAGGATCTCGGCCAGGGGAGCCGCATCCGCGATGTCGAACCTCCCGCTGGTCACCCGGCGGAGGCGCGTCAGGTGCGCGCCGCAGCCGAGCTTCTGTCCCAGGTCGTGGGCCAGGCTGCGGACGTAGGTGCCCTTCGTGCAGCTGACGCGGAAGTAGGCGAACGGCTCCTCGTATTCGTCGAACTGGTACGTGTAGACGTGGACCAGCCGCGGCTCGCGATGCACCTCCTGTCCCTTGCGCGCCAGCTTGTACAGCGGGGTGCCGCCGATCTTGATCGCGCTCACCATCGGCGGGGTCTGCAACTGGTCCCCGGTGAACTGGACCGCCGCCTCGTTGAGGTCGGCGAGGGACAACGGCGGCACCGGAAGGGAACCGGTCAATTCGCCGTCGGCGTCGTAGGAATCGGTGGTCTCACCCAGGCGCATCACTCCCTCATAGACCTTGTCCGAGGACATGAACCGCTCGGAGTAGCGGGTGGCCTTGCCGAGGACGAGGATCAGCAGTCCTGTGGCCATGGGGTCGAGCGTCCCGCAATGGCCCACCTTCTCGAGGCGGAAATGGTTGCGGAGCTTCGCCACGACGTCGTGCGAGGTCCAGGTGGAGGGCTTGTCGACCAGCAGGGCGCCGTCGAGGGGCGTTATGGAGGGGATGGCCATCGTGTCGTCTGTCGCTGACGGATGAGGGGAAAACCGGGATCCGGGATCCGGATCAGGCGGCTTTGGCGGCCTTGAAGGCCTTCCGCACGGCCGTGAGGACCCTTCTCTGGACCCCGAGGGGACTGCCCGGGATGCGGGCGCCGGCGGCCGCCTTGTGTCCGCCGCCCCCGAACTGCTGGGCGATGGCTGCGACGTCCACGTTCGGGGTCTTGGATCTCCAACTGACCCGGGTGACGTCGGGCTCGGCCTCCTCGAAGACCATCGCCACGACGACGCCCTCGATGGCGCGGATGTGGTCGATGAGGCCCTCGGCCTCCTCGGTGCTGGCCCCGGCGCGGGCATAGTCGCGCTTGCGCAGCCAGAAGTAGGCGGTACGGCCGTCGTCCGAGAGACGGAAGTTCGAGTAGACGTGGCGCAGCAGCCGGATGCGGGTGAGCGGGTAGCTCTGGTAGACCTCCTGGCAGATCTGCCCGAGGTTGGCTCCGCGTTCGACGAGTTCCGCCGCGGTCTGGAGGGTGTCCGGCGTCGTGCTCGGATACTGGAAACTTCCCGTGTCCGTGCTGACTGCGGTGAAGAGGCAGTCGGCGATCGGCTGGGTGATCTTCCAGCCGGCCCACTTGCAGAGGTCGAAGATCAGCTCGCCGGTGCTCGGCTCCCTGGGGGAAACCCAGTTCAACTTGCCGTAGCGCGTGTTCGAGGCGTGGTGGTCGATGTTGACCAGGGGCACGCCCTCCGGGAGGTAGCTGGCGACCTTGCCGAGGCGGTCCAAGGCGGCGCAGTCGGTGGCAATGACCAGGTCGAAGCTGTGCCCGGAGGAGGGCTTGCGGACCCGCTTCTCGGGGTCCATGAAGCGCAGCTTGTCGGGAACGGGATCCTGGTTCCAGACCGTGACCTCCTTGCCCGCGGACTCCAGGGCCAAGGCCAAGCCGACCTGGCTGCCGATGCAGTCGCCATCCGGCCGGATATGGCCGACGACGAGGATGGAATTGGCCTGGCGGATGGCCTCCAGGATGTTCTCGACCGCCTTGGGAGCTTCCTTCTGCGCCATGGCGTCAGGTGCGGGGTGTCTGCCCCTGCTCCAGTTCGTCGAGGATGGCGAGCACGCGATTGCCCTTCTCGATCGAGTCGTCGAGGAGGAAGGTCAGCACGGGCGTCCACTTCATGCTCAGGTGCGGTCCGAGCAGGGCCTGGATCCGCTTGCCGTTGGCGGAGAGCTTTTCCTCGGCGGCCGAGCGTTGGCCCCGGGTGCCGACGAAGCTGACGTAGACCGTGGCGGTCTTGATGTCCGGCGCGACCTTGACCTCGTTGACGGTGAGCAGGCCCACCTGCTCCACGGAGAACTCGCGGCGGAGTAGCTCGCTGAGCTCCCGGCGGAGCAGCTCGGAGACCCGCTGGAGTCTCCGGCTGGGCGGACGTGGTTCCTGGTTGTTCACGGCTGGCCGCGGATCATTCGAGCTTCGCGGCGACCTTCTCGACCACGTAGCACTCGATGATGTCGCCTTCCTCGTACTCGTCGAAGCCGTCCAGGCGGACACCGCACTCCATGCCCGAGCGGACCTCGTTGACCTCGTCCTGGAAGCGCTTGAGCGTGAGCGAGACTCCCTCGTAGACGAGGTTGCCACGGCGCCGCAGGCGCATCTTGCCACGGACCAGACGGCCGGTGGTGACGGAACATCCGGCGACACGGCCACCCTTGGAGAGGTCGAACACCTTCCGGATCTCGGCCTGGCCGATGACGGTGTCCTTGAGCAGCGGGTCGAGCAGACCCGCCATCGCGTCACGGACCTGGTCGACCAGTTCGTAGATGATCGCGTAGAGGCGGATCTCGACGGCATGGCGCTTGGCCTCCTCGGCGGCGTTGTTGTCGACGCGGGTGTGGAAGGCGAGCACCACGGCCTTGGAGCCGCGGGCGAGGTTGATGTCCGAGACGTTCACCGCGCCGACCGCGCTGTGGACGACCTCGAGGGAGACCTTGGCGGACTTGATCTCGCGCAGGGCGCCGACGATGGCCTCGACGGAACCCTGGGTGTCGGCCTTGACGATGACCTTGAGCACCTTGGCGGTGAGGTCGCCGATGCGGCCAAACAGGTCGGAGAGGGACGTCCGGCCCTTGGCGCGGTCGCCGTCGAGCTCCGACTTCTTCCGGCTGTCGGCCCGTTCCTCGGCGAGATCGCGGGCGGCGCGTTCGTTCTCGACGGCGCTGAACTCCGAGCCGGCCTCGGGAACGCCGTTGAGACCGAGCACACGGACGGCGACGGACGGGGAGGCCTCCTTCAGGCGCTGCCCCTCCTCGTTCATCATGGCGCGGACCTTGCCGTAATACTCTCCGCAGATGATGACGTCGCCGATGCGCAACGTGCCCTTGCGGACCAGCACGGTGGCGACGGAACCGCCGGCCTCGACGCCGGACTCGATGACGTTGCCCTTGGCGTTGCGGTCCGGGTTGGCCTTGAGCTCGAGCAGCTCCGCCTGGAGCAGGATGGAATCGATGAGCGTGTCGATCCCCTGCTTGGTGTGGGCGGAACACTCCACGAAGAGCGTGTCACCACCCCAGTCGTCGGGAACCAATCCCTTGTCCTGGAGCTGCTGACGGACCTTCATCGGATTGGAGGCCGGGTGGTCGCACTTGTTGACTGCGACGATGATGGGGACCTTGGCGGCGCGGGCGTGGGAAAGCGCCTCCAGCGTCTGCGGCATCACACCGTCGTTGGCCGCGACCACGAGGACCACGATGTCGGTCACGTTGGCACCGCGGGCGCGCATGGCGGCGAAGGCCGCGTGGCCGGGGGTGTCGAGGAACGTGAGGCTCTCCAGCTTCCCGGTGTTCGGGTGCGGGTAGGTGATGGTGTAGGCGCCGATGTGCTGGGTGATGCCACCCGCCTCGCCGCTGACGACATTGGCCTTGCGGATGACGTCGAGGAGCGAGGTCTTTCCGTGGTCGACGTGGCCCATGATGGTGACCACGGGCGGACGGGACTTGAGGCTTTCCTCGGTGTCCTCCGTGTCCAGCTCGATCTTGTCCTCCTTGGGGACGTTGACGACGTGGGCCGCCTTGTCGCGCTTCTCGGTCTCGAACCGGATGCCGTGCTTCGCGCAGATCTTGATCGCCGCCTCGGTCTCGATGGTCTGGGTGACCGTGGCGAAAACCCCCATCTGCATCAGGTCGCCGATGATTTGGAAGGGCTTCTTGCCCATCTTCTCCGCGAGTTCGCGGACGAGGATCGGCGGGCGCATGATGATCGTCGGCGCATCCGCGGCGACCTGGGGACGCGCGGGTTGCGACGGCCGCGTGGAAGGCGGCTGGCCGGCGGCCTGACGGATGCCCTGGAACTGTCCGGGGCGCTGGCCACCGGGACGGTACGGAGGACGCTGGTAGCCGGGGATCTGACCCGGGCGGTTGCGGGGGTCCCGCGCGTCCAGGGGACGGACCGGCGAAGGCGGGGAGTTGCGCGGCGGAGGCGGACTGGCCGGAGGCGGAGTCCGCGAGCTGGGAAGATTCCCCGAGACGCCACGGGTGGTCCGGCCACCATAGCCGAACTGGGTGAGATCGATGCGACCGACCAGCTGGCCGGTCTGTGTCGGAGGCGGAGGCGGCGAAGGCGGCGGGGCCGCAGGGGCTGCCGGCGCGGCCTGGGCCGCAGCGACAGGGGGCACCGACGCAGTGGGCGCAGTGGGCGCAGTGGGCGCACTAGGTGCCACGGCCACGGGTGCCGGCGGAGCGGGCGGGACAACGGTCGCGGCCGGCGGAGCGGGTTCCTCGGCAGGAGGCTTCGCCGCGGGCTCCGGCGCCGGCGGGCGGACAGTGGCCACGGCCACCGGCTCGGGCGGAACCGGCGCGGACACCTCGGCCCGGACCGGAGACTCGATGACTTCAGCGTGGGAAGGCTCGGAAGAAGATTCGCGCTCTGGTGCGGGCGGAGCGGAGGCGGTCGCAGGCGATTCCAAGGGCGCCGGAGCGGCCGGCTTCGGAGCCGGGGGCTGAACCGGCGCGGGCTTGGTCGGCTCCACGGGCACCGGGGCCACGGCCACCGGAGCCGGAGCCGGTGCGGGCGCTGGAGGGGGCGGCTCCGGGGTGCTGATGATCAGGACCGGCGTCGGCTCCACGGCCGGCTTTGGCGCTTCGGCGGGCTTTGCCAGCGGCGCCAGCTGCTCCTCAAGGAATTCGGCGGTGATCTTGTCGAGCGTGCTCGACGGGACCTTCGCGGCGGCGATGCCGAGCTCCTTGGCCTTCGTGAGCACGAACTTGCTCTCGAGGTTCAGCTTCTTGGCGATCTCGTAAATGCGAACCGGCATACTGATGGATGATTCAAACCCGACTTCCGGCGCGCAGGGCGTCGCCGGCACCGCATTGGACCGCGGAACATCCGCGGTCCGTTCCCGATCAGGCCCCCGCCGGCACCTCGCCGGTGGCCGCCCTCCGCGCCAGCTCGCCGCGGATCGCCTCCAGAATGGTCCCGGCGGCTTCGCCGATCCCGTCCATTCCCTGCAGATCCTCGGCCGAAGCCTGCTGGATCACGTCCTCGAGGCTGTGGAATCCCGTCGTGACCAGGATCAAGGCCTGCGCCTCGGTGATTCCCGGGACCGACGCGAAATCGCGCACCGCCACGGCCACCTTCTGGTCGAAACCCGGCAGCACGGACTGCTCGGCCTCGATGTCGATGCTCCAGCCGGTCAGGCGCGAGGTCAGCCTCGCGTTCTGCCCCCGCTTTCCGATGGCCAAGGACAACTGGTCCGTGGAGGTGTGGACCAAGACGCGTTTCCGGGCCTCGTCGACCTCGAAGGTCTTCAGCTTGGCCGGGGCGAGGGCGTTCTCCACGTAGCGCCGGATGTCCGGCGACCACGGGATGATGTCCACCTTCTCGTTGTTCAGCTCGCGGACGATGTTCTTCACGCGTTGGCCGCGAAGACCGACGCACGCGCCGACGGGGTCCACCTTCGAATCGCGGGAATAGACCGCCAGCTTGGTCCGGAAACCGGGCTCGCGGGCGATGCCCTTGATCTCGATCGTCCCGTCCCCGATTTCGGAGACCTCGACCTTGAACAGCTTGATGACGAAATTGGGATCGGCGCGGGAAAGGATGATCTCAGGACCGCGCGGAGTCTGTTCGACCGCCTTGACGAAGCAGCGGATCCGCTCGCCGATCTGGTACTCCTCGGTCGGGACACGCTCCCGGTTGGGCATGATCGCCTCGAACTTGCCGAGGTCCATGATCACGTCGGAGCGTTCGAACCGCCGGACGGTGCCGTTGACGATGTCGCCGACGCGGTCCTTGAACTCCTCGTAGACCATGGCCTTCTCCGCCTTGCGAAGCTGGGCGGCCAACGCCTGCTTGGCGTACTGGGCGGCGATGCGCCCGAAACCGGTCGGCGTGACCTCGACCTCGATCTCGTCGCCCATCTTGGCCTCCGGGAAGCCGGCGCGGCGGGCGTCGAAGACGCTGATCTGGTCGTGCTTCGAGATGACGCGGTCGGCGACCATGAGCTTGGCCCAGGCCTTGATGTCGCCGGATTTGGCGTCGATCGACACGCGGAGTTCGCGCGCCGGGCCAACCGCCTTCTTCGCGGCCTGCATCAACGCCTCCTGGATGGCACCGAGCAGGACATCCTTTGCGATGCCCTTCTCCCGCTCCCAATACTCCACGACAGCCAAGATTTCCGCATTCATAGTCGTCACTCGCCTCCGAAAACCGGGGTAACAAAAAAGCCGGTTGTTCACCGACTCTCGCGTACCGGCCAGTTGCCGGCGGGAAAAATCCTTACGGTCGCGGACGGTAGGGATCGCCTGCCCAACCCGTCAAGGTCCGAATCCCGCGGAAACCCGGTGCCACTAGGGGTTTTCCAGTCGGTGATTGACGGCGTGTCCGGGAGACGGACTGTCATCCCCCGTGGACGAGAACGCGGCACAAGCGCAGTTGAACACGATCCGGACCCTCATGGAACGGGCGGCGGTCTACCGCCGGGCCTTGGCGCCGGTGATGACTTCCGTGGGCGTCCTCGGGACCGCCGGCGGCGTCGCGGCCCTCTTCTGGGTGCCCGAGAACGCCCGTGCCTTCGCCTTCTATTGGCTCTCCGTCGCCATCCTGTGCGTGGCGACCGCGTTCGCCTTGGTCCGGCGACAGGCGTTCGCCTCCCAGGAGCCGTTCTGGTCGCCTCCCACCCGGAGGATCACCTCGGCGCTGCTTCCCCCGGTGTTCGCCGGTGCCGCCGTCGTCGGCCCCTTGGTCAACATCCACTCGGAAGGCTCCATGATCGCCGTGTCCCTTCCCCCGCTGTGGCTCGTGCTCTATGGCTGCGCCCTCCATTCGGCGGGCTTCTTCATGGTCCGGGGCATCCGTCTCTTCGGCTGGGCCTTCGTGGTCGCCGGACTTCTCAGCGCCCTCACCGCCACCAATCCCCAGTTCCTTGAACCGTCGATCCGGGCGGCCCACCTGCTGATGACGTTCACCTTCGGCCTGGGCCACCTCGCCTACGGGGCCTACCTCCACATCACCGAAAAGAAGCCGAGTCCGTGAACCCGGAGCCGTTCCTCCAACTCGACCGGGTCATCCACGAACGCGGACGCCTGGCCATCGTCTCCGCCCTCTCCGCCTCCCCGGAGCTTTCCTTCACCGAGCTGCGGGGCCTGCTCGGCATGACCGACGGCAACCTCACCACCCACCTCCGCACCCTCCAGGAGGCCGGGTTCCTCGCCGTGGCGAAGTCCCAGAAGGACAACCGCCCCCTCACCACCTGCTCCCTCACCCCGGCCGGCAGGAAGGCCTTCGTCGAATACATCGACCTCCTCGAACGCATCGTCCGCGAAGCCCGAAAATCCTGATCCGTTCTTTGAACAGGATCCGGCTTGCCGACATCTGTGCTTTGTATCACAAAGTGCTTATGAGAATCCTGAAGGCGGAATCGATGGGGATGTGTTTCGGCGTGAGGGATGCCATCAACCTGGCTGCCCGGAGGGCCGGTGACGGACCGGTGACGGTCCTGGGCGAACTGGTGCACAACGAAACCGTGTTGGAACGGCTGAAGGAACAGGGAGTCCTCACCCGACACGACCCGGGCGACGTCACCACCCCCGAGGTCATCATCACCGCCCATGGCGCCTCCGGACGCCGGATCCAATCGCTCCGGGATCAGGGCTTCCAAGTCACCGAGGCCACCTGCCCGCTGGTCCATCGTGCCCACCAGGCCCTGGACCGCCTGGTCGCGGCCGGATTCCACCCGGTCGTCGTCGGCCAGGCCAACCACGTCGAGGTCCGAGGCCTGACCGAGGACCACCCGGGCTGCGATGTCGTGCTCTCAGAGGAAGACGTCGACGCCCTGCCCCTCCGGGATCGTTTCGGGGTGGTGGCGCAGACCACCCAGCCCATCGCCTGGGTCAGTCTCCTGGTGGAACGGATCCGCCGACGCTTCCCGGACAGCGAGGTCCGCTTCACCGACACGGTCTGCCAACCGACCAAGGACCGCCAGAAGGCCGCGGAAGACCTCGCTCAACGATGCGATGTGGTGGTCGTGGTCGGCGGTCCGCACAGCAACAACACCCGTCGTCTCGCCGACACCTGCCGAAAGACGTGTTCCCGGGTTCACGTCGTGTTGGACGCCTCCGAAATCGACCCAGCTTGGTTCTTCGAAACCGACACGGTCGGCATCACCGCCGGCACATCGACTCCGGACTCCGCCATCCTGGCGGTCGAGGACGCGGTCCGAGAACTGCCCGAACGCGCGATTTCCGCTCCGGCGGGAATGCATCGGAAGGCGGCCTGAAGCCAGCCACACACCGGACGTCGGCTCCATGAACCCGCCAACCAGCCTTGCCGAGCATCTCGGGCGGCTTCCCCGGCTCTTGGGCGGGGATCCGGCCGCGGCAAGGCTATGGATGGCTGCGGGACCACGCGTCTGGCTCCTGACCAGTCTGCTTTGGATCGGCTTTGGAGCCGGGCTCTACGGAGCCGCATTGGGAACGTGGCGGGCGCCGATGCAGGCCGTCTTCAACGGGATCAAATTCCCCCTGATCCTCCTGCTCACAGCGGTCGGCAATTCGTTTTTCAACGCCCTGCTCGCGCCGTTGCTGGGGATCCAGATCGGTTGGCGTGAATCCCTCGCCTCGGTGCTCCTGAGCTTCAACCTGCTCTCCGCCATCCTGGCCGCGTTCAGTCCGCTGACGCTGTTCCTCGTCTGGAACCTGCCGGGACCGGACTCGGGCTGGAACGCGACGCAGGACGCCTACGCCACCATCCTGGTCTCGCAGTCGGTGCTGATCGCCTTCGCCGGGATCGTCGCCAACCTGCACCTGCTGCGGGTTCTGGCCTCCCTTGCCGGGTCCACGGCCCCTGCGAGGCGCCTGCTCATCGCGTGGCTCGCCGCCAACCTCGTGATGGGCACCCAACTGAGCTGGATCGCGCGCCCGTTCTTCGGCCGCCCCAACCAGGCCGTCCAATTCCTGCGCGACGACGCCCTCCGCGGGAACTTCTTCGAGGCGTTCTTCCTGAGCACCTCGCGACTCTTCCGATCCGACGACAAAACAACGCCCCATTCGCCATGACCCCGCCACCCGTGCCTCCGAGCGGTCAGAACGCCACTCCCAACCCGCCGCCTACCGGCGCCGGTACCCACAACGGTCCCGAGGGAATCGGTGAACGGTTCCGTCTGCTTCTCGGCCAGCCCGAGCGGTTCGGACGCAGCCTGGAGAACTCAGGAAGCTCATCGCTGATGACTGCGCTTCTGGCGACAGCCCTCCTCGGAGCGGTCCTCTATGGACTGGTGGTCGGAAGCTTCTCGGGCGGCGTCCAGTGGTGGGCGGCCCCGTTGAAGATCGCCGCCGGCCTGTCCCTCTCCGCGATCCTGTGCCTGCCGAGCCTCTACGTGTTCTCCTGCCTCACAGGACAGGAGATACGCATACGCGACCTCTCCAGCGTGGTGGCCGGAATGCTGGCACTCGACGTCGTCCTCCTCGCCAGCCTCGCGCCGATCGCCTGGATCTTCTCCCAGTCGACCTCATCGGTCGCGGCGATGGGCTTCATCCATCTGGTGCTGTGGTTCGTGGCGAGCGGCTTCGGATTCCGCCTGTTGACACGGGCACTTCCCGGCGCGCCCGGACGCAACAATCCCGCACTGCATGTCTGGTGCGCCCTGTTCCTGCTCGTCTCCCTCCAGATGATGACCACGCTGCGTCCGCTCGTGGGTACCGCCGAGACACTCCTGCCGACGGAGAAGCGCTTCTTCATGCAGCACTGGGGCAAGACGATGTCGGAGTCCGAATAGGACGCCCCGGCCCCGGCCGTGGCGTTCCCGGAGGGAATGGGTCGGAGTTGGAGCCAGCTGTCGGGATTGAACCGACGACCAACGGTTTACAAAACCGAGACTTTCAGTGCGACAACCGTGCGCGAAAACAACCCAAATCAGCACGTATCCAGCTGAACAAAAGCATTTTATCAGTCTACACACGAAAACTCCCCAGTCGCTCAGATCGCGCACAGAGGCCCCTGCCGACTGTCGGAATGTGTCGGAACTCTTAAGCCCTCCGCTCCAAAAGTAGGCCATCCGGACAGGCGTTCCCAAAGAGTTCGAGCTATGTTGGACTCCAGCCAGACCGGATCTCAGGCCACCGCCCGCGTCCGGACCCGGGAGAGCAGCTCCAACAACTGGTCCACCTGCGAGGAACTGAAGACGCCTTCGGGTCCCTGCGGATTGAGATCGGTGAACGGGGACTCGTAGAGCAACTCGGGCTTCATGGCGCCGTGCTCGGTCAGGTGGTCCACCATCAGGTTCACGAACTCGATCTGGTTCGCGCTCAAGGTCCTCCCGGCGGTGAACTCGCTGAAAGCCAGCTTCGCCGCTTCACGGTCCATCCCAATCAAAGACCGGACGAACAAACCCAGCCCTTCGGATTCGTCCTTCGCCCGCTGCAACTGCTTCGGACTCGCCACCCCGCTCTCCCGGAACATCCGCTCCAGTTCCGACAGGTCCAACGCGGTCAATGGCTGATTCGTCCGCAGCCGATGGATGGCCAGGTGTTCCTGATGCTCCCTCAAGAAAACACGCGCCTTGTCCCGGAACTTCTCAAACGTGTCGTGGGGCGCGAATCCCGGCAATCCCACCGTGGTCGCCGGGCCCATCACATCCTCGAAGTTCGTGTAAATGGGCTTGCGGTGCCGCTTATCGATGAACTTCACCAGGGAACGCAGCCGCCTCCGGACGTTTTCCAACATCGGTGTGGTGACGTCTTCCCACCACTCGTCGGTTTGGATGTCCTGGATCAGCGGCAACTGCTCGTGAACCATCGGAATACCGGACTTCTCTTCCAGCAAACCGGCGACGGCCCGGACCTGATCCCGCAATCTCGCGAAGGCGGGCTCGGCCCGTAGTACAGCGAGTTGAAGGTGTAGCAGAAGCAGGTCGAACCGTTTCGCTTCCTCGTCTTCCGGCTCCAGCTCCGTCGGCAGACCGGCGACTTCCTGGGCCAACTCGTGAAAGGATTCCACGCTCAGGTCCCGCCAGGATTCCGGCTTGGAGTAGCGTTCGACCAGCCGCCGCTTGGGACGCACGACGAAGTTGTCTAGATTCATCGCGGCGACTTCAACCTGCAGCAACGCCGCGACATCACTACGCAGGTACTGTTCAGGTTCCTTCCTTTCTCCAGCAACCCCGGCCAGCTTGCGGTCCAGTTCGCCAATGACCTCCAGCCGCGCCTTGAACAGCCGCTTGCCCAACGACTCTCCCAAGGCTCCCTCGGTCGAATCCGGGTTCTGGCTAAAGAACTCCAGGTTCTGGCAGTAGTCGAAGACGAAGAAGAACTCCTTGTGCTGGTCCGGTCCGAAGAGGTCCGGACAAAGCCGCGTCCCCCGCCCCAGCATCTGCCAAAACTTGGTTTTCGACCGCACGAGCTTGAAGAACACCAGGTTCACCACTTCCGGCACGTCGATGCCCGTGTCGAGCATGTCCACGGAAATGGCGATGTGAGGTGACCTGTCCCGGATCGAAAACTGATCGATCAGGGTCTGTGCGTACTCCGTTTTGAAAGTGATGACCCGCGCGAACTCCCCCTTGTAGTGCGGATAGTTGGCGTTGAACCGCTGGGCGATGAACTCCGCATGGGCGTTGTTCTTGGCGAAGACGATGGTTTTCCCGAGCCGATCCCCGCCCGCAACCTTCAAGCCATGGGTCATCAGGTGCTCCAGCACCTTGTCCACCGTATCCTGGTTGAAGAGCCACTTGTTGACCGCCTCGGCTTCGACCTGGCTGGGAACCGCCCCGTCATCATCCCACTCCTTGGCGTCCCATTCCTCCTTCTCCTCTTCAGACAGCTCGTCGTATCGGATGCCGTCGCGGGGGAACTTCAGGGACACGGAAACCGCCTTGGGCGGCACGAGGAAATGGTCGGCCACCGCGTCCTCCAACGGATAGGCATCCGTCGGCACACCGTCTTCCAGATCGAACAGGCCGTACGTGTTGCGGTCGACCTCGTCCTTGGGTGTCGCAGTCAATCCCACGAGCAGCGAATCGAAGTAGGCGAAGATGGCCCGGTACTTCTGGAAGACCGAGCGGTGCGCCTCGTCGATGATGATCAGGTCGAAGTGACCGACTCCAAAACGCCGCTGGCCGTCCCGGGTCTCATCGATCAGGCCCATCATCGTCGGATAGGTCGAGACATACACCCGGCCCTCGATGTCTTTCTCGGTGACCAGGTTCACCGGCGACGATTCGGTTAGGTGCTTTTTGAAGGCGTTAACCGCCTGGTTCACCAGCGCCACCCGGTCGGCGAGGAACAGCACGCGCTTGGCCCAATTGCAGCGCATAAGCAGATCGGCCAAGGCGATGACCGTCCGCGTTTTGCCCGCGCCGGTCGCCATCACGACCAATGCTTTTCGGTCGTGGTCCTTCTCGAAGGCCTCCCCGATTCGCCGGATGGCCCGGGTCTGGTAATAGCGACCGACAATCGTTTCGTTGATCTTCGCAGTCGCCAAGCTCTTGCGGGTCGTTCGCCTCTGGATCATCAGCTCCAGCTCCGACTTCTTGAAGAATCCCTGCACGGCCCGGGGCGGATGGTTGGCGCTGTCCCACATCCAATGCTCGTAGCCGTTCGTATAGAAGAGGACCGGACGACGACGGAACTGCTTCTCCAGGCAGTCCGCATAGAGCTTGGCCTGCTGCTGGCCTATGCGCGGGTCGCGCTGGGTGCGCTTGGCTTCCACCAGCGCCAAAGGGAGCCCGTCGTCTCCCCAGAGCACGTAGTCCACGAATCCCCTGCCCTCGTTGTTCGGCATCCCGTCGACCGGAAACTCCCGGTCGCGTTCCTGGTTGAGCGGCCACCCAGCCTCCCGGAGCAGCAGGTCGATGAAGCAGTCCCGCGTCTCGGCCTCGGAATAGTTGTGGGTGTCGGCCTGCGCCGTGTTGGCCTTTTTTGCCGCGGCAATTTCACCCCGAAGGCGCGTCAGTTCGGCATCCAGCTCGGTCTTGTCCGCAAACAACTCCGACAGCTTCTGGTCCCGGTCGCGCAGTTCCGTCTCCAGCCGTTGAAGCTGCTCGAGACTCTGATTTGGAAGGGTCGTGGACTTCGGGAGCCCCTTCGGATCGAAGAACAGTCCCGGCGGTGGCTTCGTTCCGCGCCCGTACGTGTGTGCCAGCCAATAGGCGACATGGAACAGCTCGCGGACCGCCGTCAGCGAATCGATCTCGGGCACCGGGCGATGCCCATGCACCGCGCCATTGCCTAGCCGATTGATCAGCACTGTCTTGGCAAAAACCGCCTCTCCCGCAGTGGCCTTGAAGGTCGGCTCGTGGAGCAACGCGCTGAGGTTGTCCTGATACGGGAGCTTCAACCCGGCATCGTGTCGATAGAGCCAATGCACCAACAGCTCCAACGCCCTCCGCGCGTGGAAGCAGGCCGTCCGCGCATCGGGAAAGGCCAAGGACTCGGCCTTCGACGCAGCCTCGTACAGCTCGGGCCATTCAGATTTCAGGAAGGCGAACTGGCTCATGAGTCTGGGCCGGCGAAACGGCCGGACGGGCTTGTAACAGAATTGATCGAATGCCCCCTCAAAATAATGATTTTGCCGGTCGAGTAATCGTTTTGAAGCCTGATCCAGCGACGTCTTCTTTCCTCAGCCGGCAAGGATGGCGGGAAGATCACGCAGTGTCCCCTCGCGGATTCCCGGTCAAGAGTTGAGAGTCGGTGGACTCATCCGCTTCATGCCATTCCGGAATTCTCCTGGATGAACTCGTTCATCCTCTGGGCGAGCAATACTCGGCGAACCCGAAGGAACTCGCGGTACTTGTCCATTTGGAGCAAAGCTGGATCTGTTGGAACCAACTGGCTGTCGAGGGCCTGCTGCCCTTGATCGGCGACGATGCCCGCGAGATATTCCGATGGTTCCTTGTTGCTGATTCGACGATTGGTCTGGCCGGAGATGAAGGCCATGTTGGCGATCTCGTTGATCTCGCCTGTTTCGTATCGACGCTCTTTGAGCAAGGACTTGGGAAAGATGTGGTGCCACTGGATGAAGTGGAGCTTTCCCTGGTGGGTGAGCGACAGCCCCAGCCCGCTGAACCAGTCCTTCGCCCCACCCGCCTTCAGAGCCAGATAGGCTAGGGAGAACAACGGGCTGTTGGCTCCCCGGTTCGCGAGGTCATCTGGCTCGATATGCAGTCGCCCGAACTGGCGCTTCAATGGGTCCAACAAGGCGCTCACTTGGCCGCTGCGGAAAACGATGGCCAGATCCTCGTTCAGCACGGTCTCTGACGAGCCGCGGGAGAAGTGTCCCCGCGCATTGGCCACCAGCAGCCAGTGAAGCAGCGAATTCTGCTCGGCCTGGCTCAACCGGTTGTCCTTCTTGCGGCTGATCGCAGCCAACACATGGATGAACATGGGCGATGATAGCAGCGTTTCGTCCTCGATCCCGGCGTTGCTACGCAGGAAGTTGATGGCGAATCGGAGGCCCTCCTTGGCTTCCGCCCATCCCTGCTTCAGGTCTGAAATCGGGGTCTTCCCCACCGTGTGGAAAAGGCACTGGTGGGTGGCGAAGACCACAACGGCCCGCACCAGTTGCCCCTGGTCGATGGTGAACCAGCTCTGCTCGCATTCCTCTTGGAAGGCTTCCAATTCCTTGAGCAGGTTTGGCCAGCGGGAGGTCATCTGGGCAAGAGCCAGATCTGACGACCGAAGCTTGGCTCCAAGGGAGTTCACCCGGACGAAAATCTCGGTCACTTCCTGGTAATTCATCGAACGCTCCAGCACGTGGACCACGTACTGATAACGGGCGATCTGTCGGAGGCGATTCAGGCGCTCGGAATACTTCTGGAATCGCGGATCGTCGAAGGAGACCACGCCGGACTTCTTGAGAATTGTTGAGTCACTCGCGGTCCGGAAGACCTCACTAACCGAAACCCATTGGGGTTGGGACTGCAAGGCGCGACTCGCCACGACAAACGTGGAGTCCTTGAAGCGCTCTGCGACAGCCGCCTCGCCGACCCCGACCTCCTCGGACTCATCGCTCTCCTCATCGCCGGGCGTCATGGGAAAGTCTTGGTCACCTTCCACGTCCGTCACCTCGGTGGGAGGTCCTTCGCGATGCTCCAGGTTGAAGAGAATGTCTATGGGGCGCTGCCTGCCTCGAACTCTTACCGGTTCCCCGTTCAGCACGGCAGTGAGCGAGGTGATACGCTGCTGGCCGTCGAGCAGCAGCTTCCGGCCGGCGAACGCCGTAGTGTCCTGGGCGATGGCCCCGTCACGTGTGGGCACCGGCTCGTCCGTCTCCCACATCAGGATCGAGCCACTGGGATAACCCCGATACAGAGAATCCAGCAAGTCGCGCACGCGGGTCGAACGCCACACGTAATGCCGCTGAATCTCGGGCAGCCGCAGTCCACCGGATTTATACATGTCCACCAGCGAGCTGATCGGGATGTTCTGTTGTTGCATTGCGACTCGGCAGAAGCCGGAGGTTGCGGATTAGGCCGAGTTCCATCCACTTGAAATGGAATCGGCAAGGCTGGGATCAAGCAGGCGTTCCGTGGTTGCCCCTGGCGGTCGCCCCACACCGAGTTTTTTCAAGAACCGATTGAAGTTCGCGAAGGACATCTCTGGCCTTCGTCCAGACGGTTGCGCCACGAAGACAAACGTTGTTCCAGCCCGGCGCTTGCGATCCAGGACGGCAACTGACTTAAGGACTGACACCGGCCTTGAGCCGTCCTTCCGGCTGTAGACCTGAATGATGCGATCACCGGGTTTACCCGCCTTCAGAAAGGGGCCAGCGCCGTCCCATCGGATCCATCCGATGGAATCCGCCCGACAGCCATGCCGTTGAACCAACTCCGCCATCGTCGCTTCCACCAACCTCTGTTCCTTTCGAACCAAATCCTCGTCGAATTCATGCACCGCCACCAGCCACGCATTGTGTCCAAGAGGCTTTATCTTTGGCTGAAGGTTGCGTTTTGCCACGACGTTCGGCCCGCCACGGCGAACCACCTTGATCGCGCAAAGACCAGCCACGGCGTCACGGTCCAGTTCGGGTGACTGTTGAGCGAGCTGGGCAATCAGCGAAGCAACCCCGCTGACGGTCGAAGGGGCGTCGGTCATCACAGCCGCTTCAATCAGGGTGGAACGTGAAGCCCGCGACATGTTGCCCGAACCGATCACAGCCACCTCGTCGAGCAGGATGGCCTTGGCATGCAGGCCTGCGCAGGAATGCACCCGCACACCCCGCCGCAACAAAGTCGCCAGGAGCTTAGCGCTGGTCTCGCCCGAACGGATTGCCGCCCTGGAGGCATCGGTCACCAACAGGTCACCCCGCTTGAAGCGAAGAAGGTCCTCGGTGACGTATGCGATGGCAGCCTGGCGTCGCTTGGCTTTTGTCGACCTGGCAGAGATTTCCCGCCAGAGGTGATGACTTAGAATCCGTTGCACGAGGGCTCAACGTTCTTATAGGACGGCTCCGTGCTCGCGGGCTGCGAAGAGGGTGAACAGCTTCGTCGGCAAACCGAAATGGAGGCTGTGGCCATCGGCAGGCGTTCAGCCCGGCTGACCTGACTCCACGTCATAAAGCATGCGCCAGATGCGGTCGGCTTCACCCCGCTCGACCACCTGCGCCGGGGTCGAACCATCGAACGCGGGGTTGGCCGTGGTCATCCAGCGACCGATCTCCTGGGCTTCCATCACCCGCGCCAAGCCGTCCAGCAACCGGTCCATCTCCACCAGGGCCTTCTCCTGCTTCTGCGACGGCGTCTCGCCCTGCGCCCATTTGGCCACCGAACGCGGCGAAAAACCGGTCAACCGCACCACCACCGGCTGGGCGAGATGGAACTTCTCCCGATAGACCCGCATGAGCTGGGAGAAGTCCCCGGCTCCACGATGGCTGAACCGGAATTGGGTCAGGCTTCCGGCGACGTTCTTTGGCTTGGCAACGGTACGCATAACACTGCTCGCAACATAACCTGCACTTTTGCAGGTAACAATTTCATTTTCCACGGGTCAGCCTGCGCAGCTTCCCCTCCTCCACCACCGCCAGGCTTTCTCCCGGTCGGAGATTGCCGGGGAACACCACGACATTGACCCCGCCATTGCAGGCCGCGGATCGCGCGAGGAGGCCGCTTCCGCCCGCCACGTAGACTGCCCGGCCCATGCCTTGGGTCAGGCTCTCCTGGCCCGCATCCGTCAGCTTCCGCCAGTCCCCTGCCAGCAACTCCACCAGTTTCAGGCCGAGCCGACGTCGCACCAGAGCGGCGCCGAGGTCCAGAACTCGTTCCAAACGGGCTTCCACCGCCACCAACAGGCGGGGACAACGGGTAACGATCCCGGCATAGCGGTCGTTCGCCTTGCCCTCCTCTAGGGCCGCCGTGTCCGTGGTGCTGCCGTAGAGTGTCGGCACTCCGGGCGGGTTCCAGTGTCCGCCACGCCATTTCGCGCCCGCACCGCTCAGCACGTCCTCCGGGGCGGGAAAATCCACCGCTTGGAACCGGAACAGAGTGCCGGACCACGGCTGGAACAGGTCCGTGTTTGCCGCAAGGAGGTCGCGGAACTCTCGGAACCGTGGGTTGGGGTGGAACTTGGTCACGAATCGCAGGGCGAGGGCAGATTTTGGAGCTTTGGAAACCGCGCCCCAAAGGTGCCAACGACCACTTGCCACAACTGACGGTCAGGAGTCTTGCGGGACCGCACCTCATTCATCATGTCGTAGCCCGCCGCGCGCATTGCGTCCGCCAGCGCCTTCTCTAGAGCTGCAACGCTGTCACGCGACCGCATGTGTTCGTCTCGACTCTTGGACTCCGGAAAGATCGGACCACAGGCGAAGAGCCGGAACTTCTGGCATTCCTCGGGAACCACCTTTGCTTTTTCCAGATTCCTCCTGAGCGCGTTGGAGTTCTGGTTTTTCCCGAGGTGCTGGCTGAGCCGGGCAAAAGGCGACTGCGCGTTGGACGAGGAACTGTCTCCCGTTCGGCCCACGTAGTGAACCGTGCCACCGTCCCCGGCTGTGATTTCCCAAACGTAGAGCCAGAAGCCCCGCGCGAGCAGCGCGCCATCGAACTCAAGCGCTTGGAGTGCTGGCTTGAGCGCATAGCTTCTCATAGTGATTTTCTCGATTTCATCCGAGACTTCGGCGATCCTCGTGAGTAGCCAGAGAGGTCGCGATACTTCAGCTTCATAGCCGTAACTTCGATCAGCTTCGTTTCAAAAACAGCAGTCTTTCCGTGGTCAAAAACCACGACATTGACTCCATCCTCGGACACTGCGCTTTTGTATCGAATCCCGTCGTAGCCGTAATCTAACACAACCTCGGCGAGATATTGAGTCGGCAGGTAATCGAGGTGGCTTGTGTTCGGATCAACTGGTCGTGACAGCTTTTCGTTGAGCACAGCAAGGATGTCGTAAGCAAACAGAACATTTTTTAAATTGGGATGCAGGAATGGACTGAAAACGCGCCTTGTTTTTGCAACATTTACCAACCTCAACGGTTTGGTGACCTCTAGTTTAGCCACAGTAACTTTTGCGCCGACGTACGCTCGCACTTCTTGCACCGCCGTCGCCTCTTGCTCCGCAACATACAAGTAGCTCACGCCTGCAGGATTGGCCCGGCCGGCTGTAGCCTTCTCCGGTGGAGGGGCACCCATTTCTTTGCCGGGGGCGATTGGAAGCGAATGTCCAACCGCCGATTTGTCATCCCACCCGATTCGCGCTCGATAAAGCGTCTTGCCCACTAAAAGCGGGTACTCGAACTCGCTCAAGTGTTCACAAAGAACTTTGCGCGGGTCACCCACGCTTTTATTGCCGACATCAGGAATGAATCGGCGGGCGTGCTTCAACTGCTTGGAAAACGCGTCCCACCAACCGAGCTGCATCGCCTGATAAAACTGGTTTTTGTTAACCCATTCCTCATCACTTCGAATACTTCCGTCGGGACTGGTGACATCGCGAATTGCATCCAAGATTTGACACCCGACTTCGGGAGAAATGGCTTTAGCAAAAACCTCCCATCCATCGTCGTCCTGAATGCAATCAAACAATGTGTTACCCGAAAGAGTATGCAAGTAATCCCAAGTCGAACCGCGAAATGGCTCGTACAGATCAAGCAGCGGTTTGAATAGCGAACTGAGAGCATTTGCCGCAACCACCTTCACATAATTATCTCCCGTCCCATCGCAACTCCCCACCTTACCATTTTTCTCAATGTGCCTTTGGAGTTTTTGGTCCTTAAAGCATGAGGATGACAGGTTCATAATTCTCAATTAAGGGCGCGGTGCTGGAGGTTGGCGAAGAGCGCGTCCAGCTCGGCCAGCGACGCGCGCTGCGCCGACTTCAACACCTCCACCGCAGTCGCTCGCCGGGCAAGTTCGCGCCTAAGTGCTTGGGATTGAGGAAGAGGGGAGATTGCTCATCTATTCTTGCTTCCGGTGTTGTCGATTTCAGGTGAGACATCCTCTGGCCCAAATGAACTCCGCAATTTACTGATAGTCTTTTCTATGTATTTTACGAGATCGTCTACGGCCTTGACAACAGCTCCATCCAGTTCCTTTTCGCTGGCGCTTCTGGCTGCTTCAAGTTGCTCATGGTATTCCGGGTGGCGCATCACATCGTCCACGTTGGCGTCATTGGAACATTCGATAAGCAGCTTTTCGACTAGGTGGCTTGATTGAGCTGATTCATCGAATGGTTTCGCGAGAGAATCGTTGTAATCCTGCTCATCGAAGTAGCGGACGAAACCAATTACATCGAGCAAAATATCTACGTTAAGGACTTCTTGGTCTCCATCACATCTTTTCAGTAACGCCTCAGCTGCGGTTCGGCACTCGCTCAAGAATGCTCTTAGTCCATCTGAGATCTGGACGCTTTCTCTTTGACTCCGTTCCGGATCGTCGATCCAGTGTTGATCGTCCGACAGGATGAAACCATTTTCCTCGCGAACAGAGCGGATGATTTCAAAACTCCACCGCAGCAGCTTTAGAAGAGGGCGCGCCTCCTTGGAAGTGGCAGCCTTGAGCATAGGAATTGACGAAGCGCGAATGCTATTTATGAATGCCTGAAGCTCATCAACTTCACTTTTATCGGAGAGGATTACCCCTGCCTCCCATTTCTGCGCTGACGCTTCTGTGAAATTCGCTGAGCCGACGTAGGCCATGTCATCGACGACAAGCACTTTCGCATGGTTATTGAAGGAGAAGTAAACTTCAAACGCACATTCAAATTTCTCCGCGGCGAGGTTATCCAAATATGCATCAAATCGATCCTTCATCTTCGACGTCTGATTTCGACCGTAGGAATCCCACCTGCCCGGAATATTCGTGATGACCGTCAAATCACTTGCTGCTGGTAGTTTGTGTAACGTTTCCCACAAATAGCTTTTGGGATTCTCGTCGAGCGAATAGCTCAAGATGGTGACTCGCTTAGCAGCCGGTATTTTCTCCAGCAGAGGTTCAAAACCATGTTCCTTATTTGAACAACGCAGCTTCATTTGTTGGTTTAGAGTTCTCCTTTGAAGGCGCGGTGCTGGAGGGTGGCGAAGAGCGCGTCCAGCTCCGCCAGCGACGCGCGCTGCGCCGACTTCAGCGCCTCCACCGCTGTCACTCGCCGGGCGAATTCGCGCTGCAATCCGATTGGGGGAAGTGGAATCGCGAGGTTTCGTAACAGAGCCAAGTTGATATTCTTTTGAGCCGATTCGGGAGCGGCGTCTTCGAGCGACTTTTGGAGAAACGAAAGCCAGCCTCGCACGAACTCTACCATCGCGGGATCTTCAGCACGGAATCCCACGATGCTGTCTGGAAAGCATGCGTCGAATGTTAGAATTCCGGTCTTTGCGATGTTCGCAGCAATCGTAATACAAAGAGTTCCTGAAGGCCACAGTTTGCTCTGCCGCAGGCCAATTTCGGAATAGGTGCTGTGGTATTCGCGGATGTATCCGTTGCAGTTTGCGACTTCGCCAGTCTGCACCAAGGGATACGGCCCATTTAAGAGCTCCGGATCGTTGCGTGGGCGATGCTTGGATACTCCCCGGTCAAGTGTGCCGATTTCGGAGAGTTGTTTCCGTGGCCACATCTTCGGATTAACTATTGGGTCGCCGAAGAGGTCGAGGAAGAGGGATTGGGGTAGGGAGTCGAGTTGGGCGAGGGCAGCGCGACGCTTGGCCCGCAACGCCTCCGCTTGGTCCAACACCTCCGCAATCCGCCGCTGCTGGAGCAGCGTCGGCACAGGGATTGAACTCCGTCGAACTTCAGGAAAGTGATCGGCGTAGCCGCGGCTCTCGATTGGAAGCTGCTCGAGAAAATAGAACAGGAACTTCGCGTCTAGAATTCCCTTAGGTTCGAGGATCTTGACGTTTGGACCTGGTACAAACGGGATATCTACGAATTTTGTGCGACGGGTATGCCCACCGAAAAGAACGACGGCTGGATTGGGTGTGACCAAAAGATCTGCGCGGTTGGTTCTACCTTCGATGAATTTGGCTCCTTGGCCAATCACAGGATAGCGCCCGCCTTCTTCCCAAAGGCTTTGAGCCAGACCAGTTGCGCCGGAGCTGCGAGAATAGACACCGTCTTCGAATCTTACAGTGTTCCATTTCACTTCAGCATCTCCTCCAGTTCCTTCATGCCCTGCTGAATCACCGCCTCCAGTTGGCCGAGGGCTTTCAGGATTTCAGCGGGCGGGCGGTGCGCGACTTCGGCGTGGAAGACTTCCTTGTAGCGGTTGAGCGAGAGGTCGTAGCCCTGCGCGGCCAAGTCGGCCTTGGGCACACAGAAGCTCTGTGCGGTGCGCGGATTTTGGCGCTCGGCCCGGTCGCGCTGCGTCCAGCGGGCGAGGATGTCGGGCAGATTGTTCTTCGCGTGGTCGTCGGCCGAGAGCGCAGTCCTGGGCACTGGGCCGAGCTTCTCCGGCGGGAGTAGTTCGGTGCGTTTGTCGTCGAGCGACATGCCGTCGGCGTCCACATCGTAGAACCAGACGTGGTCCGTGCCACCGGAGTTGGTCTTGGTGAAGAGGAGAATGGCGGTGGAGACGCCGGCGTAGGGCTTAAAAACGCCGCCGGGCAGGGAGATGACGGCGTCCAGCTTCTGTTCCTCGACAAGGATCTGGCGCAGGGTCTTGTGCGCGTTGGACGAGCCGAAGAGCACGCCGTCGGGCACGATGACAGCGGCGCGTCCGCCGGACTTGAGCAGGCGCAGGAAGAGAGCGAGGAAGAGCAGTTCGGTCTTCTTCGACTTCACGATCTGCTGGAGGTCCTTGGCGCAGTTCTCGTAGTCGAGCGATCCGGCGAAAGGCGGATTGGCTAGGATCAGCGTGTACTTCTCCTCCTCTCCCGAGTGATCCTGTCCCAGCGAATCGCGGTAGCGGATATTGGGATTATCCACGCCGTGCAGCAGCAGATTCATGCTGCCGATGCGGAGCATGGTGTTGTCGAAGTCGAATCCATGGAACAGGTGGTGGTGGAAGTGTTCCTTGAGTTCGGGGCCGCGGAGAATCCCAGGGTGGTGCTGGCGCAGGTACTCCCCAGCCGCCACAAGGAAGCCGGCAGTGCCACAGGCGGGATCACAGATAACGTCCCGCGGGGACGGCGCGGTCAGCTCGACCATGAGCTGGATGATGTGCCGGGGAGTGCGGAACTGCCCGTTTTGCCCGGCGCTGGCGATCTTCCCCAGCATGTACTCGTAGAGGTCGCCCTTGGTATCGCGGTCCTCCATGGGCACGCCGTCGATCATATCCACCACTTTGGCCAGCAGTGCCGGCGTCGGGATGGTGAAGCGTGCGTCCTTCATGTGGTGCGCGTAGGTGGAGCTGTCACCACCGAGCGTGCGAAGGAAGGGGAACACATGGTCGTTCACCACATCGAACATCTCCTTGGCTTCAAGGTGTTTGAAGCGGGACCACCGGAAATCGTAATAGTCCCTACCCCGGGGATCCCTGCCCTCGGGAAAAACGCGGCGTTCGAGCTGGGGAAGTTTCAGGCGCGCCGCCTTGTTCTCCTCTAGGGTGTGGAGATCATCCAAGCGCTTCAAGAAGAGCAGATACGTGATCTGCTCGATGACCTCGAGCGGATTGGCTATGCCCCCGGACCAGAAGGCATTCCAAAGGGCATCAACTTTACTGCGAATTTCGCCGTTGAGCATGGGTGAGAGGACTGGAAGAGACTATCGGAAATTCGATGCCAGGTGAACGGTTGGATTCCCGGTTACTCGGAGCATCTCCTCTGCCGCGAGCAGCCAATCATTCATGCTTCCGTCTGCACAGAATCTACAATGTTCACGGCTACTCCGCTGGCACAATTAGAAGTCAACGCGGTAGTACGAGAGTTTGCTACTAGGATCTTTGGGATTTGGCCACTCGTGCCACCCAGTCCAAGCGCCATCGACCTTGGGCTGCTGCCTTGTGTGCACCTTCATTGAAGTCAAATCGCGATCGATCTCAATGACGTTGTAGAGTCGTGGCACCGACTCGGGCCGATTTTCTGGCGGCGAGCCGAAACTCCCAGCACCTAGGATATGGAGCTGTTTTCCATGCTCATGCCAGTGTCCAACTACATCCCGACGTAACTCATGAATATCGCCATGCATTCCTAATCGCACGCCTGCCTTTTGTAAATTGGCGAGAAAATTAGTGTTGGTCATTTGCTCAGGTCCAGCGATGGCGTGATGCCATACCGCGATCCGTAATAGCGGCTTGCCACTTGACAATTGGCCCGCAGCGCGCGCTGCTTTCTCCTGTATCTGAGCCTCTTTGATTGCGTTGGCGACAGCTTCAACATGCACGCCTGACCGCTTCCGGTGAAAGCCGTCTATCTGCCAGCAAGAGTTGAGCATCAGGAACTGCAGGCCAGTCTCCCAAAATGGCACGGTAAATCCCTGAGCCGCAAAATCTAACGGGTAGGGCCGCTGGACAAACTTGTGAAAGAAGTCGTCCGAAAATGCCTTCAGGCGCAACGGATACTTCGCCGCATTCCTGACAAGATAAATCTCGCCCTGCTTTACCCACTCGCCGTCCTCAAGGCCATCCGGCTTTCTCTTCCAATCGTATGCCTCTTCTAAGTCGCTCACGTCGTGATTTCCCGGTACAAAAATGCAACGCTCGGCAGATAAACCGAACTCCTCTGTCAATCTGGACACGAACTCATACGCCTTCTCAAATCCATCAAGACTTCCCTTGTCAGTGAAGTCGCCAGAGATCACCAAATAGTCCAACTCATTGAATCCCAAACCGCCATGCTGTTTGATGTCATCAATCAGCCAACGCAGCCTCGCCTTTACTGGCGTCGCCGCGGTGAAATGGAGATCGCTGAGATGCAGAATTCGAATCGGATCGGTGGCTGGATTCGCTGCTTTAGCTTTACCTAGCACTTGAACCACACTCTCCGTGAGAATTTGTCGGAGCTCTTCGATTCGCGTTCGCAGCGCCCAAGTATGTTGGTTGATCGACATATCACGTTCGCGAGACGCAGTCGCACCTTCGCTCAAGTTGTGCCGGGTTTCGCACACGGGGCACACCACGTTCTTTTCACCACGAGCGATACGTTGGCGCAGGGTGTCCTCCGAGAACTCGTTATTACAGGAGCACTTAATTGCCACATGTTCGCGAATCTCCACTCCATTCCGCGCCAGATGGTCTTCTACAAAACTGATGAACTCCATGCGCTGCCGATCGCCTGTCGCTTTCTCGAAATAGACATCCACATGAGCAAAACCACCGAGTCGACCCACTTTGCGCAGACCGCACAGGCCGCCGCCCTTAACTTCAAACTCCGCCCGGTCCAACCAGAGCCGCACCTTGCCGAACTCCTTGGACAACACGAGCCATGCAACCATAGAGGCATAGATGTTATCAATAGCACCCGCGAAATCGTAGTAGAGTGAAACAGAATGCTGCAGTTTGCCATCAGCTTCTTCAGACGCGTGCGCGAAGAGTGACGGGAAGATGAGCAAACCTTCGTGCTTGAAACAGATGCCGTGTTCCAGCAGAAGTTGCACGGTGCATTCGAGCACCGGTTTTTCTTGCGCGCGTGGCAAACGATCTTGGTCCGATATTCCTGGAAGAGAAAAGTTCTCATGGGCGATACTTCGAAGCTCCAATCCAGGAACGCCACGTGGATTGTTCTTGGCTGCAATGATGAGCGAGCCGGCGTAGCGTTCTACTTCTTCGACCCGGAGGATCAGCGCACTCTTGCCACTGCTGGTTTTGGCACGGGCGATGATCCCTTGGCTTGCAAGCTGGCTGCAGACTGCATTCAAGGCCTCGGTTCCTGCTTCAGGATTGGACGACATAGCCACGACGTGCTTCATCAAGGAGAAGGTTCTAGATTCCTCGTTGGTCTGTAGTTCTCGATCAAGATCATCGAAGAGCACCACGACTACACCATTACTTCTCTGGCGCGCAATCTCATCCCGAATAGCTTGAAACAGCTCCGGACGAGTAGTCTTGCCCAGACCATCCCAATCAATTGCTTCGGCAGCTGCTTCACTCAGTTCTACGACTCCGCGGCCAGTGAGTGAACTCGTTTCGTAGTAATCTCTAAAGCCGCAAACTTTGACCAGATGCTGCACTGCTTGCCGGTCAATGGTCGTTGATAGCTTATCAAGTTTGGAACCAACAAGCAGCTTTACCGCAGTTCGGCCTCTGAGTTGGTTTTCTAGAGCCTTATTCCATGTCTCTACTTCTTTGAAAGCCGGAGCTCCTCGGGTAGGATCAAAAAGCACGAGCGCAAGTGTCGTGTCGTGCAGGAACAATTGGTGGATCAGCCGATATTCATCTTGCCCGCCCATGTCCCACAGCACCACATCGCGACGTTCTCCTACGGGAGCCTTCGCCCTAGGGCTGAGCCGTTCGGGTTCCAACGGCCAAAACTTCATGCCATGCGTACTATTGATAGCCCCCTCTTTCGGTGGCTCTCCGGTCGCCATACGATGTGCCAGATACGACTTTCCTACATTAGTTTCACCAACCAATACAATCTTTGCACTAGTGTAAGTGTGCGCACTTTTGTGCGGCTGCCCAAGCAGCTGAGCCAGGTCCAGTTTCAGAATATGGATAGCACTTTGGGAGTTGCCCTTCGCGATGTTGGATTGAGCTGCAGCAAGGAGAGGCAAAGTAGGATGAAACTCAATAGGACCAAATAGTCCCAAGGGGCGATTTCTAATCACAGCAACTTCTTGCCAATCGGAACAGCGCCACAATCTTATACTATTACTACAACTGGAGGCAAGCAGTGTTCCGTCGGAGGAAAAGGCTACATACTGCACTGAAGATGTATGACCTTCAAGATCTCTAAACTTGGTTCTGGTGTTCGCGTTCCAGATTTGAACACTATTGTTCGAGTAGCCTGCCGCCAGCAAATGCGTTTGAATTCTTGGCGACCATGCAACGTCCAAGAGAATATGATCAGTTTGTACCAAAAAAATTCGACTCCCTGTGTTTGGATCCCAAATTGCTAGGTCGTACGAAGCTCCTGAAATTTGTTTTGAGTTCCAAGACCAAGCAACACTGCAAATCACACCCTTTCGCTTTTTTTGAGGTTTCAAACCTTTCCAAGGACCGATTCTTCGGGAATTCCAAGTTTTTGTGTCCCAGATACTAATGGTCCCATCGATCATTGCCGAGGCAAAATGATCACCATTCGGGGACCAAGATACGCTACCAACTTTATTGTTGTGGCCACTCAGAGAAACTAGCAACCTCTGACTCGCCACTTCCCACAGGTTTACTGAATAATTACCATTGCCACAGGCGATTACTTCTCCTGTCGGATCAAAAGCGATAGAATTGAATTGGCGCATTTGACCTTCAAACGGAGGGAGGCACCTCCAAGAACGAACCTCCCAGCAAATCAAACCTTCGTTTCCCGAAGCGGCAAGAACTCGCCCGTCTGGGGACCATGTTAGTTGTCCGATTATAGTCGCTTGGTCTAGGAGCGTCTTAGATAACGCCAATCCATCGGGCAGAGATTCATTAATCCATCCTTCGGCCTGCTGAAAGAATTTGTTCTGATCATTGCTAGGCATATTTTTTATCACTTTGTTTTAAATAGCTAGACTTTGCTACGAATAGCCAAGCCAGATTGGATATCAGGCTTAAATCAACGGCAAGCCATTCAATAGATTGCCCGCAACTGAGGGAGGTCGTAGCGGAAGGTGTCCGCCTGTTCCGGTCCGAAGTCCGCCTCGATGCCCCGGATGGCGAGGTTCAAGATCGCCAGCCGTCGGGTGGTGGGGTTGCTCTCCTGACCGTAGATGCTTATGTCGCCGATCTTGCCGCCGTGGGATTCCACGAACTTCTCCGACTGAACGAACATGCCGCCGGAGCCGCAAGCGGAGTCGTAGATGCGGCCCTTGTAAGGTGCGAGCATCTCGACGAGGCAGCGCACGACGCAAGACGGCGTGTAGAACTGGCCACCGTTCTTGCCCTCGGCGCTGGCGAAGCGGGTGAGGAAGTACTCGTACACACGGCCCAGTAGATCGACGGAACGATGGGTCTTCTCACCCTCGCTGGCGACGGTGAGGCTGATGGTGGCAATGAGGTCGATCAGCTCGCCGAGGCGGTGCTTGTCGAGTGCCGGGCGAGCGTAGTCTCTTGGAAGCACTCCCTTGAGCCTTGGGTTGTCGCGCTCGATGGCGATCATGGCGTCGTCCACGATCCGACCGATGGCCGGGAGATGGGCGGTCGCCTGGAGGTGAGCCCACCGGGCCTCGGAAGGCACCCAGAAGATGTTCTCTGCCTTGTACTCGTCCGGGTCCTCGGCTTTGGCGCCGGCGTACTCTCCTTGTCCGGCGAGGAGCTTGGCGCGGTGTTCCTGGAAGGTGTCGGAGATGTACTTGAGGAATATCAGGCCAAGGACGACGTGCTTGTACTCCGCCGCGTCCATGTTCGAACTCAGTTTATCCGCCGCCAACCACAGCTTCTGTTCAAAGCCGATGTTCGCCGTGCCGGCATTTCCTTGGGGTATTCGGGCCATAGTCAAAGAGGGGTCGTGAAGTGGCTCCGTAGGACTGGCGCTCCGCACATGTCCAGTCGAGTGGCTGCGCAGCCAGGGCCCGCGCTCACGCGCGTTGCAATGTCAGCGATGAGCCAGTCCTTGGCCTCGAAGCCGATCGTGGCGGACGAGTCTTGGGGCATTGAAGAGGAGGGCTTGGCCTTGGTGGGAACGCTCACCTACCGGCGAGGCCAACAGATTCCGGAACAAGAACTTCACGGCAATGAGTGAACCTATTCCGGGCACGGGAAACCCGTCCAGTGGGAGTCCGTGAAATGTTGCCGGACCTGGGGCGATTCGGACTGGGCAGGGCGGAAAGCGGACAGCTTCAGGTCCGCTCCCGCCAAGCCTTCCAGAACGCCTCGGAATGTGGTAATCTCCCGTGATTCGGGAGGTAGTGCCGATGAGTCTGTTTGTGCGGTCGTTGGAAGTGTCGACGAATGAGGAGCTGTTGGGCGCTTTGGCTGGTAAGCCGGCGGCGGCGCGGTTGATCGGAAGGTTTGGTCGACTGCATAATCGGGCGTAAGCAACTGCATCGTTGACAGAAAAAACACGACTCCTACGCTCGTCCGGAATCGCACGGACGATATTTGATTCTAATGCGAGGAGACGTTGCAGCCGAAACGATCATAATTACTCAATATGGAAAACTGTTCAGATCTACTAAAAGGCGGGATTTTTGACGAATTTCACTTTGATAGCAACACGTCTGTATCCGAGCAACTGTTAAAGAAATTTAAAAGCCTAGATGAGAATCAAGCGCGAAACCTTGCAAAAAGCGGAGTTAATTTAAGCCTCCCAATAGACGGATTCCCTGTATCTTTTGGAGCAAGTGACAACACCGAAAGATTCAATCAATGGAAAAGAGCAGTCGAAACACTTGATTCAAGACAATTCACCTCGGAACATTTCATAACTACATTTCAGCGAATTGCAAATAAAGATGTTATCGACGGATGGCTGGGATGCATTAAGTTGAAATTTGAAGGAAGTAGCGATTTAAACGGATTAAGCATCAAAGTTGAGCCTGACGGCGCATTTATCAAAGTAGAAGCAACATTCAAATCTCCAGGCCCGCAGGCAAGAACGAATAGTTTTCATTCATGGAAGGTCATTCAACTCGCCGAGTCTCAAGATGCCCCCCCCATAGTATTGCAGCCACTTGATGGCTCCACACCAACCTTAATATCAAATACTGGACACGTAATTAGGAGAACTTATCGAAGAGGCTCAATTCACAGGGACGTTTACATTCTAATCACCTCGGACAACGCTCCCGATTTTTCATATCTAGTTCGCGGCGAGGCATTGGGGCCAGAGATGAGAATTGTCACAAAACAGTTTCCAGCTGACGCTCCTTACGATTCAGGCGCAAGAAGACCACAAGACGGTCCAGCCACCTACTATTACAACGATATGGAACCTCTAATTGTCGAATTAGATCAAGAAATCGCAATAACTTATGGAGTTGTGGCGCGCAAAGCGGTTCGGGAACCGCGATTCATTACAGGAAATCTACTAGTAAACGGAGTAGTTGTTTGGAGCAGTGGTTCGATTACCATTCGAGATCCAAACGACGGAGACACTTACGTTGACGGATTGAGATACGAACGCGCCACAGCCACCTCGGTGTCGTTTCGCTACAAAGTAAATAGAGGAGACACGATCAAAATTTCCGGCCGAGCCGGAGATGTTGATGGTCAATCGATATTCGCCCATACTTTGAGGGTCCTTTATAAGGCATACCAAAGATAAGCCGAGCCAGGCCTTTCCGCAACCCATCCTCTCTTTCACCAATCGCGGGAGAGAGGTTTAACTTTTTAAGATTTCGCCCAATATAGAAGCTATTCACGCTTTAAAGCGCAGTCCTAAACTCTTTAAAATATAGGCTCTGCGCTTTTCACAACAATCACCTTGCAGCAAATCTCATCGCAATTTACAATCCTTCAACTCGCTCGACAGATTAGTTGAGACTGAAATAGCGATACACACATAAATCTCTGATTCAATTAGCCCGCGCGTGACTTTGACAAGCCCAAGAGACTTGCGCCAAAACGACCACACACACACTTCAGGTCAACGGCTATCCAATAGCTCGCCCGCAGCGTAAAGCAAACTCAAATCACATTTCCATATTCAGTTAGTCTAATTCTTTGGCGACAACCATAACTAAATAGCAGATCCCTACCCAAGCATCAAACCTGGGCACTCGGTAATGCAGCTGATTCCCCGACAGAAATTCTCCGGCTATTTGGGACCGCATCGATTGAAACTCAGCTAGAAATCGCTGCGGCGCATATTCCCCAGCGAATTCAGAGTCAACACACTTATTGACGGGTTTTCAAAAGCACCCACAATATCCATAAACCAAAACAACCTCATAGTCTCGTAGGGAGGAAGAGGCTTTCGAGTTTGGGCACAGATTGGACTCGCATGAAGACCGTCTTCACAGTCGATTATTGAGTCGCCGCCTTGGACACATCGGCTGAACATGTCGAAGTAGACCCGCCCCTTTGACACGAAGTCGCAACTTGTCGAAACGGGCGACATGTCAGAGTTTCCCACGGAAGCGTTCTGTGCGTCAGCGACTCCTCCGCTTCCGCCAACTCGTCGAGCTTTCTCCTGGCCGGCCAGTTTGACAGTAGGACTCGATCAAGAACTGAGGAGGGAAATCCCTCTCCCTCCACGCCTTCCAGAACGTCTCGGGATGTGGTAGGATCCCGCGATTCGGGAGGTAGTGCGAATGAGTCTGTTTGTTCGGTCGTTGGAGGTTTCGACGAATGAGGAGTTGTTGGGGGCGTTGACCGGGAAACCCGCAGCGGCGCGGTTGATCGGGAGGTTCGGCGGGCTCACGAATCTGGCGCAGGCGTCCTTCGCCGATCTGCAGGAGGTCCCAGGCGTCGGTCCGTCCAAGGCGGTGGCCATTCGATCGGCTTTCCTGTTGGCTCAAAGGCTCAGCCAAGAATCCCACCCGGAACCTCCAGTGGTAGATTGTCCGGAACGGGTGGCCGGCCTGCTTCGGGAGGAGTACCGCTCGGCGAATGTGGAGCACTTCCATGTCCTGTGCCTCAACACCCGTCGCCGCCTCATCAGCGCCGACCTTATGGCCAAGGGCATCCTGGACTCCGTTCTCGTCCATCCGCGTGAAGTGTTCGCCCTCGCCATCTCTCACCGGGCCTCGGCACTGATCCTCGTGCACAACCATCCAAGCGGGGATCCCACGCCCTCCGAAGCCGACATCCGGCTGACACGCGAGATCAGCCAGGCGGGCCGTTTGCTTCGGATCGAGGTGCTCGACCACATCATCGTCGGACATCCGACCATCGAACGTCCCCGGGACTTCGTCTCCATGCGCGAACTCGGCCACTTGCAAGGGGGGCCGACCCGTTGATTCAGAGCGCCAGAATGTGGTAGTCTCCTCCAATACCCATTTCCCGAAAAAGGAGACTCCATGACCCGCTTCGTCGCTCCCCCTTCCGCTCGCTATCCCGATCCCCCTTCCCTGCGCGACAGCCGCTTTTCCGAAGCGATCAACCCGGGTTCCCATTACGGCCCGCGTCCCACCTCCACCG
>JAIXUV010000280.1 GCA_027483345.1 Verrucomicrobiales bacterium | reverse complement strand
TCAAATGAATCCGGCCGAAGTCGTCGACGAGATCGAGAGGGTTTTCAGCGAGAAGGGGCACCGCAGCTACGGCGAGCACGTGACCGAGCTGCAGCACGGTCTCCAGTGCGCGACCTTCGCGACCCAGGCCGGCGAGAACCCCTTCGTGGTCGCCGCGTGCCTCCTGCACGACTACGGCCACCTGCTCCACGACCTCGGCGAGGACATCGCCAACCAGGGCGTCGACGCCCGTCATGAACGCATCGGCGCCAACCGTCTCCAGGACTGGTTCCCGGCCGAGGTGGTCGAACCGATCCGCCTCCACGCCGCCTCGAAGCGGTATCTCTGCTGGAAGGAAGCCGCCTACTTCGACGGCCTCTCCGAGGCCTCCCGCAGGAGCCTGGCGCTCCAAGGCGGTCCCATGGACGACGCGGAGGCCGCCGGTTTCGAGGCCGGCCCCCACTTCGACCTCGCCGTGCGCGTCCGACGCTACGACGACATGGGCAAGGTGCCCGACATGGTGACGCCGGACTTGGCGCACTTCCGTCCGCTGCTCGAGTCGCTGGTCCGGACGGCCTGACCCGCGCTGTCCCCGGGCAACCCTCAGCCTCCGGTGAATCCTTCCACGACGGCGACGGCCGAGACGTGCCCGCCGACGCGGCGTTGGAGTCCGTTGGCGATCGCCGTCTGGGGCATGGTCGCCTCCTTCGGCACCTACGCCTGCATGTACGGCTTCCGGAAGCCGTTCAGCGCCGCCGCCTTCACCGGCTCCGATTTCCCGGCCGGCTTCAAGGTGTGGCTCGTGTCCGCACAGGTGCTCGGCTACACGCTGTCGAAGTTCATCGGCATCCGCGTCATCGCCTCGATGCCCCCCGGCCGACGCGCGCTGGCGCTGCTCTCGCTCGTGGGCGCCGCGGAACTCGCCCTCGTGCTCTTCGCCGTCCTGCCCGCCCCCTACAACGTCGTCTGCCTCTTCCTCAACGGACTCCCGCTCGGCATGGTGTTCGGGCTCGTCCTCGGATTCCTCGAGGGCCGTCGGATGACCGAGGCCCTCGTCGCGGGGCTCTGCACCAGCTTCATCCTGGCCGACGGCTTCTCGAAGACCGTCGGGACCGCGCTGCTCGAACGGGGCGTCACCGAACGCTGGATGCCCGCCGCCGCCGGCCTGCTTTTCCTCGCGCCCCTCCTCGGCTTCGTCTGGATGCTCCGACGGATCCCACCGCCCGACGCCGCGGACACCCAGGCGCGCTCGGTCCGGACCCCGATGACCCGCGAGGATCGGGCCCGGTGGATCCGGCGGCATGGACCCGGACTCGGACTCATCTCGCTCGCCTACCTGCTGGTCACCGTCGTGAGGAGTCTCCGCGCGGACTTCGCCCCGGAACTCTGGCGGGCCCTCGGCGCAACGGTCCAGGCCAAGGACTTCACCCGGTCGGAACTCTGGGTCGCCCTCGGGGTACTCGCGGTCAACGGCGCCGCCTCCTTCGTGCGCGGAAACCGCCGCTCGTTCTTCCTCTCGCTGGGGATCTCCCTCGCCGGCCTGCTCCTCGGCATCGCCACGCTGTTCGTCCACCAGGGCGGATCCATGGACGCCTTCGCGTTCATGGTGCTCCTGGGCCTCGGACTCTACCTGCCCTACGTCGCGGTCCACACCACGGTCTTCGAACGCCTGATCGCCATGACGCGCGACCAGGGCAACATCGGGTTCCTGATGTACCTCGCCGACGCCTGCGGCTACCTCGGCTACGTCGGCGTGATGACCTTCCGTCTGGGCAGCGGCCCCTCCAGCGACCTCCTCGGCTTCTTCCGCACCACCTCGCTCACCGCCCTGATCCTCGCGGTCGTGGCCATCGTCCTCGCCGCGCGGTTCTTCTCCGGCCCCGGGTACAAGGAAGTGCGCCCGTAGCAGACGAGATCACGAGTCTCTGGCCTTTCCCAAGACGAACCCCGGAAAGAATGAGACTCCTCACTTCGTCTCCTACCCGTGAGCACCGTAGGGGACGAGGTCACGAGTCCCTGACCTCCCAAAGGACAATTCCCCACCCCTGCGGCATTACGGCAGCCCCCTCGGGGTTGACCCATCCCCGAAACGGGCGTTCCATCATCGCAATGCGTCGTCCGGGCCGGATCTTGGTCGCCCTGCTCCTCGGGTTCTCCCTAGGGTGGCAGTGGACCGTGCTCCAGTCGGTCGCCTGGGCGTCCATGTTGGTCGAGCGGACCGCGGAGTCCGGCTTTTCGGTGGCGGTGCGGACGACGTTCGACGGCAGCCGTCCCTGTTCGCTCTGCCGGCTAAGCCGCGAGGGTCGTGACGCCCAGCAGAAGTCGGGAGGCGGCGTCTTCCTCAAGAAGCTCGACGTGCTCGCCTCGGACTCCAAGCCCGTGTCGATCGGCCTCGGTGTGACCGAGGAACCGCCGGCGCCGCCCGAGTTCACCGCCGAACGGCGTTCAGAACCTCCCGCGCACGAGCCTCCCCGGGCGGCCTGATCCGCGCCCGAACGGTCCCGCGGCCAGCCGATGCCGCGGGACTTCCTCCGTCCATCGGCTCCCGTCCACGTTCCGGCATCGTGGACCCCCGGGGATCCCGCCGGTCTCGGTTTCCCGATTCCCTCCGAACGCCGCCCCGATGCGGCGCAACGATCCTCCGCCCATGGGGCCGCCTCGAGGCGTGCCCACGGCCGGGATCCGCCCCTGTTCGCCATGTCCGACCGTCGTCCCATCGCGAGAGGTCCCTTGTCGCCCACCCCTGGCGTTGCGGCGGAACCGCGCCGCGCATTCACCCTGATCGAGCTGCTGGTGGTCATCGCGATCATCGCGATCCTCGCCGCGATGCTCCTGCCGGCGCTGGCCACAGCGAAGTCCAAGGCCTCGGCGACCGCGTGCCTCTCGCAACTGCGCCAACTCGGCATCGGCGTCGCGCTCTACGTCGACGACAACAACGGCACGCTGCCCCTGAGCGCCCACCAACGGGCCTCGTGGATCGGGACGCTGGCTCCGTACGGGCTGACCAACATCTACCGGTGTCCCCGGGACACCAATTCGGCCCGGCCGACCGGCTACGCGGTGAACGACTTCCTGACCCCGCGGCCCTATGGCGCGACCGACCTCGACTTCTCGCGGTTGGTGTCCATCCCGTCGCCGACGGAGACGCTGCACGTGACGGAAACGCGTGAGGACTTCGAGGGTTCCGACCACTTCCATTTCGCCGACGCGGCCTCGGGCGGTTTCGGCACGAACGCCTTCTCCGGACAGGTCCGCGTGTTGAGGCACCGCGGGCTGGCGAACTACCTCCATGCCGACTCCCACGTGGAAGGACTCCCGTGGCGTCGCGTGATCCCCCTTCTCGGTCCGCCGACGACGCGTTTCGTGCGTCCCGACGGCCGATGAACGCAGGCAGAAACCAACCAATACCAAAATGAGACACACCATGAAGTCCCTGCTGGTCCCGGCCATCGCGCTGGGGGCCGCCGGGGCCGTCCAAGCACAGCACATCGAGGCTGGCGCGCTGGCGACCACACAAGGTTCGCAGCTGTACTTCGAGAACGGCGCCACCTACGTGGCCGGCTCGGGGTACGTAAAGCCGCTGACCTACTCGTCCACCGGACGCTACGCCGGCTACCTCAACGGGGGCATCACGTTCACGGCGCTCCCGGCCACGTCTGCGTTCGAGCCCGCGAATCCGAACGCGGCGGCGCTCGGCAGCTTCCTCGAGCTCGGCATCGTCTCCGTCCAGGGCCCGACCGGCGGGGCCTTCCAGTTCTGGGAGGGCGCCGACCAGGGTGGCGGAGCCGGCTGGACCGTGAACCATCAGGTCGGCTACTCCGTCGCCACGCCCACCTTCACCTGGGACCTGAGCGATCCCGCCACGGCGGGTGATCTCGGCGAGGACCCCTACGGCCACCTGCATGGACGCCGCTTCACGGTAACCGGAGCCCAAGGCAACTACACGGTCGGCTTCCAGATCGTGGACACCTCGATCAACGGCACCGGTGGCGGCCCGATCCACACCCCGTCCGCGACCTACTACGTCGAGTTCAACGCCGTTCCCGAGCCGTCGGAGTACGCGGCGATGGCCGGTGTCACCCTCGTCGGATTCGCGCTCTGGCGCCGCCGCAAGGCCTGATCCGACGTGATCCTTGGGGGTGAGGGAGTCCAAGTGACCCCGGGAAACGGGACGCCGCCTGTCAGCAAAGCGTTCCGCTTCCAGTCCAGGCCACGCGGCCCCTCACCCCTTCCAAATTCTCCCGCATCCCTTTCGACATGAGCAAGACGCCACTTCCATCCGCCCTCGGCATCGCCTTCCTCGGCGCCTTCGTCGCCGCCGGTCAGCACGCGCACATCAACGCCGGCGTCAACGCAGCCTCGACGCTGGTGTTCGCCAACGCCGACCGGTTCGCGGCCGAATCCGGATTCGTCGTCCGACTTCCCGCGGTGACCAACGGCATCTACGGCGGCTACCACATCGCCAACAGCCCGACCTTCACCGCCTTGGCCTCCACCCCGATCAACGGCGGGCCGGCCACCGGCCATGCCCTTCCCGGCACCCGAGTCGTCGCCCGGATCGTCGAGGTCGACGGACCGGTCGGGGGCGAACTCGGGTTCTGGGAAAGCCCGGGCGACGAGATGGACGCGGAGGCGTTGACCTTCTCCGTTCCCGTGGGCGAACGGGCCGGCACCCGCGAGTTCCCGCTCAGCGAGAACTCCGGCCAGCCCGGAGCCGATCCCTATGGCCATGTCCACGGCCGCTACTTCTCCGCGACGCTGCCCGGACTCTACACGGTGGGCCTCCGACTCCGCGACGCCTCTTCCAACGGCCCCGACGGCGGTCCCCTGCACCCGGAGTCCGCGGTCACGCGCTTCCTGTTCCAGGCCGGCGACACCATCAGCAAGGCGGTCCCCGGCATCGAGGGCCTCGAACTCACCTTCGCCGCGGCGTCGGGAAGGACCTACCAGATCGAATTCACCGATTCTCTGGAGTCGCCCAACTGGACCGCGATCGGCACCCCGGTGTCCGGCCTGAACCGCATGGCCACGGTCACCGTCCCCACCCCGGTCGCCCGCGCCTTCTTCCGCATCCGGATCCAATGATCCCCAATTGGGCCGCGCATCTGCTGGTCGGCCTCAGCGGCGCCGTCGCCCTGGTCCACCAGACCCTCTGGACCCGGCGCCTGGTCGACGTCCTCGGCGCCGGCGGCGACACCTTCGCGCGCGTCGTCGGGGCGTTCTTCATCGGACTCTCCCTCGGCGGCGCATTCGCCGCCTGGCGCCCGGCGTCGGCGCGTCACGCCTGGAGGCGCGTCGCCTGGGCCGAACTCGCGGTCGGCGTCCTCTCCCTGCCCGTGCTGGGCTCCGTCTTCCTCGCGGACTCATTCCGGGAAGCCTTCCCGCTCGAACGCAACCCCACTCTCGCCGCGCTGCTTTTCGTCACCCCACCGGCCATGGCCATGGGCCTCGTCATGCCGGCCGCACTCGGCGCCCTGGGTTCCGCCTCCTGCGGCATCTCGCTCTATGTCGCCAACACCGCCGGCGGCGTCTTCGGCGTGCTCGCCACGGTCACGCTCCTGCTCCCTCGCCTCGGCCTCTTCGCCTCGGGCCTCGTCGGCATCGGCGCCAACCTCCTGCTCGCCGGTGCCGCCCTCGGGTTCTCCCGCTCCCGAACCCGCTCCCGGGACGGCCGCACTCCACGTCCGTGGATCCCGGAAGCCCCTCCGATCCGGTCGTCGACGGCGCGTCTGCTCGCGTTCGGATCCGGCTTCCTCACGCTCGCGCTCGAAGTCCTCCTCCAGCACCAGACCGCCCAGGTCACCATCAACGCCGGCCATTCCAACGCCCTGGTGCTGGCCTTCGTCATTGCCGCCCTCACTCTCGCCGGCGCGGTCGCCGGCCGCATCCGGTCCGGATCCGCCGACGGCGCCCGAGGCCTCGTCGCCTGGGCCTTCCTCGCGACCGCGCTCATCGCCGCCTCGGAACCGTTCGTGTTCCTCGCCGCACGTCCCGGCCTGCGCTTCTTCGCCTACGACCATCCGCCACTCGCCTACCTCCTCCGCGTCGCGGCCCTGTCGTCGCTGGTCATCCTGCCGGTGTTCGTCGCCGGTGGACTGGTCTTTCCGTTGCTGCTGCGCCAGACCGCCAACCGGCGCGAACCCGGACGCGAAGTGGCGCTGCTGCTCGCGTTGAACGGCCTCGGCGGCTGGATCGGCGCCGAAACCGCCCAGGGTTGGCTCCTGCCGTCACTCGGTCTCTGGACCTCCTGCTGCGCCGTCGCCGCGGTCGCGTTCGCCGGCTGGATCGTGGTCCTGGGCCGTTCCCTGCTGCGTTCCCCCTTGTCCCTGACGCTGCTGATGGCCGGTCTCGCCGCGGTTCCCGGCGCGGCGCTTGCCACACGACAGCTTCCCCAGCTCACCCCGGAGTCCGGCATCACGGTGGCGGAGGTCCGCACGTCCCGTGAAGGCGTGGTGGCGGCCGTCCATGGGGATCCCGCGGACTGGAGGATGGTCTACAACAACACCTACACCCTCGGCGGCTCCCGCGCGCAGGCGAACCAGGAACGTCAGGCCCTGCTGCCGATCCTGCTCCACGGATCCGCACGCCGCGTCGGCATCCTCGGATTCGCAACCGGCAGCACCACCGCCGGAGCCACCCTCGATCCCGCCGTCGAGGGCATCGAGGCTTTCGAGTTGAGCGAATCGGTGATCGAACTCGCCGGACGCCACTTCGCCGGATTCCACCGGGACGTATTCCATCATCCCAGGGTCCGCGTCCGACATCAGGACGCCCGGATCGCCGTGTTGGAGAACCCCGGCCGGTACGACGTGGTCGTGGGCGACCTCTTCCTGCCGTGGCGCACCGGCGAAGGCCGCCTCTTCACCCGTGAACACTTCCAAGCCACGCGCCGTTCGCTGCGCCCGGGCGGCGTCTTCTGCCAGTGGGTCCCGATGTTCCAGCTCACGAGGCCCCAGTTCGAGGCGATCCTGCGGACCTTCCGCGCCGAGTTCCCCGACGTGTTCCTCGTCCGCGGCGACTTCTACTCCGAAATGCCGATCCTCGGGCTGGTCGGCGGGATTCCCGAGGGATCCCTGGATTGGACCGCGATCGCCGCGGCCTGCCAACGGGTCCGCAATGCGGGCGGAAGCCGGGACGCCCTGCTGCGCCATCCGGAAGGCGTGGCGATGGCCGTCCTGGGGCCGCCACCGCCGCCTCCGGAAGGACCGCTGAACACGCTCGATGGGGCGTGGCTGGAATGGGATGCCGGCCGGAACGTGATGGGATTGCGTCAGCCGTGGTTCGTCGGCATCCCGCTCGCGGAATACGTCCGCGACACCGCGCGGAACGGCGCGCGATGGATCCCGGCGGAGCTGAAACCGGCACAGGACGCCGGCCAGTTCTTCCTCACCCTCGAAGTGGCGGCGCGGATGGGCCTTCCGGCGAAGGCCAACCTCGAGGCCCAGATCCCGAACCGCATGCCAACCGCGCTAATCGACGACTTCCAGGTCGACTGGAAGCTCTGGCCTTCCCGCGTGAAGCCGTTCACCGCCCCTTCCGCACCGACTCCCCGCGGTGCCGGCACTAGGTAAGCGGAGACCGAGACTCCTACGCACCGTAGGAGACGAGGTGACGAGTCTCTTACCTCCCGAAATCCCAATCCCAACCCACGACGCTCCTGAAAGGGCTGAGACTCCTGACGTCGTCTCCTACACGTGCAGACCGCACGACACGAGGCCACGGGGCCATCAACCGGCAACTGACAACGAACAACTGACAGATCCTCAACACACCGAATCCACCAACGTCAGCAGCCGTGTCCCCCCGACCTCCAGCCGTCGGATGGCAAAACGCTGGGTGCTCTCGTTGCCGGACGGGAAGAGGATCTTCCACCCTCCGACCTTCTTCCACGCCTCCCGGTCCGGCCCCACCGGGTCACCGAGATGGCCACAACCGATGGACGCCATGAAGAGGTCCGCGATCTGGACCGCGGCGATGGTCCTCGCATGGGCGCCCGCGCCCTCCGGCACCGAGTGGAACAGCGCCGACTTCACGAGGAGCTCATCCTGCCGCTGTTGCTCCAGGTACCAGCCGCCCAGGATCGTGTGCGGGACACCCAGGACGGATCGTTCCATGAGCTCGACCACGGCGGACTTCCCCGCGGCGAAACGACGCTCCATCTCCGCGAAGTGGTCGGGGAAGAGCCTCTTGCTCACGATCCAGCCCACGTCGTGCATGAGGCCGGCGATGTAGTCGAGGTCCGAGCCGCCGCCTCCCGCCGAGGCGATCAGCTCCTGGGTGAGCAACGCCGTCCCGACGCTGTGCCGCCACAACGCCCGCCAGGACGAGGACTGGTTCCCGGCCAAGGACTTCATGTCCGAAACCACCGGAGCCATGAGCACGAGATCCCTCAGGGTTCGGGAGCCCACGTGGATCACCGCGTCCTCCAAGGACTTCACCTTCTGCTGGAGGCCGAACTCCGGTGAGTTCACCCGTTGGAGAAGACGCGAGGCCAAACCCGGATCCCGTCCGATGACCAACGCCAGCCGCGCCGTGGACTTCTCCTCGGCCGCCAACAGCTCCTGAAGCGTCTGGTGGATGGAATTCAGCGACGGCAACGGGGGCACCGACCTGAGGGCTACCCGGATGGCCTCGGGGGACAGCGGAGACGGGGCGACCGGGTTCATGCCAGTGCGCCCACGCAGGTGGAGTTGAATGGCCAAACTGCCAACCGGGTAAGAATGGGTCGATTCCTAGGGTGAAGTGGCATTCCCGCACGGCCAGCAACCCAGGTGCCACGGGTGTTCTCAGGTCGGGTTACGGCAAGAAACGGTGACAGACTCCACTCCTCATGAGCCGCTTGGGTCACATTTTACCGGTTCCGACAGGCCACCTGTCGGGAACCGCCAAACCGGTCCATGAACAATTTTCACGGCCGTCATCGGCCGCGTGCCGCCAAGTGTTCTGGTCGCTGCGGAAGGCCCGCGATAGCGTCGTCTTCGATGAGTCCGACGAACCTCCCGCTCGCCCTCGCCGCGGTGGCGACGCTGTCCGCCTCCGTCCTGAACGCCGAGGAAGCCCGTCTCCTGCGGTTCCCGGCCATCCACGGGGAAACCGTGGTGTTCACCCACGCCGGCGACCTCTACTCCGTTCCGTCCACCGGCGGCGTGGCACGCCGGCTCACCACCGATCCGGACGGTTTCGAGATGTTCGCGCGGTTCTCGCCCGACGGGAAGAATCTCGCCTTCACCGGCCAGTACGACGGCAACACCGAGGTCTATGTCATGCCGGCCGCGGGCGGCACGCCCCGACGCCTCACCTTCACGGCGACCCTCGAGCGCGACGACGTCTCGGACCGCATGGGGCCGAACAACATCGTCATGACATGGCGCGACGACGAGACGGTGGTGTACCGCTCCCGGCGGACCCAGTGGAACCCGTTCAAGGGCGAGTTGACCCTCGCACGGCTGTCCGGCGGCATCCCCGAGACGCTCCCGGTGCCGCGCGGCGGTTGGTGCAGCTTCTCACCCGACGGCAAGCAGATGGTCTACAACCGCGTGTTCCGGGAGTTCCGCACCTGGAAGCGCTACCGCGGCGGCCAGGCCGACGAACTGTGGCTCCACGACTTCGGGTCCGGCACCACCACCAACCTCACCGTCGACGGCGCCCAGGACATCTTCCCGATGTGGCGCGGAGACCGCGTGTACTTCGTCTCCGAACGCGACGCCAACCGACAGGCCAACCTGTTCGTCCTCGACCTCAAGACGAAGCAGACCCGGCAGCTCACCACCTTCACCGAGTTCGCCGTGAAGTTCCCGTCGATCGGAGACACCGGGATCGTCTTCGAGAACGGTGGCCACCTGCACCGCTTCGACTTCGACTCCGAGAAGACGACGCGCATCCCGGTCGAGATCCGCGAGGACGCCGCCGTCGCCCGCGGCGGCGTGAAGGACGTGGCGAAGGACGTCACCGGCTTCGACGTCGCGCCGGACGGTTCGCGTGTGGTCCTCGGCGCGCGGGGCGAGGTGTTCTCGGTCCCGGCGAAGAACGGCCCGACCCGGAACCTCACCCGCACCGCCGGCGTCCATGAACGCAACGCGACCTGGTCGCCCGACGGCCGCTGGATCGCCTACGTCTCCGACGCCACCGGCGAGGACGAGGTCTGGATCCGACCGCAGGACGGTTCCGGCACGCCGGTCCAGCTCACCTCCGGAGCCGACACCTACAAGTACGAGATCGCCTGGTCGCCCGACTCGAAGTCCATCGCCTGGACCGACCGCCGCAACCGCCTCCAGGCCGTCGACGTCGCCTCCAAGACCGTCTCTCCGGTCGCCGAAGCCGAGGCGTTCGAGATCCGCGACTTCACCTGGTCGCCCGACAGCCGCTGGATCGCCTACACGAAGCCCGAGGTCCGCCGCTTCCCGAACATCTACCTCCGCCAACTCGGCACCACCAACGTCGTCCAGGTCACCGACGGCTGGTTCCCGGTCGGCTCGCCCGAGTTCAGCGCCGAGGGCAAATACCTGTTCTTCACTTCCGAACGTTCCTTCAGCCCGACCTACGGCCAGACCGAGTGGAACCACGTCTACAACGACATGGAGCGCATCCACCTCGTGACGCTCGCCCAGGAGACGAAGTCGCCGTTCGCACCGAAGTCCGACGAGGTGAAGGTCCGCGACGAGGCCGCGCCGGCCGGTTCGCCGCCCGACGTGAAGGCCGACGACAAATTCTCTTCGGCAGCCGCCACCGCGGCCGCGACGAATGCGACGCCCACCGGGAAGTCCTCCGGGACCAACAAGACCGAGAAGGTCGTCGTGAAGGTGGACGCCGAGGGCATCGCCTCGCGCATCGCCGTGCTGCCGCCACCCGCCTCCTCCTACGGCGCCCTGACCTCGGTCGGCGACCGCCTCTACTTCCTGCGCAAGGGGAAGCTCCACTTCTACGACCTAGAGAAGGACAAGGAGACCGAGGTCGGCGAGGTGGGCGGATTCCGTGTCTCCGCGGACACCAAGAAGATGCTGGTGAAGACCGGCTCCGACTTCGCGATCGTGGACCTTCCGACCGGAAAGCTGGACACCGCGGACCGGAAGCTGTCGCTCGCCGATCTCAAGGTGACCGTGGACCCCGCCGCGGAATGGAACCAGGTCTACGCCGAATGCTGGCGCCAGATGCGCGACTTCCTCTTCGACCCGAACCTGCATGGCGTGGACTGGAAGGCGATGCGCCAACGCTATGAACCGTTGCTCCGCCATGTCCGGCACCGGGCGGACCTGACCTACGTGATCGGCGAGCTCATCGGCGAGCTGAACATCGGCCACGCCTACGTCGGCGGCGGCGACCGCCCGCAACCCGCGCGGGTCTCGCAGGGGCTGTTGGGTGCGGTGATCCGCCGCGACGCCTCGGGCTACTACCGCATCGAACGGATCTTCCCGGGCCACAACTGGGATCCGGCCTACCGCAGCCCGCTCACCGAGATCGGCGTCCGCGCCAAGGCCGGCGACTTCATCGTGGGCGTCGACGGCCGGAGCACACGGGACATGGTCGACCTCTACGCGGCCCTCGTCGGCACCGCCGGCAAGCAGGTCCGTCTCCGCCTGAACTCCGAGCCCAAGGAGGACGGCGCCCATGAGGAGACCGTGGTTCCCACCGGCAACGAACAGCCGCTCCATTACCTCGCTTGGGTGCTGGGCAACATCGAGAAGGTCTCCAAGGCCTCCGGCGGCCGCATCGGCTATGTGCACGTGCCCGACATGGGCGTCCCGGGACTCAACGAGTTCACCAAGTTCTACTATGCCCAACTCGGCAAGGAGGGCCTCGTCGTCGACTGCCGCGGCAACGGCGGCGGCAACGTCTCGCCGATGATCATCGAACGCCTGCGCCGCGAGCCCGCCATGTGGACCATCGCCCGCAACGGCTCCGTCAACGTCGACCCGGGTGGCCAGGTGCTCGGCCCGAAGGCCCTGCTCATCGACCAGCACAGCGCCAGTGATGGCGACATCGTCGGCTACCGGTTCCGCAAGCACCGCCTCGGCCCCATCATCGGCCAGCGTTCCTGGGGCGGCGTCGTCGGCATCCGCGGCAGCCTGCCGCTCATCGACGGCAGCACGCTGAACCGTCCCGAGTTCAGCCGCTTCGACCTCGAGGCGAAGGAATGGATCATGGAAGGCACCGGAGTAACGCCGGACATCGAGGTGGACAACGACCCGACCCGCGAGTTCCGCGGCGAAGACGACCAACTCGACCGCGCCGTCGCCGAGATCCGAAAGGCCCTCGAATCCCAGCCCGTGAAGATCCCGAACCCGCCTCCCTATCCCAATAAGGCGAAGTGAGGGTGGGGATGGGTTGAAGGGATAAAGGGCGGGAGGCGTGCGTCATGGGTCGCTTCAACCTTTCATCCCATCCCCCTCCTACCTCCCATCATTCAACGGCTGCGTGCTGCGGAGGTAGGCGAAGAGGTCGCGGAGCTGCGTGTCGGTGAGTCCCTCGAGCAGGCCCTCCGGCATCAACGAGCCGGAGACGCGCTCC
>JAIXUV010000279.1 GCA_027483345.1 Verrucomicrobiales bacterium | reverse complement strand
CGATCGAAAGGATTTCCTGAGAAAGGTGTTGGATCCATCGGATCCCCGGTATTCCGCCTTCCTCTCCGCGGTCACCAAGGCGGGGAAGGGAGGATTCCAGGACTTCAACCGGGACGGGACCATCGACTGGAAGGACCTCGAGGTGGAGTCCGAGCGGGTCCGGCTGCTGACCGACACCGATGGCGACGGCCGGGCCGACACCGCGGAGACCTTCGTCGACGATTTCCGCAGTCCGATCGGAGGCGTGGCCGCCGGGGTATTGGCCGAGGGCGAGCATGTCTGGTTCGCGTCGATTCCGGACCTCTGGCGGTTTGATGCCGACGACCGGCGTTTCTCGGGATCCGGTCCTGCGTCCCCGGAGCTGCTGGCCGCGAAGGAATCCCACCGGATCCTCACCGGCTTCGGAGTGCACATCGCCTTCGGGGGACATGACCTGCACGGACTTACGCTTGGACCGGATGGGAGGCTCTATTTCAGCATCGCCGACCGCGGCACTTCGGTGACGAACCGCGAAGGTTTGCGGATCTCGCTTCCGGACACGGGAGCCGTCTTCCGCTGTGAGCCGGATGGAAGCCGGATGGAGGTGTACGCCTCGGGGTTGAGGAACCCGCAGGAACTCGCGTTCGACGACCTGGGGCGGCTCTGGACCGGCGACAACAACGGCGACGGCGGGGACAAGGCGCGGTGGACGCTCGTCCTTGAGGGGGCCGACTACGGCTGGACCCTCGGATGGCAATGGCTGCCGAAGATGGGGGCGTGGAACTCGGAGCGGCTCTGGCACCTGCGTGAGGGCAACAGCGCCGCGTACCTGGTTCCTCCGGTGGCCCACGTGGGGCATGGGCCGGCGGGAATCGCCTTCTATCCGGGCACGGGACTCGGGGACCGGTTCCGTGGGCATTTCTTCCTCGCCGATTTCCCGGGTGGAATCCGGACGTTCCAGGTGGAGCCGCAAGGGGCGTTCTTCCGGGTGGCCCAGCAAGGGCCGTGGATGGAGGACAACGCGTCCACCAACCGCACGGGGAAGCTTCTGTGGGACCTGTCGCCGGTGGACGTGACCTTTCCGCCGTTCGGGGGAGTCGTCGTGGCGGACTGGGTCCAGGGATGGGACAAGACCGGAAAGGGACGGCTCTGGCATGTAACCGACCCGGCGTTGGCTGGCGACCGTGCGATTGCCGAGGTCCGCCGATTGCTCGCGGAAGGGACCAGCGGGGTCTACGCGGCCGAGTTGGCGGGGAGACTCGGGCATCCGGACCAGCGCGTGCGTCTGGCGGCGCAATGGGAGTTGGCCCGGCGCGGCGCAGCTTCGATGCGTCCGCTCCTGAGGATCGCCCAGGATTCCAGGTCGCGGTTGGCGCGGATCCACGCCATCTGGGCGCTGGGGCAGATCGTCCGATCGGACCGTTCGCTGGGGGAGGGGAACTCCTTCCGATCCCTGCGCCCGCTGTTGAGGGACCGGGATCCCGAGATCCGTGCACAGGTCCTGCGTCTGTTGTCGGAGACCGGTGAACCGGGATGGCGTCGTGGACTTGCGGGGCACCTCGAGGATCCGGAGGCGGTCGTCCGGGTCGCCGCGCTGGAAGCGGTCCGGAGGATCCAGGACCGGGAAGGTCGGTTGTCCCCGGAGACGGCTTGGGCGGTCGCGAGTCTGGCTGCCGGGGAGCGGGAGCCGGATCCGGCGGAGTTCCATGCGTTGACCCGGGCGGTCCTGGTGGCGGAGTCCTTCCATTACCTCGGGGAGGATCCGCCTGCGGGGCGGACGCCTTCGCGGTCCCGGATCGGTCATGGACGGGAACTGGCCTCGTCGCCGTACGCCGACCGGCTCCGGTTGGCCTTGCTGATCCGGTTGCGGCGGGAAGGGGATCCGGAAGTCGCGAGATTCCTGGGCTCCTCGAATGCGGTTCTTGCTCTGGAGGCGGCGCGGGCGGTGAACGATGTGCCGATCCCGTCGGGGTTCCCGGCCCTGGCCGCCCTGCTCCGGGAAAACGTCCCGGCGCTTCCCCGTGAGGGAGACGAGCGTCTCGGGGGAGTCCACCTGAAGCGTGAAGAGGCGAGGGGCTGGATCCTGCGGCGAGCCGTCAACGCCGCGTTCCGTCTGGGGGAAACTTCCGGGGCCGCGGCCATCGGAAGGCTTGCATCGGATGTGGACCAACCAGAGGCGCTCCGCGTCGAGGCGACCGAGGCGCTGGCCGATTGGGGGCGTCCTTCGCCCCGGGATCGGATCGTCGGTCTCCATCGGCCCATTCCTCCGCGCGATCCGGCACCGGCCTTGGCGGCGATGGAAGAAGTCTGGCGGACGCTGGAAGGTCCGAAGACGCCGGTCGCGGTGGCTGTCGCAGCATTGAGGGCGGCGGAACGACTGCGGCCCCCCGGACTTCAGGAGCTGTTGAAGCGGAGTACGTCGAGCCCGTTCGCCGAGGTTCTGAAGGAGGCTGAGCGTGTCAACGCTGCCGTGCGGAAGGAGTCGTGGGAGTCGCTCTTGTCCTCGCTGGAGACCGGATCGGTGCGCGAGCGACGGGCCGCCTTCGCGCGGTTGGCCTTCGCGGGGAATCCCGGTTTGTCTTCCGTGGTGGAGAAGTGGATCCGGAAGGTGACGGCCGGAGGTGTCGACCCGGCATTGTGGGCGGACATCCTCGACCTGGCCCGGATTCCGGGGCTTTCGTCATCGGTCGGCGACGCGTTGGCCGATTGGAGACGGAGCCTGCCGGAGATCGATCCGCTTGCGGCGTTCCGGCCGGCGTTGGAAGGAGGCGATCCGGAAAGCGGGCGTCGTCTCTTTGCCGAGCGGGCCGACTGGGGATGCCAGCGTTGCCACAAGCTCGGGGGAGTGG
>JAIXUV010000122.1 GCA_027483345.1 Verrucomicrobiales bacterium | reverse complement strand
GGTTTCTTCCGTCCGGGGTGCACGGGCTCGACTTCGTGGAGTTCCACCGTAGTGTTCCCCTGCCAACATGCAGACACTGACCCTTGGCCATTCCCCGGATCCGGACGACGCATTCATGTTCTACGGGCTGGCCCGTGACCGGATCCCGACGCCGGGACTCCGGTTCGAACACATCCTCCAGGACATCCAGACCCTGAACGAACGCGCCACCCGCGGAGAACTCGACATCTCGGCGATCAGCATCCACGCCTACGCCCACGTCTGCGACCAGTACGCGCTGCTCCCAAGCGGTGCGAGCATGGGCGACGGATACGGTCCGATGCTGGTCTCCCGGAAGCGTTACACCCGGGAAGAGGTCGCCGGACTCCGCATCGCTGTCCCCGGGGTCATGACCAGCGCCTTCCTCGCCCTGCAGCTCTGGCTTGGCAAGACCTCCAAGGACTTCCAGTTCGTCGTGGTGCCCTTCGACCGGATCTTCGAGGCCGTCCGTGAGGGGAAGGCCGACGTGGGACTCATCATCCACGAGGGCCAGCTGACCTACGCCAACGAAGGCCTGGTGGTCTGCGAGGACCTCGGCATCTGGTGGGGACTTGAGAACGACGGGCTGCCGTTGCCGCTGGGCGGGAATGTCATCCACAAGCGCCACGCGCCCGAACTGCGCCGGCGGGTGAGCGACATCCTCACGGGAAGCATCCGCTACTCGCTCGAACACCGCGACGAGGCGGTCGCCCACTCCATGCAATGGGCGCGGGACATGGGCCAGGACCTCGCCGACCGGTTCGTCGGGATGTACGTGAACCACTGGACGCTCGACTACGGCGAGAAGGGCCGGGAGAGCATCCGCCGCTTCCTGCGTCGCGGCCAGGACCTCGGTGCCTTGCCCAAGGCTCCCGAGCTTGAGTTCGTGATCTGACCCGGAAGTTCCGTTGGAGAGGGGACCGACCTCATTCGGTTGCCGGAGGACGCCCGGGGGATTCGGGATTCCTGATCTGCGATTCCCGTTTTTCGGCACGTGGCCGCGGCTGCCAATCTGCGGTCTCCGTTCCATTTCCCGCTCAAAGATCCGGAGCCGGGTTTGCCCAAACCTTTCGGTGAACGGGCCCGCCTCAGGCGCGGAGCACCTTCACGCCGTCGTTGTCCGGTCGCAGGACGTGCACGGCGGAACCGCGCAGCTTCCCGAGCATGGCCTTGGCGATGGCGGCGGTGTCGGCGCCGGCGACCGCGAGGCACATGATGGTCGAGCCGCTGCCGCTCAGCCAACCGCCCGTCGCTCCGGCCTTCACGCCCGCACGGATCACCGGGTCGAGTTGGGGAATCAACGCTGCCCGGTACGGTTGGTGCACCCGATCGTCGAAAAGCCCTGCGAGGGCTCCGTAATCCCCCAACGCGAACGCCGTGGCCACCAGGGCGGAGCGGTTCAACGCGTGCACCGTGTCCTGCTTGCTGAAGGTTTGGGGAACCAGCTTCCGCGCCTCGGGCGTGCTGACCTCGAAGGACGGGATGAGCGTCACAAACCGCACATCCCGCTTCAACGGGACACGCAGGCAACGCACCTGGCCGTCGACGAAGCCGGCCGCGGTGAATCCACCGTACACCGCCGGGGCGGCGTTGTCGGGATGGCCCTCGAGGTCGGAGACGATCTGGAGCAGTCCCTGGCGGTCCAGCGGGGATCCGCAAAGGGCGTTGAGTCCGGCGACGCAGCCGAGCCGGGCCGTGACGCTCGATCCGAGTCCGCGGGCCATCGGGACCTCCCCGGCGACGTGGACATCGAACCCGAACGCGCGGACCTTCGCCGACCTGAAGAACGCGGCTGCCGCGGCCTCGAACATCGCGGTCGCACCGGCACGGGCCTCCTCCGGGATCGGGGAGGTGACCGTCGCGCCCTTGCCGTCGCGGCGGGTCACGGCCACCCGGTTGTGCAACGCCACGGCGAGACCCAGGGTGTCGAACCCGGAGCCGAGGTTGGCGGTGGTGCCGGGGACGCGGACGATCACGGAGTTCATCGGCGGCGGATCAAACGGAAAAGAACCCCGGGGCTCAACGAACTTCCATCGCGTTCCCCGACAAGGTCGACCTCGGCGCTGGCCGGTGCCCCGGAGCCTGTCTAATGTCCGCCCGATGTTCGCACTGATCCGGGATCTGAGTGGCGCGCTGGGCTGGGCCGACAACCCGCTCCTTTGGCTGGTCGTCGTCGCCTTCCAGCTCTGGATGCTCATCGACGCCGTCCGCCGCGGCGAATGGATCTGGGTGGCGTGCATCGTCTTCTTCTCGGTCCTCAGCGCGGTCTTCTACTACTTCATGGTCTACCGCCAGCAGGGCCCGGCTGGCGGTGGCGTGGGGCTGCGTGGCTTCGAGCTGCCCGGTGCCGCGGACCGGCGGCGCATCAAGGAACTGCTCGGCCGCATCCATCATCTCGACAAGGCCCGCGACCATTCCGACCTCGCCGACATCTACTTCTCCCAGGGCAAGATGGCCAAGGCCGAGGCCGAGTACCGCCTCGCCTTGGAACGGGATCCCGAGGACATCGACACCCGGAGCCACTTCGGCCAATGCCTGCTGCGCCAAGGGCGGGCCGAGGAATCCCTGCCGGTCCTGGAATCCGTCATCCGCGAGGATCCCCGTCACGACTTCGGCTTCACGATGATGGCGCTCGCCGAGGCCCAGACCCTCGTGGGCAGGAAGTCCGATGCGGCCGCCTCCTGGAGGAAGGTCCTCGAGACCAACAGTTATCCCCGCGCGCGTGTCCAATACGCCGAACTGCTTGCGGAAACCGGCGACCGCGAAGGCGCCCGCAGGGAGGTCGACGAGGTGATCGAGGACGAGAAGCACGCGGTGTCCTTCCAGAAGTCCCGCGACAAGGTGTGGGTCTCCCGTGCCAAGAAGCTGCGCGGCCGGCTCTCCTGACGGGCGGGAAGGCCGCGAAGTTCCCGGAAACGCCGCAGGGGAGATTGGCACGCCAAGCCGCCAAGCCGCTTGGGGAGAGCGTGGCGAAGACCGCGCGCCCTTAAGTGGAACCGGGCACAGCAAGGTGATCGCTCCTGGGGCCTCGGGCTCAGTGTCCGGCTAGCGTGTTGGCGTCTAGGCGTAAGGCCGGTCTCCGGGCCGACGAAGCCATTCCTCCTTCCCATCGTCGGACGCGCTACCTAGCTTCCGCGGCGTTTTCGGACCATGCCCAGCGTTTACATCAAGACCTACGGCTGCCAGAT
>JAIXUV010000021.1 GCA_027483345.1 Verrucomicrobiales bacterium | reverse complement strand
TCCTTCAACGTGCGGGGCGAACCCGTCGTCGCCTCGCCCGACGACGCCTACCGCTGCTTCATCAACTCGGGCATCGACATCCTGGTGGTCGGCAACCTCTGGCTGGAACGTTCCGAACAACCCCACGCCTCGCTGCCGGGCACCTTCGAGGCCCTGCCCGACTGAACGCCATGCCGACGCCTCCCACCTATTCGACCGGGGAACGCCTGCGCATCGGGGCCTCCCTGTTGCCGCCGTTCGCCCTCCTCTGGCTGGCTTGCAGGAAGGATTGGATATCTCTGGATCCTCGTGGGGCCCTGATCGCGATGCCCATCGCCTTGGCCTTCGGTTTCCTCCTGCCGGCGCACTTCGCGCCCTGGCATCGCGTCGTCGAGAACGCGCAGTCGTGGATCGGACGCCGCCTCGTCTTCGCGCTGCTTTCGCTCGTCTGGATCGTGGTGTTGCTGCCGACCGGCCTGGTGCTGAGGGCGCTGGGAAAGCGGTTCCTCGATCCCGGTCGCCGGGAGAGCTACTGGGAATCCGCGCGGCCACCGGGCTCGCTCCGGGATGGTTTCTGACCCGGCCGACTCACGGTCGGGGAACCAGGTGGCGTCGGACCAGCCAGGCCACGGCCTCGTCGGTGGCCTTCGACGCGGATCGGCCGTCGTCGTCGCCGATGTTGGTGACCGCCGCGATGGCGACATCCATGGCCGGGGCCACCCAGAGCACGGCAAACCACTGTGTGTTGGATCCCGTGTGGGTGAGCACCGTCCCGCCGCCCCAGTCGCGCCGGACCACGCGCCACCCGAAGGCGTCCGATTCCCCCGCGGGCGCCTCGTGCAGGGCCTGGAAGTCCGAAGGGCCGAGGACGCGGCCCGCTCCGGGGGTCCCTTCGGCCAACCGGCGTCCGGCGTCCGCGTGGAAGGCCCCGTAGCGGAGGAGGTCGCCCAAGGTGAGATGCACCGTTCCCGCGGGGCCGAGTCCGGACGGATTGTCGGCGTCGGTTCCGGGTGGCACCGGCTCCGGAACGCCGGCCTTCCACCGATGGCCCCACGGCTGGTCAATGTAGCGGGGTCGCGCCGGAACACCGAATCCGGCCGACTCCATCGCCAGCGGCAGGAAGACGCGGCGGCGGATCCACGTCTCCCACGGTTCGCCGGAAACCTGCTCCAGCATCCGGCCGGCGAGGACATAGCCGGTGTTGGAATACACGTACCGGGAGCCGGGTTGCGTCGCCGGCGGACGGGTCACCACCGACTCCATCCAGTCCACACGTTGGCGGAGTGGCGTCCCGGGATGCTCCCAGATCTTCGACCAAAGGCCTTCCCGCTGCAGCCACTCTTGATCGGGCGCGCCTCCACGGTGCCGCAGCAACTGCGAGAGCGTCACCGTCCTCCAGTCGGGATGCATCCGCGGAGCCGTCTCCGGAAAAACCTCGCCCAGCGTGCTGTCCCAGCGAAGCCGGCCTTCGGCCACGAGCACCGCCATGGCGGTGGCGGTCATGGACTTCGTCAACGAACCCACGTGCCACAGGTCGGACGTCGTCGCCGGGACATCGATCCCCTGCTTGCGGAAACCGGTGGCCGAAATGGCGAGGACGTTGTTCGAGCGAACGATTCCCGCCGCCAAGGCCGGAACGCCACGGGCGACACGGAGGCGCTCGAGTTCGACCGCCAACTCCTCCGAGGGTGCGGCGGCCGTCCGATGCGTCGTCAGCAGGACCATCAGCCCGAGCGAAGGCAGGACCGCGCGGAACGGGAGAGGCGCCATGTTCCAGACCATTGCGGAGACCCTGGGGGATGAGCCGCCGCGGACGCACCCGCAAATCCGTGGGCGCGTGGCCTACCCTTTCAGGAAAGCGGTTCCCCGGACTTGGACGGCGTCTCGGGAGCCCGTCCCGGCAGGACGAGTCCAAGCAGGATCGCGGTGACGCCGCCGCCGGAGATCGGGGATTCGAAGAGGCTTCTCAGGACGCCGGGAAAGGAGGCGGTGACCTCGGGTGCCGCGGCGAGCCCGAGGCCGACGCCGAGCGAGACGCCGACCACGATCATCGAGCGCGCATCGAGACCGGACGCCGCGACGAGTCGCAGACCCGCCGCCGCGACCATGCCAAACAGCATCAAGGCCAAGCCGCCCAGCACGGGTCCCGGCAGGACCGTGATCCAGGCCGAGACCACCGGGAACAGGCCGGCCACGGCCAGGAAGCCGGCCATCCAGTATCCGACCCTGCGGCTGGCGACGCCCGTGACCTGGATCACCGAGTTGTTCTGGGCGTAGGTGGTGTTGGGAAGTCCACCGAACAGGCCGGACGCCACGCTGGTGAGGCTGTCCGCGAGCACGCCGCCGCGGAGACGATTCCAGAAATCCGCGCCGTGCGTCGGCACCCCGGACAAGCGGGCGGTGGCGGTCATGTCGCCCATGGCCTCCAGCAGGGAGACGACGTAGATGAACAGGAACGGCACGAGGGAGCGGAGGCGGAGGTCGAAGCCCCACGGGAGCGCCTGGGGACAACGGATCCAGGGCAGGCCGGCGGTGTCCGGCGACTTCACCGCACCGAGCGCCATGCAGGCGACGCAGCCCGCGAGGATGCCGGCCAGGATCGCCCCGAGCCGCAGCCAGCGGGGACCGGCCACCTGGCAGGCGACCGACACGGCGATCACGAGGGCGGCCACGCCGGCGCTGACGGAGACCGGATGGGTCCCAAGCCGGGCGCCGACGCTGAACATCGCGGTCGGGATGAGCGAAAGCCCGATCAGCAGGACCACCACGCCGGTGACCACGGGACTGAGCACCCTGCGGAGGTGGGGCAGGAACGGCGCCAGCACCGCCTGGATCGGCGCGGCGACCAGGCCCGCCGTGGTCATGAGCGCGAAGCCGCCCAGCTTGAAGGCCTCCTGGAGCGGGCCGACGAAGGAGAAGCTGGTGCCGGTCACGGAGAGGAGCCCGGAACCCAGGATCCCGCGCCGACGGACCTGCAGGAACGTCCCCAAGGCCGAAGCCAGCAGGGCCACGGAGACCAGACGCCCGGTCTCCTCCGGCTTGAAGCCGAGCGAGCCGGCGAGCAGCAGTGGCGGCGTGACCGTACCGACCGCCATCGCGAGCACCTGCTGGAACGCGGCAATCGCCGCGGCGGCGGCCGGCGGCCGGTCTTCCAGCCCGTGGATCAGGGGATTGCCCGCATCGGTCGGCGAGTCCATGTCACCGACTGGAAGCGAACCGCATGCCGCAGGCAACGCTCCGCTGGCACATCGCCTGCAAACCGGGCCGTCGCACCTCAACGGCTTTCCCCGCTGCGGGGCTTTGGCCAAGGTGCGCTCCGATCTCCATGCCGGTGACGATTTCCATCCCCCGCGAGTCCACCTTCCCCCGGTCGGATTGGACCGCGCTGTCGCGGCACTGGCATCCGGTGGCCTTCTGCCACGAATTGGGCGCCGCACCGATCGGTGTCCGCCTTCTCGACGTGCGGGTGGTGGTCTGGCGGACACCCAACGGCGTGAGGGCCGCCCCGGACCTCTGCCAACACCGTGGCGCCTCCCTGAGCCAAGGTCGCGTGTCAGGACGCGACATCGTGTGCCCGTATCACGGTTACGCCTTCGATCCCTCCGGCCGCTGCACCCACATCCCTTCCCAACCCGATGCCCTGGTCCCACGGAAGCTCTGCCTGAACCTCTTCGGGTGCCGCGAGCAGGGCGGCATCGTCTGGGTGTGCCTCGACCCGGAGTCGACGGAGACGCCGCCGGAGTTTCCCGAGGCCGTGGATCCGGCATTCCAGGTGGTGCCGGTCACCCCGGTGATCGAATGGCAGGCCTCGGCCGGAAGGCAGGTGGAGAGCTTCTGCGACGTCGCCCACTTCGCCTTCGTCCACCCGCAGACCTTCGCCGTGAAGGACCCGGTGGTCCCCCGGTACGAGGTGCGGCCGGGTGACCGCGGGCTGGTGGCCGAGTTCGAGAGCCATGTCGGGAACGTGGGCGACGCCGGGGCGGAACGGTTCCGTTGGCGCCGTGTCTACCACCTGCACCTGCCCTTCACGGCGAGGCTGGTGGTGCACTTCCCCGGGGGTGGACGCCTGGTCATCCTCAACGCCGCCAGCCCGGTCTCGGCCCGCTTCACGCGCCTCTTCGCGGTCGTGGCCCGGGACTTCGACCACGACAAGCCGGTCTCCGACATCGTCGCCTTCCAACACCGCGTCTACGGCGAGGACCGCGCCATCGTGGAAGGACAGCATCCCGAGGAACTTCCCGTGGACCTGCACGACGAGGTGCACCTCAGGGCGGACCGGACCTCGGTGGAATACAGACGGCTGCTGGCCCGCATCGGACTGGGGCGCCACTTCACCTCATGAACCTCCAGGATCCCGATCCGCGCACCTCCGCGCGCACGGCGCCGGCGCACCTCGTCCCCTTCGCCTCCGCCGAGGAGGTCCGCCTTCGGGTGGCCCGTCTCGGCGTCGAGATCGGGACCTGGGCCGCCGGGGTCACCGCCGCCACCGGCCGCCAACCGCTTGCCGTGTGCCTGCTGCGTGGTGGGGTGTTCTTCTTCTCCGACCTGCTGCTTTCCTGCCCGGCCTCGATCGAGCCGGCCTTCTGCCGCTGCCGTGCCTACCGCCCGGGCGAGAACGGCGTCCTGGCGGACTCCGTCGAGATGGCCCTCGACGCCCCGCCGCTGGAGGGAAGGCACGTGCTCGTGGTCGACGACATCTGCGACAGCGGACGGACCCTCGCCGCGGTGACGCGGTTGATGGGCGAACAGGGGGCGGCCGAGGTGGTGTCCGCGGTCTGCGTGCACCGTCGGCGTTCCGACGGCGTCATCACACCGCGCTGGAGCGCCTTCGAGCACGATGGACCGGAGTGGTTCGCAGGCTACGGCATGGAGGACGCCAGCCACTTCATGAACTACCCCAGCCTGTACCTCATCCGCCCCGGATGAAGCCGGCCCTCAACGGCCCGGAACTGCTGTGAGGCGCACGCTGGCCACGCTCATCAGGGGCGCATCCTCCTTCGCCGTGTCGTTGGTGAAGACGAGGAACAGGTCGTGCCGGCCCACCACCGGACGGAGGTCGACGGGCACCGTCGGCATCTGTGGGCCGCCGCGGCCGAAGGGCGGTCTTGCGCCGCCGGCGGGAGCATCCGCCCGGGCTGGCGGACCGCCGGCTCCCGGAGGACCGGATGGCGCCGGACGGGTTTCCACCTTCAGTTCGCCCACGATCTCCCCGGTCGGTGAGCCGAGCCGGATCTGGACCGTCCCGCCGGCCTGTGAATCCCGCGCCGACGCAGACGCCGCGACCTCGAGGCGGTTCACGCCGGTGAGATCGATCCCGCGGTAGGCGAGCACGGCGCCGCGCTTGGCGACCATCCCGCGCATCCCGCCCTCGATCCGCTCCTTCACATCGGCCTGCGTCGCCGGCAGCAACGGGCTGCGAAGAACCTTCAGGCTTTCGCCGGAAAGCGGCGTGGCCTGTTCCTCGCCCTGGTCGGTGTAGACCGCCCGGACCAGCACGCTGCCGCGTCCGGCGTCACCCTCCGGGATCTTCGGAGCGTGGCTCCCGGAAAGGGCCAGTCCCGAGTTGTTGGTGGTGGCGAGGCCGAGCACGTATTGGAGGATCGTCGCGGCCTCCGACTCGTTGATCAGGGCGTTGGGCGGCATGGCCAGCGGACTCCAGACGCCGCCGCCGCCGGTCACCACCTTCTGCGCAAGCCGACGCGGAGCCTCGGTGTCGGCGATGTACTTCCGCGCGATGTCGCCGAAGGACGGCCCCACGAGCTTGCCCTCGACGAGATGGCAGGCCTTGCAGTTGCCCTTGGACATCAACGCCTGGGCCGCGGGGAACCGCTCCGCCGCCGCCTCGCCCCGCGGCAGGGAACGGATCGAGGCCAGGTCGAAGCCCTCCGGGACGTAGTCGATGCTCAGTTGGACCCGTTCCTTGGGAATGCGGCCCGAGGACAACGTGCCGTCCTCGCGGTCCGCCACCTCGACCGCATAGGAGACCGGCTTGCCGGGCAGGAAGTAGGTCTGGTTCCCCTCGATCTTCACCGAGACGACCGGCGGTTCGTTGCCGGACACGACCGGCACGGACGCGCTGTCGGACGCGCCGCTGGGATCGGTGACGGTGAGCCGCGCCACGTGCGCCCCGGGCTGGTCCAGCTTCACCACCGGATCCGCCACCTCGAACACCTGCGGCGCACCGGTCGGGCCGAACACCTCCCAACGGTACTTCAAGGCGTCCCCGTCGTTGTCCTTCGTCCCCTTCGAGGAAAGCCGGACGTCGAACGGCGGCACACCGCCGGTCTTGTCGGCGGAGGCGACGACGATGGGCTTGCGGTTGCCGCCCTCGAACTCGATGCGCACCAGCTTGGCCTCGGGGCTCGCCTGGAACCAGCGGCCGCCGTACTCGAGCACGTACAGGTCGCCGTCGGGTCCGAACTTGATGTCGATGGGCTCGACCGGTCGGTACGCCGGCAGGATCCGCTCCATCGTGTCGAAGTCCCCGTTCGGCTTCATGCCGACCGAGAGGATCAGCCGACGCGAGAACTCGGCGACGATCCACTTGCCCTCGAAGTACGCCGGCCACGGACGTTTCGCCTCCGGGTATTCGTCGCGGTGGAACACCGGTCCGCCGATCGCGCAGCGTCCGCCGCTACCGAGGGCCGGGAATTTCTCGGTCACGCCTCCGTGGTAGTAGATGAACGGCGGCGACAACGGCGGCAGCTCGGTCAGGCCGGTGTTGTTCGGCGAGGTGTTCACCGGCTTCAACGGGTCCTTCTTCGCAAGGCCACGGTTGGCCGCGTAGTCCCAGAAGGGGAACGCCTGGTCTCCCACGAAATAGGGCCAGCCGAAGAAGCCGGGTCCACGCGCCTGGTTGAACTCGTCGTACCCGCGCGGACCCTTGTCGCTGTCCTCCCGGTTGTCCGGACCGACCTCGCCCCAGTAGATGAACCCCGTCTTCCGGTCCATCGACACCCGCCAGACGTTGCGGTGTCCCATGGTGTAGATCTCCGGGCGCGTCTTCGGCGTCCCGGGCGGGAAGAGATTGCCCTTCGGGATGGTGTAGGTGCCGTCGGGTTCCGGATGGATCCGCAGGATCTTGCCCTCCAGCGAGTCCGAGTTGGCCGTGCCGCCCTGGTCGTCCCAGGCGGCCCGTCCGGGACGCTCGTCGGTCTGCGACGTCGGCGTGTTCCCGCGGTTGTTGCCGATGGTGATCAGCAGGTTGCCGTCCGGATCCCACGTCATGCCGCCGCCCGTGTGGCAGCAGGTCTCCCGCTGGGCGCCCCACTCCATCAGCACCTTCTCCGAGTTCGCCACCAGCACGTCGTTGCGGATCTGCCAGCGGCTGACCACGCCCTTGGGCTCGGTCGGATGGTAGTAGTAGAGGTAGACGAACCCGTTCCTGGCGAACTGCGGGTCGAACGCGAACCCGACCAGTCCCTGCTCGTTGTTGCCCCGCGTGTTCACCGAGAGGAATCCGACCGTCTTGACCGCGTTGACCGATGGATCGAACACCTTGATCGCCCCCTTGCGTTCCGCGATGTAGGCGCGGCCGTCGGGCAGCAGCTCGAACACGAGCGGCTCGTCCAACGCCCCCGGCGGCGTCACGGCCACCGGCGTGAACCGGTTGTCGTCCGGCCGCCCCACGGGGACGCCCGACTGCGCAAGGACGGCGGTCAGCGAGAGGACACCGGCGGCCAAAAGGGCGACGGTCCGGGAATGCAGGGGGAGTTGCATGGCGGAACGGGACGGGGAACGCGCCAATGACCGCAGGAGGCGCGAGGCCGTTACCACAGAAATCTCCGGAACCCCGCCGGCCCGGGAGGCTTTCAGGAAGCCGGTTCGATCCCCCGGCGCCGCAGCAGCTCGCGCTCGACCGCCCGGCACAACGCATAGGCGCCCACGGCCAACACGCTGGCGATGAGCGTCACCGCGTAGAGCCGGTCCGCACGGTACTCCGTCGTCGCCCGGATGATGAGGTACCCCAATCCCTTCCGCGCGAAGAACCACTCGGCGATGATCGCCCCGAGGATGCTGCCGGTGAAGGCGATCTCGTGGGCCGCCATGTAGTACGGAAGCGCCGCGGGCCACTCCGCCTTCGCGAACCGCTGCAAGCGGCTGGCGTGCAGCGTCCGCAGACGGTCGACCAGGACCGGGTCCACGGCATCGAGTCCCTTGGACACGTTGGCCAGGATGGGGAAGAAGCAGACCAGCACCACGATGATCAGCTTCGGGGCGAGGGTGTCGCCGAGGGTGATGGTCAGGATGCTGGCGATGGTGACGAACGGCACGTTCTTCAGCACCACGGTCCAGGGAGTGACGAACGCCTCGAGGGACCGGGCCTGGCGGATGAGCACGGCGAGACCGAGGGCGAGGACGTTGGCGAGCAGGTAGCCCAGAAGGGCCTCCCCGACCGTGACCGCGGTGTGGGAGAGCAGTTCCATCCGCTCCTCGAACAACACCCGGAACACCAGCGTCGGCGGCGGCAGGGTGAGGCTGGGAAGACCGGCGAACTTCACCGCCATCACCCACACCACGGGCACGGACAGCAACATCAGCAGGTAGCCGCGGCGTTGGCTCATGGGTTCCCCTTCCCCACCACGGCGCGCAGGCGCGATCGCAGATGCCGCACGGCCTCCTCGAAGGCGGGCGTCGACGACGACGGCCCGTTCCGCGGACGCGGCAACGTCACCGGGACGATCTCGGCGATGCGCCCGGGTTCGCGGTCGAGGATCACCACCCGGTCGGACAACAACACCGCCTCCTCCACGCTGTGGGTCACCAGCACGGTGGTCAGACGCGTCCGCTCCCAGACGCCGGCCAGCCATTCGGTCATCGTCTCCCGGGTCAGCTCGTCCAGCGCGCCGAAGGGTTCGTCGAGGACGAGCAGGCGGGGTTTGTGGACGAGGGCGCAGGCGATGTTGACGCGCTGTTGCATCCCGCCGGAGAGCTGGTGGGGAAAGCGGTCCAGCGCGGACCCGAGCCCGAAGTCCCCGAGCAGTTCCCTCGCAGCCGCGGCATCGGGTCGGCCGGCGATCTCCAGCGTGAGCAGCACATTGCCCAAGGCGGTGCGCGAGGCGACCAAGGCGGGCCGCTGGAACGCGACCCCGACCTCGCGCCGGGCACAGGCCTCCGCGGGGGTTCCGCCGAACACCCGCACCGTTCCCAACGTCGGGGAATCCAGCCCGGCAATGAGGCGGAGCAGCGTCGTCTTGCCGCAGCCCGAGGCCCCGATGAGGGAGACGAATTCCCCTTCGGCGATGTCCAGGGACACCTCGCGGAGGATGTCGGTCTCCGGCCGGAAACGCCGGGTCACCGCGTGGCACTGGACGGCCGGTGTCATCTCAATTCAGGGACATGCGGGCACTTGCAGACGCCCAAACTGGAGCAGCGCGGCCGCCAGACGGTTCCACGACTCCGCCTTCATGTGCAGCGGCGGCAGGCCGTCGTCGCCGACCAGCAGGCTCCGCTGGAGCTGGAAGCGCTGGAGGACCTCCTCCGGGCTGAGCGACTCGTCGGTGGCGCGCTTCGCGGTGATCCGCGCCGCCTGGGCGGGATCCGACAGCATGAGGTCGACCCCGCGGCGCAACGCGAAGAGATACCGCCGGATCATCGGACCGCGCGCGTCGAGGTCGGAGCGTCGGACCACCGAGAGGTCGGAGTATTCGTCCCAGGCGAAGTCGCGCATGGCGAAGGAGACCCAGTTGGTGAAGCCGGCCTGCTCGATCATGCGCGGCTGGTTCATGATCCAGCCCATGTAGAAGTCGAGGACCCCGGCCGTGAGGGGATCCGGGGTGAAGCCCGCCCGGCGGATCTCCACCGAGCCTGGGGCCATCCCGTGTCGCTGCATCAGGGCCTCCACGTAGAACTCATAGCCCGCCTGCACGCCCACCACCTTGCCGGCGAAGTCCCGCGGCGTGATGCGGCGCGACGACCGCGCGGACTTCGGCGTGTCCTTGTCCAAGGCGATGAACGCGGTCGGCCCGTTCTTGAGCACCGCGCCAACCGCCACCACGTCGGCGCCGGTCCGGCTGGCGTTCAGGGAAACCACCGCCGAACCGGGCGCCGGCACGGCGATGTCGATGCGCCCGGAAACGAGCAATTGCAGCGGGTCGATCCCCGGACCGCCGGGAACCAGCGTCACCTCCAGGCCGACCTCGCGGAAGTACCCCATCTCGTCCGCCACGAACCACGGGGCGATCTCGTCGTTGAAGACCCACGGCATGCCGACGCGGATCTTCTCGACCGACGCTGCCGGGGGCGGCGGGACGAGGTCGGGTCCGGGAAGGAAGCCGTTGGTGAAATAGAGACCCGCCGGGAACTGCGCCTCGATGCAGGCCAACGCCTTCTCGGGCGTCCACACCGTCGCCTTGGCGGCCGCCGCATTCGTGGCCCCGGACGAGGGCGTCCCGGATTCGCTGCCGCCACAGCCGGCCAGTCCGATGGCGAGGAGGCCGGCGGTGAGGAGGCGGATCAGCCCTGGGACAAGGGGACGGACTCGGATTCCGGACGGCATCCCACCTTGGAAGCAACCGCCACGCCGGGAAGCGGAAGGGAGGCTTTCCGGTCCCGATCCGACCGTGTGGTGTCGCCTTTTGCCCGGGATGGACAGCGTGCGACCGCCGGAGGGCGCGGGATCGGACAAAGCGCGACGCGCGCCGCCGGAGCGGCGGGACTTCCGGCCGTGGCATCTCCGTTGCTTTGAAGGCGCATGGTCAACGCCCTCGAACCGTCCGGCTCCCTCCCCTGGCATCTCGGCCCCGGGGAAAGCTCCGACCAGCCGGAGAGCGGCCTGCTGGTCGCGGATCCCGTGGCCTTCTTCCGCGAGGGATACCGCCGCCATGGACCGGTCTTCCGCACCCGGTTCCGCGGGGCGACCTGGACCGTGATCGCGGGTCTGGAGGCCAACGACTTCGCGTTCCGCAACGCCGACGCTTGGAGCTTCGAGCAGAGCGTGCCCGGGTTCCGCGAACAGCTGGGACACACCCACGTCACCCAGCTCGACGGCAAGCCCCACGTCCGCAAGCGGCGCCTGTTGAAGCCCGGATTCAGCGCCGAGGCCATGGGACGTTGGGTCGGCGCGATCGCGCGGGAGGCCGCCGTGTGCACGGCCGGCTTCCCCACCGGCACCTCCTTCAACCTCTTCCCCCACCTGCTCGAGAGCTTCATCCGGTTCAACGCCAAGACGCAGCTCCACGTGGACCTCACCCCGGAATGGCTCTCGAAGTGCGCCCGGTTCGAGGAGGACCTGATGTTCGGGATCAACGTCAGCGCGGACCGCCACAGCTACTTTTCCGGTCGGGACTACGGTTCGTTGAAGCAGGAGGTCTTCGACTTCCTCGACCGCCTGGTGCAGCGGCGCCTCGACGGGGAAAAGGCCGAGGACAACCTCCAGGCGATCCTCGACGAGGAGGCCCCGGGGTTCGAGCCGCTAGACGCCGCGGAGCTGCGTTCCGTGGCCTACCTGCTCCTGCTCGCCGGCATCGAGAACACCGCCAAGCTCACCCTGAAGGTGCTCGAGCGCCTCGAGACGGATCCCGTCTGGCTCGCAGCGGTGCGCGAGGAACTGGCGGCTTCCGGCGGCGGCGGCTCGATGGCCGGCGGCATGGCGGCGTTTCCCCGTCTCAAGGCGGCCATCCAGGAGTGCGAGCGGCTGCATCCGGGTTCGGTGGCGCTCACGATGCACGCCGCCCGGGATTTCGAGGTCTGCGGACATGAATTCACCGCGGGCACCCGGGTGCTCCACGCGCACACCCTTCCGCACTTCCTCGAGGAGATCTACGAGGAGCCCTTCGCCTTCCGTCCCGCCCGATGGCTGGAGAAGGAGCATCCCAAGAAGGCCCACGCGACCTTCGGCTCCGGCACCCATGCGTGCCTGGGAATGAACGTGACCCGCATCCACACGCCCCTGATCCTCGCCGAGATGATCCGCCGGTTCCGGTTCCAGGCGCACTACGTCCCGGACTTCACCAACCGCCTCGGCGACGGCCGCTGCCAATGCCGACCCGAGACGCCGGTGACCCTCCTGCCCATCGCCGCGGCCTGAACCCGCAGGTCCGACCTCCAGCCGACCATGTCCTTCACCGCCACGCCCGACATCGCCGCGTTCGTCCAGTCGCTGCCCAAGACCGAGACCCATCTCCACATCGAGGGAGCCCTGCCCTGGGACCTGCTCGTCGACGCCTTCCCGGGACGTTACACCCGTCCGCCGGAGTCGTGGCACGACGACTACCGCTTCCGCGACTTCACGGAGTTCATGGACCACTACGTCCACTACTGCGCGGAGTTCTACGTCTCCCCCCAGCGCTACCACGACGCCGCCCGCATCGTGTTCGCCCGCTGCTACGAGCAGAATGTCCGCTACGTCGAGACCAGCTTCCACCTGCCGGTCGCCGCGGCGATCGGCTGCCCGGGAACCGAGATCGTCGAGGCCATCCGGACCGCGGCCCCCGCCGGGATGGAAGTCCGGGTCTTCACCGGGATGTGCCACAACGACTACGACGGCCCGAGCCGTCCATGGATCGACGCCGCCCCGGAATGGGAGGGGCTTTCGGGTCTCGATCTGCACGGACCGGAGGACCTGCCGGTGGAACCGTGGACCGCGCGGATCTGGGAGAAGGCCCGGGCCGCGGGGAAGCGGAACAAGGCCCACGCCGGCGAGTTCCTGCCGGCCGGTTTCGTGGAACGCATCCTCGACGAGCTCCAGGTCACGCGGATCCAGCACGGCAACGGCGCCGCCGAGGATCCCGCGCTGGTCGCCCGGCTGGCCCGGGACGGTGTCACGCTGGACATGTGCCCGATCAGCAACCTGAAGCTGCGGGCCCGCGGGCTCCAGACGATGGCGGCCCACCCGATCCGGCGACTGCTCGACGCCGGCGTGCGCGTGACGGTCAGTTCCGACGACCCGTTCGTCTTCGGCAACCGGCTCAGCGAGGAGTACTACGCGCTGCACCGCGACCTCGGATTCAGCCGCACCGAGCTGCTGCAGGTGGTGCGCAACGGTTGGAGGGTCGCCGAGATCCCGAAGTCGGAGCGGAGCCTTCGCCTCGGGCAACTCGGCCGGATCGCCCAGGCGCACGGAGTTCCCTGGCAACCGTGATCCGGATCCGTCCGCCTGGATCGGGAACGGACCCCCACGAGGATTGGCAACGAAGCAGTGGTCCGGCGTCGGGCTTCGCGTCGTCCGCCATCCGGTTCCAGGGCGAATCTTCGGTAACCTACTTCGTGAGTTCCCTTCGCGGCCCTGGGGCTTTTCGTGAGGGCTCTCTGCAGGAATCAGGCGAATGCTCCGCCTCGCCGCAAAAGGGTTGAGTCGCGACCCGGCCCCGGTTCTATTGCAACATCCTCATGAAATCCCGTCCCACGTCTCCGCGCGTCGGCGCGTTCACCCTGATCGAACTGCTGGTGGTCATCGCCATCATCGCGATCCTCGCCGGGATGCTCCTGCCCGCGCTGGGTCGGG
>JAIXUV010000206.1 GCA_027483345.1 Verrucomicrobiales bacterium | reverse complement strand
GGGGCCGACCCGAACCGTCCCAGTCCCGGCGGCCATCGGCCGCTGCACGGGGCCGCCTACTTCGCCCGGCCGGAGACGGTGGCCCTGCTGCTGCAACGGGGAGCCGATCCCAACCAACGCAACGACGCCGGGGAAGCCCCGCTGGTGGCCGCCTCGAAGGGGATCGGCGAGGTCCAGACGATCGCCGGCTGGATCGGCATCGAATGGTCCATGTCACCCGCCGTCTTCGAGGCCGCCCGTGTGGCCTGCCGCGCCCGACTGCTCGAAGCCGGCGCCCGACCGGTTTCCGGATCCCAATCCCCGCCCGACACCCTCCGTTCCGCCTACCACGGTTGGCTGGGCTCCGACCGCTTCCTCATGCCGGGGCATCCTCCGTTCCTACGGCCCTCGGCCGGGGACGGCTGGCACCTGATCGGCAGTCCGGTCTTCGACCACCTCTGGTTCCTCGCGTTCCTCTGCTGGCTGGTCGCTTTCCACGCCGTCGCGGCGGCCATCGCCGGAAGGAACACTCCCACGCAATCCTCCGGCGGCGCCTGGAGGAACCCGCGTCTGTTCGTGGTCCTGCTCGCCCTGCCGGTTTTGCCCCAGCTCTTCATGACCGGCGGTCCGGGACCGGACACCTCCGTCGGACTCCTCCCGCCGCCGCACCTGCTGCTGTACTACGGGATCTTCTACGCCGCCGGCGCCTTCACCCACGACACCCCGTTGCCGGTGGAACGGCTCGGACGCCATTGGCCGTGGCTGCTGCCCGTCTCCACCCTCGTGGCATTGCCAATCGGCGTGGCGCTCCAAGGTGTGTCCAAGGCCGCCTCGGGATTCTTCCAGGTCGTCTATGCCTGGGGCATGATCCTCGGATTCCTCGGCCTGTTCCGGCGGACGCTTTCCACCGAACGGCCGGCAGTCCGGTACCTCTCCGACGCGGCCTACTGGATGTACCTCGCCCACCATCCGCTGGTGGTCCTGATCCACGTCTGGGTCCGTCCGACGACCCTCCCGGCCTTGGCCAAGCTCGCCGTGCTCTGCCTCGCGCTCGCCGCGCTCCTGCTCGCGTCCTACCACCTGCTCGTCCGACCCACCTGGATCGGTTGGCTGCTGAACGGACGGATGTACCCCTTCTGGAATCGGACGCCGGCGAAGTGAACATTCTGCCCGTGCATCGGACTGCGACACCGGGCTTGCCCGGAAACCCGGTTCTGTCGCGCCATCGGGGGATGCGTTCCCCACGTCTGGCCCTCCGGTCCGCCCTGCGCCTCGCCGGCCTCGTCGGACTGCTCCGCCCCTGGCGCGCGTTCGGCCAGTCGGAGACCCGCGAGCTCTTCGTCGAGGGCTATGCGGGACGCCATTCCGTCGCCCCCGGCGACACGCTGACGCTCCACCTCAACACCTCGGCCCCGAAGGTCGCCGTCGAGATCCGGCGCCTCGGCGCGAAGCCCACCGTGGTCTGGACCTCCAGCGAGGTTCCCGGGGCCGAGCACCCCACGCCGCCCGACGCCTCGTCCCACGGCTGCCGCTGGCCCGCCGCGGTTTCGATCCCCGTGCCCGCCGACTGGCGTTCCGGCTACTACCTCGTGACGTTCCGGGTCCGCGACAACGGCGGCGGCCCGTTCTTCCACCGCGGCCCGCGCACCGCCGAGGGCTCCTGCTTCTTCGTCCTCCGCCCCGCCCGCGACGCGAAGCCGCGACCGATCCTCCTGCAGCTCTCCACGCACACGTACAACGCCTACAACAACTGGGGCGGGTTCAGCCTCTACGCCTACAACGGCCGCGGCGGCAACCAGGGGCACCGCGTCTCCTGGCAGCGGCCACCGTTGCCGCAGTTCGCCAACTGGGAGCAGCCCTTCGTCGAATGGGCCGAGTCCAACGGCATCGAGCTCGACTACGCGGCCAACGGCGACCTCGAGTTCCATCCCGAGGTCCTCCAGGGCCGCCGCCTCGTGCTCAGCGTGGGGCACGACGAATACTGGTCCGCCGGCATGCGCCGGAACCTCGAGGCGTTCCTCGAGGGCGGCGGCAACGTCGCCTTCTTCTCCGGCAACACCTGCTGCTGGCAGGTCCGGCCCGAGGACGACGGCGAAGCGCTCACCTGCTGGAAGCAGAACTACCACAGCGATCCCGTGTACGCCGCACGCCAAGGCCAGGCCACGCTTTCCTCGCTCTGGAGCCACCACCTCGTGGGGAACCCGGAGAACCGCCTCACCGGCGTCGGGTTCCTCTGGGGCGGCTACCACCGCAGCCACGGCCAGCTCATGGACGGCTCCGGCGCGTTCACCGTCCATCGCCCCGACCACTGGCTGTTCGAGGGCACAGGCCTGAAGCGCGGCGACGCCTTCGGAGCCCAGGACACCGTCGTCGGCTACGAGTGCGACGGCTGCGAGTTGGAATGGCGCGACGGGCTCCCCTACCCCACGCACAAGGACGGGACGCCGGAGTCGTTCGAGGTCCTCGGAACCGCGCCCGCACAATGGCATCCGGACGACTGCCAGTGGTACGACCGCTGGGAGAACGGACGGAAGGGCCATGCGGTCCTCGGCGTCCACCGCCGCGGCGGGACGGTCTTCACCTGCGGCAGCACCGACTGGGCCCACGGCCTGCGCGGCAACGACCCCGCCGTCGTCCGCATCACCCGCAACGTGCTCGACCGGCTCTCCCGATGACCCGGCACGTCCTCCGGTTCCCACGCCTCGCCGCGGTGCTCGCGGCTTGGGCGGCCAGCTCCGCCGTCCTGGCGCGGCCCGCGACCGGAGTGCTGGAAGTCGACCTCGACGGCGACGGGAAGCCGGAACGCATCACCGCGGTGGGCACCACAAACCGCGTAGAACGGAGATCCGAGTCGTCCGGCTCCTGGACGAACGCCGGCTTCGGCCTGCCCGAGCCGCTGCGCCTCGCGACGCCCGACGGCGCGGACTCCGGCGTCCGCCTGCTCGACCTCGACGGCGACGGACACCCCGACGTGCTCTCCGGCGACGCCTCGTCGCGGGCCATCCACCTCTGGAACGCCGTCGTGCGCCCCGACCTCGGCTGGACGCCCGGCTGGTCCCACCGCGTCCGCTCCGGTCCGCCTTCGGGTCCCGAAGACCCGTTGCCGTCCATGGTCGGCGCCGACGTCCGCGTCGAGAACGGTGACCTGGTCGTCCGTTGGGAGAACGGCGAGAAACGGACCCCGCTCCGTCCGCTGCTGGCGATGCCCATGCCGGCGCCATCGTCGCCCGAGGAAGCCCTGAAGCGCTTCCGAGTCCGGCCCGGGTTCCACGTGGAGCTCGTCGCCGCGGAACCGCTGGTGGTCGATCCGGTCGCCTTCGACTGGGGCGCCGACGGACGCCTCTGGGTGGTGGAGATGCGCGACTACCCGCTTGGGATGGACGGCCACGGGAAGCCGGGCGGGACGGTGAAGATCCTCGAGGACGCCGACCACGACGGCCGCATGGACCGCGCGGTGGAGTTCCTCTCCGGGCTTCCGTTCCCCTCGGGGGTGATGCCGTGGGGCCGGGGCGCCCTGGTGTCGGCGGCGCCGGACCTGATCTACGCCGAGGACACCGACGGCGACGGCCGTGCGGACCGGCGCGAGGTGCTGCTCACCGGCTTCGTCGAGGGCAACCAGCAACATCGGTTCAACGGTTTCGAATGGGGCCTCGACGGCTGGGTGTACGGAGCCAACGGCGACAGCGGCGGCACGGTGAAGTCCCTGAAGACCGGGAAGACCGTGGAGCTTCGCGGACGCGACTTTCGGTTCCGTCCCGAGACCGGGGAACTGGAGACCGTCTCGGCCCAGACCCAGTTCGGGCGCCGACGCGACGACTGGGGGAACTGGTTCGGGAACAACAACCCGACCTGGCTGTGGCATGTCGTCCTCCCGGAACATCATCTGCTCCGCAACCCGAAGCTCGCGGTGAAGCGGGTGGTCGAGGTGCTCGCGAACGGCCCGGAGCCGACGCGCGTGTTCCCGGTGAGCGCCCCGGCGGAACGTCCCAACCAGCCGTGGTCGCTTGGGCACGTGACCAGCGGCTGCAGCCCGGCGCCGTACCGCGACGAGCTGTTTGGCCCGGATTTCGCCACCTCGGTGTTCGTCTGCGAACCCGTCCACAACGTCGTCCACCGCGAGGTACTGGAGCCGTTCGGCTCCGGCTTCCGCAGCCACCGGGCCGCCGGCGAGGAGGCCTCGGAGTTCCTCGCCAGCACCGACGGCTGGTTCCGGCCGGTCCAGGCCCGCACCGGTCCGGATGGCGCGCTGTACGTCGCCGACATGTACCGCTTCAGCCTGGAGCATCCCGAGTGGATCCCGCCCGCGACGCTGGCCCGGCTCGACGTGCGCGCCGGTTCCGACCGCGGACGCCTGTACCGGGTCGTGCCCGACGGCGCGAAGCCACGGCCGATCCCCGACCTCCGCCGCCTCGACACCGCCGGCCGCGTCGCCGCGCTCCGCTCGGTGAACGGCTGGGAACGCGACATGGCGCAGCGGCTCCTCGTCGCCGACCCGGATCCGGCCGCGGTGCCGGCACTGCCGCGGTTGCTCACGCCGGCCGAACCGCCCAAGACCCGCCTCCAGGCCCTGGCCGCGCTCGGACTGCTTGGGGGCGTCGACGCCGAGGTCGTGCGCCGGGCGTTCCAGGACCCGCACCCGGCGGTCCGCGCCGAAGCCCTGCGGCAGGTCGAGGCGCTCGCCTCCCGGAATCCGGAACTGGCCGAAGAGGTCGGCGCGCTGGGCGACGACGCCGACGGACGGGTGCGACTCCAGGCTGCGTTCAGCCTCGGTGCGTGGCCACCGGAGAAGGCCGAGCCCTGGCTCGCGCGGATCGCCGCCCGCCCTGACGCCGACGAGTGGCTCAAGGTTGCCGTGCAATCCTCGCTGCGGCCGGACAGCGCGCTGTTCGCCGCGTTGCGGGACAAGGCGCCCCTGCCCATCGCCGCCGCCGTGCGCCGCGAGTCGGCGGGCCGGACGGACCGAACCGCCGTCGTGGAACGGTACCGGGCCGCCCTGTCCGCCACACCGGCTGCCCGGACCACGACCCCGGCGGCATCCGCATCCGACGTGGAATCGGGACGGAAGGTGTTCCGCGAGGTCTGCGCGGCGTGCCACCGGCTCGCAGGCGAAGGCCACGAAGTCGGCCCCGATCTCGGCATGGTGGCCTCGAAGCCGACGGAGTGGTTGCTGACGGCGATCCTCGATCCCGACCAGGCCGTCGAGACGCGCTACCGGGCATGGACCGCGACGCTGAAGTCCGGCGAGAGCCTGACCGGCCTGCTCGGCGCCGAGACCGCGAACAACGTCGTCCTGCGGCTGCCCGGAGGGCAGGACTACCCGATCCTGCGGAGCGACCTGGAACGCCTCGTTCCCGCCGACGCCTCCCTCATGCCAACCGGCCTCGAGACGGCCGTCACCCCCGAGGCCATGGCCGCCCTTCTCGCCTGGCTTCGTGGGCGGTGAGGGGTTGAAAGGTTGAAGCGTTGAAGGGTGGAAGCGGGAATGGCCGCCGTTCGCCGCTCTCCCCAATCCGCTTCAACCCTGAAACTCTTCAACCCTTCAACCCTCCCCCATCCCCGGACTTGAATATTCCGACGGTTTCCGGCGTTGGTAGCGGATGCCCCATAGCCCACGTTCCCCGCTGGCCGCAGCGGTCGCGGCCGCCTTGCTCGGACTCGGTTCCAGTGCCCTTCAAGCAGAACCCTCCTGGATCTGGGCCGAAGGCCCCGGCAGCGGCACCGCCGCCACGCTCCGCAGGACCCTCGAGATCCCGGAGAACCTGCGCGAGGCGGTGCTCTTCCTCACCTGCGACAACGGCGCCGTGGTCTTCCTCGACGGCAAGTCCGTCCTGACCAACGCCGACTGGAACGCCCCGTCCAGGATCGGCCTCACCCGCCAGCTCACCCCGGGACGCCATGAACTCCGGGTCGAGGCCAAGAACGAAGGCGCCCAGGCCGGCCTCGTGGCCCGGCTCCGGCTGAAGACCGCGGACGGCAAGCAGTCCTACGTCGAGACCGACGGATCCTGGGAGGCCACGGTGCCCGGAAGGACCGAATGGAAGGCGGCCAAGGTGCTCGCGAAGTACGGCGACGAACCCTGGGGCGACGCCCTCGCCGGAGCGGGCGCCCCGTCGGGTCCGCCGAAGGTCACCGCGGTGGCGGACATCCAGGTCCGGCCCGGGTTCCGGGTCGAGCTGGTCCACGCCGTGCCGAAGTCCGAGGAGGGCTCCTGGGTCAGCATGACCGTCGACGCCAAGGGCCGTCTCGTGGCCTGCGACCAGGGCGGCGGCCTGTTCCGTCTCACCTTGCCGGCGGCCGGCTCGACCAACGCGGCGACGGTGGAGAAACTCTCCAACTCGGTCGGCGGCGCCCACGGCCTGCTGTACGCCTTCGACAGCCTCTACGTGATGGTCAACGAGCAGGGTGGGAAGCAGGGCTTGTGGCGTCTGCGCGACACCGACGGCGACGACCGCTACGACGAGGAGAAGCTCCTGCGCCGCATCGAGGGCGGCGGCGAACACGGACCGCACGGCATCGTCCTCTCGCCCGACGGCAAGTCCCTCTACGTCGCCTGCGGCAACCACACCCAGCTGCCCAAGGACATGGAACTGTCCCGCGCGGCCCGGGCCTGGGACGAGGACCAGGTCGTGACCCGCCTCTGGGACGCCAACGGCCACGCCCGCGGCATCCTCGCCCCGGGCGGCTACATCTGCCGCACCGATCCCGACGGCAAGACCTTCGAGCTGGTCAGCTACGGCTACCGCAACCAGTACGACATCGCCTTCAACTCCCTCGGCGACCTGTTCACCTACGACTCCGACATGGAATGGGACGCCGGCACGCCGTGGTACCGTCCCACCCGCGTCAGCATGGCGCCCAGCGGAAGCGACCTCGGCTGGCGTTCCGGCGCGGGCAAGTGGCCCACGTACTACCCCGACAGCCTCCCGGCCCTCGTCGACATCGGCCCAGGCAGCCCCACCGGCGTGGAATCCGGCAAGGGCGCGAAGTTCCCCGCCCGCTACCAGCACGCGATCTTCGCCAACGACTGGACCTACGGGACCATGTACGCCATCCACCTCACGCCGGACGGCGCGGGCTACAAGGCGGAGAAGGAGGAGTTCGTCAGCGGCCGCCCGCTGCCCCTGACCGACCTGCTCGTCCATCCGGCCGACGGCGCGCTCTACTTCGCCATCGGCGGCCGCGGCACCCAGTCCGCCGTTTACCGCGTCACCTACGTCGGCACCGAGAGCACCGCCCCCGCGAAGGCGCTGAAGGAGAACAAGGCCCATGCGCTCCGCCGTGAGCTGGAGACCCTGCACAACGAAGGCACCGGAACCGCCGCCGTCGACAAGGCCTGGAAGCATCTCGACCACGACGACCGCTGGATCCGCTACGCCGCGCGCGTGGCCATCGAGCGTCAGCCGGTGTCCGCCTGGGCCGACCGGGTGTTCGCGGAGAAGCGTCCCTGGGCCCGGATCGAAGCCTCGGTGGCGCTGGCCCGCATGGGTTCGGCCGAACACCGCGACCGCCTGCTCGAGGGATTGAACCAGCTCGACTTCGGCCGTCTCGACGAGGCCGCCCGCCTCGCCACGATCCGCGCGTACCAGCTCGTGCTGATCCGCCGCGGCAACCCCGAGGGCTCGGTCCGCGACACGGTCCTGCGCCGGCTCGACGCCCTCTATCCGTCGAAGAGCCGCGCGATGAACCGCGAGCTGGCCGGCACCCTGGTACGCCTCGGCGCGCCGGGCGTGGTGGCCAAGACCGTGCCGCTGATGCTCACCGCCAACGACGCGGACCTGCGCTACGCCAGCGACGCCCTGTTGGAGCGAAACAAGGGCTCCGCCTCCGCCTTCGCCCAGGCCTCGGCCAGCCGGCCCAACCAGGAGCAGATCGCCTTCGCCTACATCCTGCGTGAGGCCAAGACCGGATGGACCCCGGCCCTGCGGAAGTCGTTCTTCAGCTGGTTCCCCCGCACCGCGCCCTGGCAGGGCGGCAACAGCTTCCGCGGCTTCCTCGAGAACATCCGCAAGGACGCCCTCGCGACCGTGACGGATCCGACGGAGCGCTCCGCCCTCGAGGCGCTTTCCACCGCCAAGCCCAGCGGCGCCCCGACCCAATTCGCCGGGCCGAAGGGACCGGGCAGGTCCTACTCCGTCGAACAGGCGCTCGCCTTGGCCTCCGGCGGGATCCGCGGCCGGAACTTCGAGAACGGCCGCGCCATGTACAACTCCATCGGCTGCGCCGCCTGCCACCGCTTCGACGGCGCCGGCGGCGGGGTCGGCCCCGACCTCTCCGGCGTGGCCAACCGCTACACCCTGCGCGACCTGATGGAGAACATCGTCGAACCCTCGAAGGTCATCTCGGACCAGTACGGCTCGGAGGAAGTGCTCCTGGCCGACGGCTCCACCCTGGTCGGACGCGTGTACGCCGAGGGCGGGAAGCTCGTGGTGACCGCCGACCCGCGGAACCCGGACGACTCGACCACGGTGGCCTTGGACCAGGTGAAGGGTCGCAAGCCCTATCCCGTGTCGTTGATGCCGGCCGGCATGATCAACGGCCTCAACGGCGACGAGCTGCTGGACCTGATCGCCTACCTCCAGTCCGGCGGCAACCCGCAGCACAAGGCCTTCGCCAAGTGATCCACAGAGCCCGTGACCGCGGCCGCCATGGCCGCGGTCCCCGGTTTCCTTCCACCGTGCACCCGTAGGAGACGACATCAGGAGGCTCTGCACTTCCCCACGGACACTCATCCGCAGATGTCGGAGATTCACGCAGATGGGGGATGAGCTTTTGCCGGATTGAGGGAGGGCGTCCGTCGCAGCATCCTGCGGACATGAAGCGCACCCCGTTGTCCAACGCCGCCGCCCTCGCCCTCGGCGTCGCCCTCTGCGGCTGCTGCAGCTGTCTGAAGCCGGACGCGAAGTCCCCGGCCGTGGCCGTGAGCGGGACTCCGGCCGTGTCGGTGAAGCCGGGGATCAACGAGGAGTTCCTCAAGCCCGACCTGAACCCGAACCAGTGGGTGGAGCGCTTCGAGAAGGAAGGTCGCGAGGTCTTCGACCATCGCCGCGAGATCGTCGCCGCCCTCGGCCTGAAACCCGGCATGACGATCGCCGACGTCGGCGCCGGCACGGGCCTGTTCACCTTCTTGTTCGCCGACGCCGTCGGGAAGCAGGGCTCGGTGTACGCCGTGGACATCTCGCCAGTGCTCCTCGTGCACCTCGGGCGTCGAGCCGCGGAGGGCGGCTACGGACAGGTGAAGGTCCACCGCGGCGGAGAACAGGACACGCGGCTGCCGGCGAACAGCGTCGACCGGATCTACATCTGCGACACCTACCACCACTTCGAGTTTCCGGCGCCGATGCTCGCGAGCCTGAAGAAGGCCCTGAAGCCGGGAGGCGAAATGGTCGTGGTGGACTTCAAGCGCATCCCGGGCGTCAGCGCAGAGTGGATGATGACCCACGTCCGCGCAGGCCAGGAGGTGTTCGAATCCGAGATCGTCGCCGCCGGCTTCACCAAGGTCGGCGAGCCGCTGACGTTCAAGGACAACTACGTGGTGAGATTCAGGAAGTAGTGGGGATTGGCCACGGAGGGGATTTGTCCGTTGTCAGTGGTCCGTTGTCCGTTGTTCGTCGACTGGCGCGGTCGGTGTTTGGGCTTGGGCCCATCCCCCCTTCAACGTTTCAACCTTTCAACCTTTCATCGCTTCAACCCTTCAGCCCCCGACGCCCGACGCCTGATGTCAAAAGCCGCGTCCTGACGGACGCGGCCACTACGCTTCCCCTGCCGTCGGCGCGATCATGCGGGGGCGGCGTTCGATGAGGGGGAGCCAGAGCTTGAAGGCGGTGCCCTTGCCGACGGCGCTCTCCACCTCGATGCGCCCGCCATGGTCGCGGATGATCCGCTGGACGATGAGCAGCCCGAGTCCGGTGCCCTTCTCCTTGGTGGTGTAGAACGGCTCGAAGATGCGGTTGAGGCGCTCGGGCGGGATGCCCGATCC
>JAIXUV010000055.1 GCA_027483345.1 Verrucomicrobiales bacterium | reverse complement strand
GCACCGTGACGTTGGTGGACTCGGCGGTGACGAACGTGGAGTCCCAAACGGTGGAACGTCCCACGGGCGCGGTGTGGCTCCATGAGAATCCGGCGAAGGAGAGGGATCGGGTTCCCAACGCTAACATGCCGTTTCGGGTGCCGGCGACGATGCGGGATCCGTCGAAGACGAGCGCCTGATACTCGGCCACGGGCGCGGGAGATGCGCGCAGGCCGGTGACTTCGGAGGACCAAACGAAGCTGTTGGCGACCTGGATACCGAACCAGCATTCGCCAGCACCGCCGACGAGGCGTTCGGAAGCGCTCGGAGCGACCACGGACAGCAGCGGCAGGGTGGTGTTGATGCGCGAGGCGTCCCATTGGCTGAGTTGGGTGCCGCGGCTGGAAATCACCGTGCCGCTGTCGCCGACGGCGAGGAAGCCGGTGCTGACCGGGGCCACGGCGTTGAGGGCGACCGAGACCCTGCCCGCCGCGCGCTGGGTCCAGGTGCGGCCATCCGGACTGCTCGCCACGTAGCCGCCTTCGCCGACCGCAAGGAAGAGCCCCGAACCGTAGGCGACCGCGCGAAGCCACTGGGTGGTGCCGCTCGCCGAGGCGGTCCAGTCGACACCGTTGGTGCTCACCAGCACGAGGCCGGCATCACCCACCGCGACCAGTCGATCCGCCGACGCGGCGACGCCTTCGATCCAGTTGGTGCGGCCGGTTTCGACCTTTTGGAACTGGTCGTCGTCGGACCAGAGCACGACGCCCGCCTCGCCCACCACGACCGCGCGGTTCCCGAGATAGGCGGCGGCGCGCAGGGACTTCGTCGTGCCGGTGACGACGGTCCGCCACGACGTGGGATCCGCGGCGACCTGGAGACGTCCACGTTCCCCGGGGGCCAGATACAGCCGGTTGGTCCGCCACGCGAGGCCGCTGACCGCGGTGCCCGACGGCGCGGGATTGGACCATTTCCAGTCCAACGGATGGGTCGGGTCGGCAGACACCAACTCCAACATCAGGAGCCAGAGGAACACCACGACAGGGACCCTTGGAGACTTCGGGGGCATACCAGTTGTCGGACTCATTTCGGGAAACCGGACCGGGATAGTCCCTCGTGGGTGCCGCTGGCAATGCCGGTCAACCGGCGTTCCCTGCAGCCCGTGCCGGTGGAATGCGTAGGAGGAACACGGAACCACTGGGTCCCGTGGACTCGAGGGCGACCTCGGCGCCCATGGCAAGGGCGAGCCTTCGGGTGATCGCCAGCCCAATGCCGGCGCCATCGGGTCGCGAGGAGATCGTCGGCTGGAAAAGATCCGCCCGAAGTCGATCCGGGATCCCAGACCCAGAATCGGCCACGCGGAAATCGAGCGTTCCGTCCGCAGTTCCGGAAAGGAGCACGCGGACCTCGGCGCCGTCCGGTGAAGCCTGCGCCGCGTTGGCGATCAGGTTCTCGAGGACCAACAGGAGCAGGTTGGCCTCGCGGTTTCCGAGGCGGCGTCGGGACTCGCCTTCGATACGGAGCGAGACCCCGCGGGCGGCACAGGCAGGGGGAATCCCCCGCGCCAGCATCGGCAGAAGCTCCGCCACCGGGACCTCGTGTCCAAGAAGCCCGGAGTCGTCGCGCAGCACCCGCACAACCTCGTCGATCATCACCTTCATCCGACGTGCGGTGTCGCGCGCGTCGGTGACGCCCGCGCTGTCGGTAACACCGTCGGAGAGTCCGGCGACGAACGCCTGCAGCCCGGCGAGCGGATTGCGGAGGCCATGGACGAGGTGCGAGGCGACGGCACCGACGGCGCCGGTCCTGTTCGCGAGGCTCAATTCGCGGTTGGTCTGCTCGAGAAGCCGGGTGCGTTCGGCCAGCAGGCGGTTGGCGCGGGCCAGACCGGAGAAGGCGACCGCCAGGGCGGCGGCCAGCGCGAGCCCGGAAAGGACGAGCGTCAACGCTCCCTGCCGGCGCAATGCCCGGTCCATACGCAGGTACTCCTGCTCAAGGCCGGAGGCGTCCAGTTCCAAGGCCAGGATCCCACCGACGGCACCGACCTCGTCGCGCAACGGGAAATGCACCCGCAGCCGAGCGCCGGCAATGCCGTTGCCCGGTATGAATTGCGCGGCAGGCAAACCCGGAACAGCCGGAACACCCGACGTCACCATCGGCGGCGGCACGGCATCCTCGCCGACCAGCCGGGAAGGAAACCGACCCTCCGCGTCGTAGAGGGTCACCCCATGGAGGTTCTCCATCTGGGGCAAGGCCGCGAACTCGACCGCCGCCAGCAGCGGATCGTCGAAGCCTTCGGAGCGCAGCGCAGAAAGGCGTCCCTCGAACAACGACGAAACCGAACGGGCCTCCCGCACGGCCAACAGGGAATGGAGGTCCTCCTGAAGCCGTCGCCGCGTGAGCAGGACCGTCGCCACGAGGATCCCCAACGCGACCAGCGCCGCGAGGGCGGTGGTCAACGGGATCGGGGCCGTCCGACGGAAGAGCATGGTCTCGCCGAAGCCTAGGGATCGACGTCTCATCGCACTAGAACTCCCATTCGAGGCCCGTCTGGACGGTGTGGGCATCGAAGGTCTCCAGCACCACGTTCGAGTCCTGGCGCTCGTAGAGTTCCTCGACGAACACGGTGAGGTGGTTCCCGAAACGCCGTTGGACGCGAAGCGTCAACTCCAGGTCGTCGCGGCGACGGTAGGTGAAGAGGTCCTCGGGCGCCGGCGAGATGAACTGGCGCGCATAGCTCCAGTGGCTCCAGCGGCCGGACAGCGAAGCCGACCAAAGCCGAACATCCAAGCGCAGGGTCGTGGCGACACCCGTCCGGTCGAAGTCGTAGAATCCCACCTCCTCGTCCCGGTTGCCCTGGTGGAACAACCGCACGGTGGTGCGGAACCTCGGCTTCTCGGTCCACTGATGCCGCCACACCAGTTCGGTCTGCATCTGCGTGAAACGTGCGAGGGTGTCCGGTTCCGGGATGCCGAGCAGGTTCGCCGCGGGCCGAGAATCGTAGGCGCGGTCCTCGAGCCGCCATTGCAGTTCGACCGAGGAACCCGGCCGGTAGTCCCATCCCGCGGACAGCCTCGGTCCCACGTTCCAGAATCCGTCGAGCGGCGTCTCGAAGTTCTGCCGCTGCCATTGGAAGCCGGCATCCAGCCGCAACGAGCCCACCGGGTTCCAACGCAGTGAGGGATGGACCGAGAGGCTGTGAACCGTCGACCGCACCGCTCCGAGCCCGTCGAGCAGGGACGACGCGTCGAAGACCTGGTCCGCATACAGGTGTTGGGCCACGAGGTCGGCGCTGAGGTGTTCCCCGAACAGCCGACGGTAGTCCGCCTGGGTGGCGAAGATCGTCTCCCCGCGGGCAGGCTCCTGGCCATCGGGAGCCCGCAATGAGCGCAGGTACCTCCGGTCGTCGCCTGTGAGCATCAGGTTGAACCGATGGGCGTCCACCGGCAGACGGAAGAGGAAGAACTCGAGACCCACACCGGCGAACGGCGTCGCCTGGGAATTGGTCCCGGCCAGCAGCACGTTGTCTCTCCAACCGCCGGTCGACCTCAGTGTGAAAAGGGTCTGCCAGGCGAGGGATTCGGCGGTCGGTACGTCCTCCGTCACCCGGATCGGACCCGCGCTCCAAGGACCCGCCATCGCCCGGCGGTCCCAGCCGCCGAGGCCAACGCAGACCAGGATGAGGAGGCAAAGACGTCCCAGCCGCCTGGAACCGACCCGGCTCCGGCGGAAGGCGGAAATGGGACAGGCGGACCGGATGAGCGGTCCGCCTGTCCTCCAACCCGGACGCCGGAAACCCGTCCGGCGTCCCCGTTGGAAAAGCTCAGCCACGAGGACGATCGCCGCCACGTCCACGGCCCTGGCCGCCACCGGTGCCGGTGCCGTCCTGCTGCTCGCGCAGCGTGTGCCGGATCTCACGGAGTTGGTCGCGGATCTCGGTGCGGAGCGTCTGGGTGTCCGTCAGGAAGCGCTCGCGGTTCGCGCGGAGCTGTTCGCGGATCCGGTTGCGTTCCTCCTCGGTCGCCGCCCGGAGAGTCGAGGTCAGCTCGCGCTGCCCGCTGATGAAGGTCTGGGAAAGCTCGCGGTAGCGGGCGATCTGGTCCTGCAAGGCCTGTGGCAGCTGGCTCAACACGCCTGAGGGAACCTCGATGCGCGGGACCTCGATGCGCGGACCACGACCCGGCCTCTCGGCGGGAGGGGTCGTCGTGGGACGGTCCTCACGGCGGACTTCCGTCTCGGCGCCGAAAGCGGTCACGCCGGCGGCCAGAGCGGCCACCACGGTCAGGATGCGAATGGAACTGTGGATCTTCATGTGCTTGCCCTTCTTGTTTTGCTGATTTCGCTGTGGCCGCTCCGGAACCCATCCGGACATGCCCCGCGATTCTGACGACCTCCCCTGCACAGGGAATGCCAGCCCGCCGAAGAATCTGGAACACCTTTCAATCAGGCACTTACGACGGATTTCATGCTTCGACACCCTGCGGTGCCGGTCCCAGTTGGGGAATAGTCCCCAACCCACGCGACCCGGTTGGGGAACCAAACCCGAGACCACCGAAGGTTCGTGCGGATCGGGCTTCCCGATCACGTTGGTTTCCCGATAGAAGCGGTCCTGTTCCGAAGTCCGACGTCCAACCAGGGATGGCATCTCCGGTCGTGCCGTCCTCAAACCTTCCGCCGCCTCATGTCCTCCGATCCGCTCGCCGGCCTGAACGTGTTCGTCCTCGAGGACGAACCGCTCTGGCGTCGCCATGTCGTGTCCGGCCTCGAACGCCTCGGGGCCGAGGTCACCGCCGTCGACCGCGTCGCCGCCGCGCGGGAGATCCTCGCCAAGGACAACTTCGACTTCGCGCTGATCGACGTGAACCTGCCGGACGGCCTCGGACCCGACCTGCTTCGGGACCGGGTGTTCCCCTCCCACACCGGCGTGGTGGTCATGACCTCGGAGGGCGGGATCCGCGGCGCAGTCGAGGCGATGCGGCTCGGCGCCTTGGACTACCTGCCGAAGCCCTTCGAACCGGACGCACTGGCCCTGACCCTGCGTCGGGCCCGCTCGGCCCGCGCCGCCGGCCGCGTCGAGGAACAGCGCCGCTCGGGTTCGCCGCGACTCTTCTTCGGACCCGCGCTGGCCGGCGTCGAGGCGCAGGTGCGGAAGATCCTCGCAGCCGACCAGCGGATGCTGACCGCCTTGCCCCCGGTGCTCATCCAAGGGGAAACCGGCACGGGCAAGACCACCGTCGCCCGCTGGCTCCACAACGAGGGTCCCCGCGCCAGCGCCCCACTGGTCGAGGCGAACTGCTCCGCCATCCCCGACTCGCTCGCGGAATCCGAGCTCTTCGGCCACGAGAAGGGCGCATTCACGGACGCCCGTTCCACCCGCATCGGTCTCTTCGAGGCGGCCCACGGTGGCACCCTGTTCCTCGACGAACTCACCAGCCTCTCCCTCGGCATCCAGGCCAAGCTGCTCACCACGCTCGAGGACCGGCGCATCCGGAGGGTGGGCGGCAACCGCTGGATTCCCGTGGATGTCCGCGTGGTCACCGCCGCAAACCGCGACCTTCGCGCGATGGTGGCCGCGGGGAGCTTCCGCGAGGACCTGCTCCACCGACTGGACCTCTTCCGCGTCCATCTGCCGCCGCTCCGGGAACGCGCCGCGGACCTGCTCCCCCTCGCCGAGGCCCTCCTCGGGCAGGTCGCCGAACGGCATCGCCTTCCCCGACGTCCGCTCTCGGAGACCGGCCGTCGCCGCCTCCTCGGCTACGCGTGGCCCGGCAACGTGCGGGAACTCATGCACGAACTGGAACGGGCGCTGGTCTTCGAGGAAGGACCCGCGTTGCACCTCGAATCGCTTCTCGGCGCCGGCGCCGGGGGAGCCAACGTTCCAACTGTTCCCGCTTCCGATTCCCTGCCGGACGGCACCGCGACCACCGACTGGTGGAATGCCGGTTTCCGCTTTCCCGAGTCCGGGTTCTCGCTGGAGGACGCCATCCTCCGCCTGATCCGCGAGGCGCTCGCCCAATCCGACGGGAACGTCTCCGCCGCCGCCCGTCGGCTTGGGGTTTCCCGCGACTACCTCCGCTACCGCCTCGGTCCGGCGAAGTAGGAATCGCCGCATCCAAGCCCCGCGGAGTTGCCAGCCGCCGATCCTCCGGGCTCCATCGGCGCGTCTCCCTTGAAGCGTCCCGTGGCAAACCTCCGGCCGTGGCTTCTCGCCGCCCTCCTCTGCCTTCCCATGAAGGCGGCGGCCGCGCCGTCGAAACAGACCCGTGCCGCGATGGAGGTCCTCCGCTCGGAATGCCTCTCCTGCCACGGCGAGAAGCGGAAGGGCGGTCTCGACCTGTCCAGCCGGGAAGGCCTGCTGCGCGGCGGCGACGAAGGCCCGGCCGTCGTCCCGGGCCGCCCGGACCAAAGCCGCCTCGTCGCGCTCGTCGAGGTCCAAGGCGATCCGCACATGCCGCCGCGCAAGCAGCTCGATCCGGCCCGGATCCGCACGCTCCGCGACTGGGTCCGCGCCGGCGCCCCTTGGGACGCCGCGGCCCTCGGCGAAGAGGATTCGGGTCCGCGTCACGAGGTCCGCCTGGAACCGCTGCCCGAAGGATTCCACCCGGTGACCGCGCTGGCCGTTTCGCCGGACGGCAAACGGCTGGCAGTGGGACGCGGCGGCTCGATCCTCCTGCACGACCTCACCCGGACGAACCGTCCCGTCCTCAGGGAGGCCCAGGCCCACGTGGACGCCGTCCAGTCCCTCGTCTGGAGCCACGACGGGACACGCCTCGTCTCGGGGGCGTTCCGTTCCATCCGGTTCTGGAATCCGGACACGCTGGAACCCGACGGCGGCGCCTCCAATGTCCTCACCGGACGGATCACCGCGCTGGCCTTCAGCCCCGACGACGCCCGGCTGGCGGCCGCGGACGGCGGAGATGGCCGGCCCGGTTGGATCCGGATCCTCGCTTCTGGCACCCAACGCGCAGAGGCCTCATGGAAGGCCCATGGCGACACCGTCTTCAGCCTCCAGTACAGCCGTGACGGAAGCCGGCTCGTGAGCGCCGGCGGCGATTCCCTGGTGAAGGTCTGGGACGCCGCGAAGCGCTCCGAGATCGCCGTGCTCGAAGGGCATACCGCACAGGTGCTGTCCGCGGCGTTCAACACCAACGCCACACAGGTCGTCAGCGGCGGCGCCGACCGGCAGGTGAAGGTCTGGGACATCGCCACACGGGAGAAGGTCACGTCGCTGGGCAACCACACCGCCGGCATCATCGCGGTGGTCTGGCCGGCCGACGGCTCCGCGGTCGCCGTCGCCACCGAGAAGGGCGAGGTCTTCCGCTACACGCGGCTGAAGGCGCATTCCGGGGAACAGAGTTCGGCGACCGCGGACGAGCGCCGGATCGGTTCGCTCGACTCCACCGCGCTCAGCCTTGTGGCTGCGCCGGACGGTCGTCTTCTCCACGCCGGCGGCCACGACGGTTCGGTGAAGGTCTGGGATGGCGAGTCGCGGCTGCTCGCGACGCTGTCGGTTCCGGCTTCGTCGGCGCCATCACTTCCAGCGCCCCGAAAGAATCCAGCGCCTGCGCGGAGCTCCTCTGTGGGGCCGGAGAAGTCGCCCACCACCCTGAAGTCGACGGCCTTCCGTTCCATTGCGGTGCACCCGACGGAACTCGAACTCGGACCCCGGTCGCCGCAGCGCGCATTCCGGGTCACGGGACTCGACGCCGACGGCTTCGAAGTCGACCTGACACCCTATGTCCGTGTCGACGTGCCACGGCGCTCGGGCCTGGAATCCCTTGGGATCCGTGGACTCCGTCTGCTTCCCGACACCGCCGCCGGAACCAACGCGGTCGGCCTGCGGTTCGGTCGGCTGACGACGACGCTGCGGGTACGAAACGGGACGATGCCGACTACGGAACCCGATCCATCCTTCGTCGGGGACGTGCTGCCCCTGCTGAGCCAGGCCGGCTGCGCTGCCGGAGCCTGCCACGCCAAGCCCGATGGCCAGAATGGGTTCAAGCTCTCGGTGTTTTCCTTCGACCCGGCTTCGGACCACGCCGAGATCGTGAGGGAGGACCGCGGCCGCCGGGTCTTCCCCGCCGCACCCGACGAAAGCCTGCTCCTGCAGAAGGCGACCGGCCGGATCCCACACGAAGGCGGACGCCGTTTCGAGGTGGGCTCGCCGATCCACCGGACCCTCGTCGGCTGGATCCGTGCGGGCATGCCCTACGTGGTCACGAACGAACCGGCCCTCGCCTCGCTGGAGGTGTTTCCGTCCGCCCGACGCCACCGGAACGGAGCCACACAGCGGCTGCTCGTCGAAGCCCGATTCACGGACGGTTCGACTCGGGACGTCACCGCGCTCGCCGCTTTCGAGTCCAACGATCCCGAGCTGGCAAGCGTCGACCCGGAAGGACGCATCACGATCGGCCAGGTCGCCGGGCAAGGCGTGGTCGTGGCCCGCTACATGGGGATCGTCGCCGATTCCCGGATCCTGGTCCCGGCACGACGCCTCTTCCCGATGGCCGACTACGCGGCGATTCCCACCAACAACTTCATCGACGCGTTCGCGCTGGCTCGTTTCCAGGAGCTTGGGTTGAAGCCGTCCGAAGTCTGTGACGACTCCGTCTTCCTGCGACGTGCAACGCTCGACACCCTGGGTCGCATCCCCACGGCGGACGAGGTCCGGGAGTTTCTCGCCGACACCGACCCGGCCCGGCGTTCGAAGCTCGTGGACCGGCTCCTCGAGGATCCCGCCTACGCCGACCACTGGGCCAACAAGTGGACCGACCTGCTTCGGCCAAACCCGGACCGCGTCGGGGTGAAGAGCGTCTTCGTGCTGGACCAGTGGGTGCGCGAGCAGTTCCGCCGGAACGTCCCCTACGACCGGTTCGTCCGCGACATCCTCACCGCAGAAGGCTCCAACCACCGGGACGGACCAGCGGTGATCTACCGCGACCGCCGGGAGCCCGCGGAGCTGACCACGATGTTCAGCCAACTCTTCCTCGGCACGCGACTCGAGTGCGCACGGTGCCACCACCACCCGAACGAGAAGTGGAGCCAGGAGGACTTCTACCGCCTCGCCGCCTATTTCGGACCGGTGAAGCAGAAGGGCGCCGGCCTCTCGCCGCCGATCTCCGCAGGCTCGGAGACCTTTTTCGCCGCCTCAGGCGGGAGGGTCACACATCCGGTCACCGGAGAGGTGCTGAGCCCCCGTCCACCCGATGGGCCGGCGCCCGCCTCGGCTTCCGGAGACCCACGCATCGCGTTGGCAGACTGGCTCACCGCGCCACGGAATCCCTTCTTCGCCCGGGCCGCGGTGAACCGGGTCTGGGCGGCGTTCTTCGGACGGGGAGTCGTGCATCCGGTGGACGACTTCCGCATCTCCAATCCGGGCGCCAACACCGCGCTGCTCGATGCGCTCGCGGACGACTTCGAGGCGCACGGCCACGACTTGAAGCACCTGATGCAGACGATCCTGGGTTCACGCCTCTACCAGCTCTCCTCGGAGCCGAACGAGACCAATGTCGGCGACAATCGTGCGTTCTCGCGCGCGTACCGGCGCAGACTTCCGGCGGAGGTGCTGTTGGACGCGGTGAGCGACGTGACCGGCGTCCCTGAATCCTTCTCGGCCGTGCCCATCGGCGGCCGCGCCAACCAGGCCTGGAGCTATAAGATCGAGTCGCACTTCATGGACGCCTTCGGCAGGCCGAACTCCAGCAGCGACTGCCCCTGCGAACGCGACCAGCAGCTCAGCGTGGTCCAGTCGCTGCACCTGATGAACTCCCGCTCGCTCCAGTCCAAGCTCTCCTCCGACTCCGGCCGTGCCGCGAAGCTGGCCGCCGGGGATTGGCCGCCGGCGCGGATCGTCGAGGAGCTGTATCTCGTCACGCTGGCCCGACGTCCGACTCCGACCGAAGTGGAACGCGCAACCTCGGCGTTCACCGCGAAGGAAGCCACCCGGCGGACCGCGACCGAGGATCTCCTCTGGGCCCTGCTCAACTCGCCGGAGTTCCTGTTGAACCATTGACCCAGCACCGCCCCGGCGCGGTTCGGTTGTCCCAGGGAACGCCGACATTGTCCGTGGCGATCCATGGTGGAAACTTCGGCCCATGCGCCTTCCACTGCTCCTTTGCCTGCTCACAGTCATCCCGGCTTGGGCCGAGGAGATCCGACTGCCGGCCCAGATCCGCATGCCACTGTGGTCGGCGGGCGTTCCGGATGGCCGTGGCGGCGTGGATGCGTCGGCGAAGCCGATGGTCACCTTCCACCGGGCACCGAAACCCGACGGCACCGTGATCGTCGTCTGTCCCGGCGGCGGCTATGGCGGACTGGTGACCGACGCCGAAGGCCATGGGATCGCGCGCTGGCTCAACGGCCATGGAATCTCCGCGGTGGTGCTGGAGTACCGGCTGCCGGCGGGCAGGTCCGAGGTGCCGCTGCTGGATGCGAAACGGGCGATCCGTCTGGCGCGGCATCACGCGGCCGAATGGGGCGTGAAGACGAACCGCGTCGGCATCGTGGGCTTCTCCGCCGGAGGACACCTCGCCGCCACCGCCGCCACCCTCTTCGACGCCGGGGACTCCGGCGCGACGGATCCCGTTGAGCGCCTCGGTTCCCGACCCAACTTCGCGATCCTCGTCTATCCGGTCATCACCATGGGACCCGAGGGTCACCAGGGCTCCCGAGAGAACCTGCTCGGCAAGGATCCCGGACCGGAGCTGCTGAAGCGGTTCTCCGCCGAGCGGCAGGTGACATCGAAGACTCCGCCAGTCTTCCTCGCACATGCCGTGGACGACCGGGTCGTGGACATCGGAAACAGCCGCAGTATGGCGGCGGCGCTCCAGTCCGCTGGTGTTCCTCACGCCCTGGTGGAACTGCCGGATGGCGACCACGGATTGAACGGCTACAAGGGCGCCTCCTGGGACCGCTGGCAGCGGGAGTCGCTCGAATGGATCCGTTCCCGGTTGAAGTGAGGAAGGGGCTGCGGTGAACCGTCGTGGAGCCGATGCGGCGTCCACGAACTTCTTGCCGCTTCCACCAACCGGGCTTCCCGGGAATGCTGACCTCATCGTGACCTTCCAGAGCGACCGGCTACTCCTGTGGATCGCACAAGGCTTCGGCTCGGGTCGTCTGCGTCCGGGCCCCGGGACCTGGGGAAGCCTCGTGGGCCTGGCGATGGCCATTCCCCTGCTGCGACTGCCTGTCGCGGTCCAAGCCGCCGTCGCGGTCTCGCTGGCCATCCTCGCGGTGCCAGTGTGTGCGGCGGGCGAGCGCATCCTCGGACGCAAGGACCCCGGCTCCGTGGTCTTCGACGAGATCGTCGCCATGCCTTTGGTGTTCCTCCCGGCCTCCGCCTTCTGGCACGCCCAGCCGCCGCCGAACCAGCTACACAGGGCTTGGCCGGTGTTCCTCGCCGGGTTCGTCCTCTTCCGCGTCCTGGACATCTGGAAGCCATGGCCCATCCGGAGCCTTCAGAACCTCCACGGAGGACTGGGCGTCGTCGTCGACGACCTCGCCGCGGCGCTGATCGCCGGCGGGGTGCTGATTCCGCTGTCGACCGTGCTGCCCAGACTTTGAGTAACGCGTCAGCCGGTCGGTGAAGCCATTGCCGGACCGAAACGCATCGAGGAGGCTCCGTGGCGCATGAACCGCCGACCGGCACTCGGATTCATCTTCGTCACGCTCTTCCTCGACGTGCTGGGGATCGGCCTGATCATCCCGATCCTTCCGAAGCTGGTGGAGAACTTCCACGGCGGGAACACCTCGAAGGCTTCCATCACCGTCGGAGTCCTGTCCTCGCTCTACGCGCTGATGCAGTTCGTCTTCGCGCCCATCCTTGGCAACCTTTCCGACCGGTACGGGCGTCGGCCGGTGATCCTCGGATCGCTCTTCGGCGGAGGGCTCGACTACATCCTCCTCGCCTTCGCGCCGAACCTCGGATGGTTCTATGTCGGACGGGTCATCGCGGGCATGTCCGGCGCAAACTTCACCGCCGCCACGGCCTACATCGCCGACATCAGCACGCCGGAGAAGCGTGCCGCGAACTTCGGCATCATCGGAGCCGCGTTCGGACTGGGATTCATCACGGGACCGGCACTCGGCGGATGGCTGGGAGCCACCGACCTGAAGCTGCCCTTCCTGGTCGCCGCCGGGCTCTCCCTCACCAACTGGCTCTACGGGTTCTTCGTGTTGCCCGAGTCGCTGGCCGTGGAGAACCGGCGCCGCTTCGACTGGAAGCGCGCCAATCCGCTCGGGTCCCTGCTGGCGCTTTCACGCTACCCCATGGTGGGTGGACTCGCCTTGTCCACGTTCCTCGGCGGCGTGGCGATGCTCATCCTCCACAGCCTTTGGGCCATCTACACCGAGTACCGCTTCCAGTGGTCCCCGAAGGCGGTCGGCGGATCGCTGGCCTTCGTCGGCCTGCTCGCCGCGATCGTCCAAGGCGGACTCGCCCGCGTGATCGTGCCGAAGCTCGGCGAGATCCGCTCGGTGAAGGTCGGTCTCACGCTCGTCACGGTCAGCTACGTCGGATACGCCTTCTCGAACGCCGGATGGTTGATGTTCCTGCCGTTGCTCGTCGGCTGCATGGGCGGCATCGCCCAACCCGCCATGCAGGCGCTCGTGGCGCACCGGGTCCCCGCCAATGAACAGGGCGCCGTCCAAGGGGCCATGCAGAGCCTCATGAGCGTCGCCGGCGTCATCGGCCCGCTGATGGGGACCCAGGTCTTCGCCTTCTTCATCGGCCCTTCCGCGCCGTTCGTCTTCCCCGGCGCGCCGTTCCTGGTTTCCGCCGTCCTCGCGTCCATTGCCTTGGTCTCGGTGGTGAGGACCTTGAACCGGTTCCCTTCCCAATCGGAAAACGGTTCCCCTGCCCCCGCCACCGGCGACCTCCCACCCGGCCATTGAGATCGACCGACGTCATCCCCAACTCGTAGCGTCAGACGCCCTTTCCCGGATGCACTTTCCAAAGATCGCCACCCTGAATTCCCCGGAGGCTTTCCAACGCCGGCTTTCCGAACTCGGCCTCAGCCTGTTCTTTGACCCGTCTCCCAGACCGGAGGTCCTTGGCCGCCCCATTCCGGCGGGAACCGGTGTTCCGCAACCCATCGGCAACCGCTTCTCGATCCTGCCCATGGAAGGTTGGGACGGAACCGCGGACGGACGGCCCACCGAGCTCGTCCGCCGCCGCTGGAGACGCTTCGGAGAGAGCGGTGCGAAGCTGGTGTGGGGCGGCGAGGCCGTGGCCGTGCGGCACGACGGACGCGCGAACCCGCGACAATTGGTCTTCTCGCCGGATCATGTCGGCGACATCGCCGGACTGCGGGCCGAACTCGTGGCCGAACACCGGCGGGTCCACGGCGGGACCGACGACCTCCTCGTGGGTGTCCAGCTGACCCACTCCGGCCGATTCGCCCGTCCCAACGATCCCAAGAGGCTCGAACCCCGCATCGCCTACCGGCATCCGCTCCTCGACGCGCGCTTCGGCATCACCGGGGACTCGGCCGTGCTCACCGACACCGAGGTCTCGGATCTGGTCGGAGACATCGTCGCCGCCGCCGTCCGCTCCCGGGAGGCGGGCTTCGGGTTCGTGGACATCAAGCACTGCCACGGCTACCTCGGACACGAGTTGCTCTCGGCCGTGACCCGACAGGGCCGTTATGGCGGTTCCTTCGTGAACCGGACCCGCTTCCTCACCGAGATCGTCGAGGGAATCCGCCGCGATGCGCCGGGTCTTGCCATCGGTGTCCGGCTCAGCCTGTTCGACTCCTTCCCATTCCAGAAGGGACCCGACGGAACCGGCATCCCGACGCCGTGGGAAGGCGACTACCCCTTCGCCTTCGGCGCGGATCCGAAGAACGCGCTCGAACAGGATCCCACCGAGCCGTACCGGTTCCTGGAGCTCCTCCTGGGACTTGGCATCCGCTTGGTCTGCCTCACGGCCGCCAGCCCGTACTACAATCCCCATCTCCAGCGTCCCGCCTCGACACCGCCGAGCGACGGCTATCTGCCCCCGGAAGACCCGCTGGTGGGAGTGGTGCGCCAGATCCAGGCGGTCGCCCGCGCCAAGGCGGCGTTCCCGGACCTCGTCGTCGTCGGATCCGCCTACACCTACCTCCAGGACTGGCTGCCGCAGGTCGCTTCGGCCCAGGTGGCTGCCGGCCACGTGGATGTCGTCGGACTCGGCCGGATGGTGCTCAGCTATCCGGAACTTCCGGCGGACATCCTCGCCGGAAGGACCGTCCAACGTCGCCGCATCTGCCGGACGTTCAGCGAATGCACCACCGGGCCCCGCAACGGTCTGGTGAGCGGCTGCTTCCCCCTCGACGACTTCTACAAGGGGCATCCCGACGCAATCCGGCTGAAGGCCCTCCGCTAGACGTCATTCCGCGGCCGGCGGCTCCTTGCGGGGCTTCGCGGACCGGGCCTCGGACAGGAGGCGCTTGAGCACGACGGCGGGCTTCTCGACCAGTTCCGGCGTGACCTGGAAGGACCGGACCCGGCTCGACGGCAAGGCGAACTTCAGGTCGCGGAAGACGCGTTCGCAGACGGTCATCAGGCCGCGTGCACCGGT
>JAIXUV010000278.1 GCA_027483345.1 Verrucomicrobiales bacterium | reverse complement strand
TCCGGCTACGGAACCGGGCGGCGGGGGAACCGGTAGATCGCGCGGTTCAGGCGGACCCACAGGTCGTCGCCCTGGAGCGAGATCTGGGAGACGAACGTGCTGTTCATGAGGGAACGCTTGAGGATCTTCCGGGTCCTGAGGTCCATCAGGGCGAGGTAGGACGGACCCCCGATCCACAGCCGGTCGCCATCCAACGCAACCGCCGTCACGGAGCCGATCGGCAGTCCCTCGCCGACGCCGAGATGGAAGCCGGTCCCGCCACGACGCGGGAGGATGGAAAGGAAGGGTTCGCCCCGGTAGTTGGCGACGACATGCGGGGCGGTTCCGCAGACGATCCATTCCGAGTTCACGGCCATCGCCGCCGTCTCCGAGAACCGTTCCCGCTGCACGCGGTTCGTCCAGGATCCGGCGGTGCGGTCCAGTTCGAGAAGACCGAGGTCGTCGACACCGACCCACAGCCGGTCGTCCCCGAACGACGCCAACGCATGGACCGGCCGCCGCGGGGCCCCGCGGCGCTCGGCCGGAAGGACGTCCGGGACGCTGCGGACCAGCTCCGGCGTGAAGGTCTCGATCCGACCGGAACCCAGGTCGAGCCGGGAGACGCCTCCGGACTCCTTTGTCGCATAACCGATCCACAACTCGCGGCCCGAGGGGGAGAGGTGCAGTGCGGAGATCCGGTCGAAGAGCAGGCCGTCCTCGGAGGTGCGCCGATGGACCTGCCGGGTGCGCTTGTCGAACTCGACCAACCCCGCGCCGTCCGTCGCGATCCACAGCGTGTCCGCGGACTGTTCCATGGCCGTGGAGAGGAGGTCGTCCGGCACCCCGAGGAGGTTGGTGACGGAAGTGCCGCCGCCCACGGGGTGTTCGACGAGCTGATTGCAGGTGGCGATCCAGAGCCGGTCCCCGTCCGGACGGAACACGAACGGGCGATCCGGGACGAGGTGGGCCTTGGGGAGGTCGAGGAACTCCGGCTTCTCGACCATGGTCCGGCCCAGTTGCCGGTGGCAGGCGCGGACCCGGTTCTCCGGGATCACGAACGCCGGATACGGCCCCCACGGGCCTTGGCTGTCCATCGCGACGACCGGTTCGGGGATGTCCTTGAACCAGGCCATGGCCTCCTCGATGCGACCGGCGCCGACGAGGACGTATCCGATCCGCACCTTGTGGGCGGCTTCGAGCGGGACCGGGACGCCGGCGGCCCGCGCGGCGAGCAGCGCCTCTGTCGCCGGAAGGGAGAGATCGCGGAACCCGGGGGATTCGCTCGGTCCGAGATGCTCCCGGAGTTCGGCGTAGAACTTCCCCGGCGCATTTAGGTTGGTGGGATTCGCCCGGAGCTGGGTCAACGTCCTCACGAGCTCCGCCTGGATCGGAGTGTTGGTTCGCTCGAGGTTGCGAAGGACGCGGAGCAGCAGATAAGGACGGATCTCCCCGGCCCCCGATGCGACGCGGGGGAAGACCTCCACCAGATGGGCGATACCGACCTCGCGGCCCTCGGCACGGCCGGCGAGGAAGTCGGAGAACGGCCCGCCGTAGTGGAACGGCTTGCCGGCGAGGGCGAGGTCGCGCCATTGGGCCAGCGCCGCGGCCAGGCGTTCCTCGCGTTCCCGTCGGGCCTCGGAACCGGGTTCCGCGGTGGGCTCGCTCAGGCTCCCCCGCACCATTCCATACTCCGTCTCGATCCAGGCCTTGCGGCTGGGGCGCGCCTTCGCGAGCCGGCTCCGGAACCATTCCGCCGCGCGTTCCGGTTCCCCCTGAAGCAACCACGCGAAGCCGAGGGAGTCCTCGGCGATGTCGGCGGTGTTCTCGACCCGGTGTCCGAGAAGCTCCTGGTGCAGCGCGATCGCCTCGGGGATCCGATCCACGGCCGGCTCCAGGAGGCAGCGGGCCAGATAGAGCTTCGCCCCGGCGTTCTCCGGGTCGAGGAGCAGGACCGTCCGGAAGGCGGCGATGGCGGCCTCGAGATCTCCCCGTCGACGGGCCTTGGTCGCCTCCGAGTCGTTCCAGGCGGCGGACCGGAGCTTCCAGAACCAGCGGTGGGCGATGAGGTCGGGTTCGTCGAGCCCGGCGCGCTCCTGTCCGAGCCGCATCTGGGCGCGCACCTCGCCCTTGCGGGTCACCACCGGCGGCTTCGATGGCTTCCTCGCAGCCAACGCCTCGACGCCGGCCACCAACGCGGCGTCCAGCTCGGCGCCTCGGCGCGCCCGGATCGTCGTCCGCTCCACCTCACCGCCCACACGGGTCAGGCGCAACGAAAGCTCGATCCGGTCGCCGTCGGCGTCGAAGGACTGGAACCGGCCGTCCACCAGCCAGAACGCGCCCTGAAACCGGGACGGACCCGAACCGGACTCGACCAGCCCGGCCTGCTGGAGGCGCTGTTCTTCCAGCAGCAGGGTCGTCAGCTCGCGTTCGACGACCCGGCGGCCGGGGATCCTCAAGGCCGCGGTGAGATGCGACCGCAGCTCGGATTCGAGGCCCGGATGGCGGGGTCTCACGCTGAGGTCCTCGAACCCGCCCACGCCGACGAAGGTCACCGCCCGGGTGTCCGTCTCGCCGCGGACGACGGCACGCACGAGTCCGACCAGCGTCTCCGCGGCTTCGGTCGGGTCGGCTTCGGCGGGAAGGACGGAAAGTTCCCGGAGCTGGCCGGTCTCGGCGTCGACCAACCGGACCACGGCGTTGGTCGCGTCGCGTCCGCGGTAGGGGGCGCCGAGGAGGAATCCGTCGGCATGGAGCAGGCGTCCGACGCGGAGCGCCTCGGCCGGCTTCACCGCCCCGGCGGCCCCGAGCTGGATCTCGTCGAGGATCCGCCCTACCTCGCGCCGTTCGAGCAGGACGACTCCGGGTTCCCCGGAGAGGCGGGCTTCCAGCAGCACGGCGGTGTCCCGTTCCGCCCCGGGGTTTCCGGCGGCGCCGAGGCCCAGCGGACCGACGGCGAGTCGCAGTGGACCGGTACGCCGGACGGGCGACGCCGGCTGAAGAGGCGGGTCGCCGATGCGACGGGCGATCTCCTCGCGGGCGTCGATGGAAGGCAGATCGTCCTCGGACCACGACTCGAAGCCAAGCCAACCGGCGGCGGCCAGGATCAGGACGGCCCCCGCAACGAGGAGGAGGCGACGATGGGTCTGGGATGGTTCCATCGGAGGGCGGCTTCTTGGCGACAGAGGGAGGGCTCGGGCGACGGCTTCCGGTTCCGTGCCGGGTCACTTCAACAACGCCGGGAGAATCCGCTGGGCGAGCTCGGCGCCGGCCTCCTGCAGGGCCTTCTTCGCGGCGGTCTGCTCGCCGACATCCACGGCGACGCTCGTCTGACGTTCCACGAGCAGGATCCGGCCGGACTTGCGTTCGCGGACCTGGATCTCGACGCGGGCCCGGCAGGAGACGAGTCCCGCACGACGGAGCCCGACCTCGCTGAAGGCCTCGCCGGTGACCTCGATGTCCGGGGCCTCGGCGGACTTCGTGTCACGCAGGTCGCAGCCGACTTCCTTGAAGTAGAACGCAAGCTCGGTCTGGGCGGCCGGATCGACGGCGGGCGTTCCGAAATGGACCTCGGGAATCCGGACCGAAACCGACGGACGCGGCCCGTCCTTGAGCTTCTCCTTCAGCTTGGCCAAGCGGTCGGCCGGGGTGGGGACCTTGGCGACCAGCGAGTCGGCCTTGGACGTGATCGTGGCGCCGACCCGTTTCGCGAGGTCCTCGGACGGCTCGGTGACCGGGGCGTCGCGGCCCGACTTCACGACCTCGCCGTAGACACGGCCGGTTTCGGTTCCGATGACCTTGGCGACGAGGAGCAGTTCCTTGCCGGCGTGGAAGGCGCGGCCGGTCACGAGCACCTTGGCGCCGGTGAGGTGGCCGACCTTGGCGGCCGAGGCGGGATCGACCATGCCCCCGAGCGGGAGCGCCTGCTCGGCGAGGGCCTTGTCCAACTCGGCGCGTTCCACCGTCCAGATCCCCGGGTTTCCGGAGAGGTGGGCGGAGACGAGCAGAGAGACTTCCTTGCCGAAGTGGCGGCCGAGCTCATCACGGGCCTCGAAGTCGAGGACCGCGACCGTGATCGGCGATTCCGGGGCCTCGGCCCCGAACACGGGAAACGGGACTGCAACCGACAGGAAGGAAAGCAGCCCAAGGAGGCGGAGTCCGTTGCAGTAACGCGTTGGACGTGCGGAAGGCCGGAATTCAGGGAGGTTCACAGGAGGGATTCGAGGTTGAGGGCGGAGAGTCGGAGGGCGGCGCGGTCGAATGGCCAGACGGTGTTCCCGGTGGTCACGAGCACCTCGCCGCGGGCGGTGCCGAGGACCTCGAGGCGCTGGGTGCCGAGTTCGACGGACTGGCCGCTGACGGTCAGGGCCGTGCGGCAGCCGTCCTGGGCGCAGAGCCGGACGAGGATACCGGGCGTCTCGGGGAGGTCCGGTCGGTCGGAGAGGATCACCCGGGGACCTTCCGGGCCGAAGGTGACGGCGCGAACCTGGTGCGGAAACAGGGTCGCGAACTGGTTCCAGACCTCGCGGTAGGCCTGGAGTTCCGCCGTCTCGAAGCCGCCGTCCGCAGGGGATCCATGCGGGTTCCGGAAACCGAGATGGATTCCCCATCCGACGAATGCGAGGGCGAACGCCATGGCGAATCCTGCGGTGAGCCGTCGGAACGGACTCCATGTGGATCCGTCGGAGTCATGGGCGTCCCGCGCGGAGTCCGGTGCCGCGTGGAGACGGCGGAGTACCCGCCCGACGAACGCGTCGCTTTGGCCGTCCGACATCGACGGTTCCGGAACGGAACGGAGCAGTGAATCCAAAGGGTCTCGATTCATTGGTGGGGTTCCTTCGTTTCGGCGCTGCGGGGCATGAGGTCGGCGAGCCAGGCGCGGAGCATCCGTCGGCCGCGCCAGACCCGCCAGGAGACGGTGGTCTCGGCACAGCCAAGCCGGCTTGCGGCCTCGGCGTGACTCAAGCCTTCGTACACGGTCAGGACGATGGCCGCACGGAAGTCGGGCTTCAGGCGCTGCAACGCCTCCACGACACGACGGTTGCGCTCGGCTTCGAGATCGCCCCCGTCGTCCCCGCCGTGGGCCGGACGCGATTCGGCCTCGTAGGCGTCGCGGGTCCGCTGGCGGCTCGAGGCCCGTGCCCGCCAGTTGAGGCTGAGATGGAGCGCGATCCGATGCAGCCAGGTGGCGAGCGAGGAATCCCCGCGGAACGAACGCAGCTGCCGCCACGCCCGCAGGAAGGTCTCCTGGGCCAGGTCGTCGGCGTCTTGGATTGAACCGGTCATCCTGTAGGCGAGCGAGTGGATCCGCCGATGGTGTTCCCGCACGATCCCGGAGAACGCCTCCTCGTCCCCGGCGCGGGCCGCCGCGAGCGTGTCCGTGGGCGGCTCCGGCGGGGCGTTGGGCGTTGTGGCGTCGGGCGGCATTCGGCTTCCGAGGAGATTGGACCGGACCGCGGGGCGATTCCTTGGAGAAAATTCAGGAGGCGAATCCGGGAGGGCGTCATCTATGGAGACACGGATGACACGGATTCCCAGGGAGTCCTTGGGCTGTGGATTCCGCAGCGGGAACCGGCGTGGTCGGATCGGTCCTTCCTTGGAACGCGGCTCGGCGATCCCGGCTCGGAAAACCGCCGCCCGACCAAGGCACACAGCGACCTCGGTGGAAAACGGATGGAGGGAAAGCGATCGGGGAGGTGGTAGCGCGCACGGGAATTGAACCCGTCTTTCGAGGATAGTGGTTCCAAGTAGTTGAGAAAACCCGCAAAAGCTGGGTTTTTGAATCCGAGTGCAGTAGGTTTACTGCACTAACTGCACTCCGAAAATGGCCTCGATCTATCGAAGAAAAGGCTCTCCGTTCTGGTTCATCCAGTTCATCGACGGAGATGGAAAGCGCCGGAACAAATCCACGGAACTGAGAGCCGATGTTCCGTCCGAGACGGTCCAAGCTCGGGCGCTTCGTGCCCAGATGGAGGCGAAGGAGCTCGGACGCTCGGGAGCCGTTCAGGGCGACGACTGGGATTCGTGGGTCCCAAAGTACCTCGATCGCCATTGTGAATCGCCCCGAACCCGAGACCGCTATCTCGATGCTTGGAAGTGGCTCGCCCAATGGCTCCAACTCCGGAAGCTCAAAACTCCCCGGGCCATCACCTACCGCAACGCCATCGAGTACATCGATTGGAGGACCAACTTCAAAAAGCGGACCGGCAAAACGGTCGGACGAAACACCGCCATCTACGAACTGCGGATCCTGTCCCTTCTGCTCGCCGAAGCCGTCCGACTGGGACATGCGGACGCCAACCCGCTGATCGGCGTCAAAATCCGTCGAGACAAGGCCGCCAAGAAGCCGGAGATCTCCGACGCGGAGATCGTTGCGATTCGCGCCACATTGGCAGAAGAACCCGAATGGATGCAGATCGCCTTCGAGATCGCCCTACACACCGGCTGCCGTCTCCGCGAAACCCGAATCCCGATGGCCTGCGTCGATTTCGTGGAGAACAAGATCACCTTCCCCTCCCCCAAAGGCGGGGAGGACCGGGCCTTCTCGATTCCGATGCCGACAGCCCTTCGGCCTCTGCTGGAACGGCTGGACCGAGAAAAGAAGAAGCACACCTTGGAGTTCCCGTTTCAGCCGTCCCGACGCTGGCAACAATTCTTTATCAAACTAAAGCTCACTCATCTTTGCTTCCACTGCCTGCGGGTCACCTACGTGAATCGTCTGCGCCGAGCAGGAGTCCCGCGCGAGGCAGCGATGCGGTTGGTCAACCACTCCTCAGACCTGGTCCATCAGGTGTATCAACGTGAGAAGGTGGACGATGTCGTCCGGTGGCGGGACGCGGTTATCTTCCCTTCGTAGACGGAGGAGGTGGAGCCACAACTCCGCACCCTTGAGTTCTGACGTTGTTGCTCGTTCATGGTTTTCTTCGAGCCCGGTGGAAGATTGCCGGTCTCTGAAAGGGGCAGTCCGTTGGCGGGTCGAAAAGCGCACAAGATTTTCAAGACTCTTTCGGACCTTCGGCGAGGAGATGGGATCTAGAGCCTGGCAGACCATGGTCGCCCGTTTCGAATAGTAGCGATGCACCGCCGGGGAGCTGTATCCGAGGTTGGCCATCGCAAACCGTTCCGGGATGCCGGCCTGAAGAGCCCGTTCCGCCCAGGCGTAGCGGAAGGAGTGCAGACTGACCCCGGAAACCTTCGCCACTCGGCATCGGCGATAGAACTCCTCCACGCTCCCCGCGCCTCCGCGGGCCACCCCACCCCCTTGCCAGCACTTCACGAATCGGTAGCCTCCAGACGTGTCCCCAATCGACCCTAAAGCTGTGGGTAGAACTGCTCTCCTATGAGCGCGACAAAGCACAATAAAGGCGAAGGCAAGGTATTTATATCACTCTTTACTGATTCGGTTTCAAACCAGTGCGAACTGAACAGGGAGGCAATAGCTAAAGCACATGCGGGTGAATTGTGCCCAGGATGCTTAAGGCCATTTCGTCTGGGCGGTCCCATCCGTGCCTATCTGAAAGGGCGTCCACCGCGTGCTCATTTGAGTTCCGAGGGCCCTCTGGCAATCGTTTCCGTGGAGTTGTTGAAGGCAATGGATGTTGATGCGTCTCCAGGGCGTATTGCTTGTGGGCCTGTGATCGACCGTGCGGGTCGGACAGTGTTGTCTCACGTGTCCGTCACATCGGTTGATCGAATGCGATATTCGCGAGACAAAGAGGTTCGTGGTGGTGAACTGATGTCATGCATGTGTTGCAACAAGATATTTTCAATGCCGCGAAAACCGCTAAGTGCCTGCCTTCCGGAATACTATGTCCAAGGGGTCGATTGGTTTTTTGGGGATATTCATCGATTGTTTCTCAGTCCTCTATTGTTTGAAAAGCTTCGACGAGAACCGGAGTTTGGGCTCGATGCGTTTGCGCGGAAACTGAAGGTCGTCCCGAAGGCTCTGGATGGCATCTCGGATGAGGAGTTGTATCACAATCCGTCCGTCGCTGTTACCCCTGAAGGGAAAGAGATCCGACAGTACTTCAACGGCTGGGCACCGAAGTTGGAGTCCAATACCGTGTACACGCTCCAGTCGCTTCTGGACGCGAGGCTGAAAGCACCCCAAAGACCGCCCAGCGTCGAGTTTCGTTGGTCGATGCTTGAGATGAAAGAAGGAGTGAAGGTCAACGTTCGCTCCCAGGATGAAGATCGGCGGCAGATTCAACTGGAACATCGGCTCGGACGCGCCGCCGTGGTGCCTCCGCGCGGGCAGATCGATGAGTTGTGCCCCCAACTGATGTTCACCGAGCGCCTGGCGGAACTGTGGTCGGAGCACGATGGAGCCAAGTTGTATGTCGGTCCGGGGTCGGAAGGGCTGATCGAACTCCATCCGGTACGAAAGTTCAAAGTCATCCAGCCTTCGTGGATTCAACCGTACGGCTACCCGAAAGGATGCAGGATATTGGTGATTGGAAAGCCGCCGTCCTCATCCGCCAAGGTGGGAGTGGTCTGCGACGGACCGCGTGCCGGAAC
>JAIXUV010000204.1 GCA_027483345.1 Verrucomicrobiales bacterium | reverse complement strand
TCCGCAACCTCGTGCTCACCGGTTTCTACACGACGCCCGCCGGGATGAAGGACATCGGCTTCATCGGCAACGTCGCCTTGGCGAAGTTCCCCGAACCTCCGAAGGAAGCGTTGGAGAAGTTGGGACTCGTCTGAGGGCGTCGGCGATTCCTGATTCACGACTCGTGATTCCCGATTGGGTTCCCAGCGACTGCGATGGGCCCGGAGGAATCCGTGGATCCCGGCTTCAGGAACCTCCGACAATCCACGAAAGAGAACCCGCGTGGCCTTGGAACTGAGACCCAACTGCGAGTGCTGCGACCGGGATCTGCCGCCGGAATCGCAGGACGCGCGGATCTGCTCTTTCGAGTGCACGTTCTGCGTCGACTGCGTGGAACGTCGCCTCGGCGGCCGTTGCCCAAACTGCGGTGGCGAACTGGTTCGGCGCCCCGTCCGTCCCCAGGCCGCCTTGGCGCGGAACCCACCCTCGACGCGGCGCGTCCGCCGCGAGACACCCTGCCCCGGTTTCCGTTCCTGATTCGGGATCATCGATTCGTGATTTCCCGGGAAATCGGGAATCACGAATCGGGAATCACGAATACTGCCTCACTGCTGCTGCTGTTCCTGCTGCACCAGGATCTCCGCCTCCAGGTTCTGGAAGGGCTGGAAGATGTAGGCGTTGAACAGGGCGTTGCCGACGTCGATCAGGGCGATCTGGAGGTCGTCGATGTACTTGTGCAGGCCCGAGAGGATGAAGATCTCGTCGATGGTGCTGAACTGGAGCTGGGCGACCAAACGGCCGGCGAGCTTCTCGGCATCGTTGCAGAACCGGCCGTCCGAAACCCCGGAAACGCGGCGCAAAGCGCGGTTCAGGCGTTCCACGCAGAAGCGGATCGAACGCGGGAAGTCGTCCGAGAGCATGAGGAACTCGGCGACCAGACGCGGATGGACCTCGGCGCCGTGGATCGACTTGTAGGCGTCCCACGCGCTGCAGGAATGCAGGATGGCCGCCCACTCCAGGGCCTCGGTGTGGCTGATGGTCTGGGGAACGCCCTTCTCCGGCAGCGTCTGGTAGCGGACGTCCAGGATGCGGGACGTCATATCCGCGCGTTCGATGAACTTGCCGGCCTGGAGGAAGAGCCATCCCTCGTTGTGCGGGATGGTGGCGTCGGCCAGACCCTGCAGCATCAGCGAGCCCGCCTTCACCTGCTGGAGGAAGTCGAACGGGTTGGTGTCCCAGCTCTCCCGCGCCTGGGGCGAATGCAGGAACAGGTACAGGCGGTTCAGCTCCTCCCAGATGTCGGTGGTCAGCTGGTCGCGGACCATGCGGGCGTTCTCCCGGGCCTGCGCGATGGAGGAGACGATGGAGTTCGTGTTCTTGGTGTCGAACACCAGGTACTCGGTGACCGACTGGGCGTTCGCCTCGGAGTACAGCCGGTGGAAATCCGCCTCGTCGCCCGTGGCCTGGATGATGGGAAGCCAATGCGCGGCGAGCTGCTGCGAGTTGAGGTTCCGGTGGTCCAGGATCAGCTGGAGGTTCACGTCCACGATGCGCGCCGAGTTGTCGGAGCGCTCGATGTAGCGGGACATCCAGTAGAGGGAATTGGCGACGCGGGAGAGCATGTCTTGAATCGATTTCCGTTGGGGAACCCCGGCCGGTCACGGGACCGGACGGGACTCACTCGTCACTCATCACCGAACAGGACCCAGGAGTCCTTGCTGCCACCGCCCTGCGAGGAGTTGACCACGAGGGACCCCTTGCGGAGCGCCACGCGGGTCAGGCCGCCGGGGATGATGACGGTCTTCTCCCCGTAGAGGATGTACGGACGGAAGTCGATGTGCCGCGGCTCGAACTTCCCGTCGCCGACGTGGGTCGGGTGGGTGGAGAGGTTGATCATCGGCTGCCCGATGTAGTTCCGCGGGTCCTTCTCGATCGCGCCGCGGAAGCGTTCCCGCTCCTCCTTCGTCGCCTGCGGCCCCATCAGCATGCCGTAGCCGCCGGACTCGTTGGCCGCCTTGATAACCAGCTTGTCGAGGTTCTCGAGCATGTACTTCTTGTCCGCCTCCTCGCTGGCCAGGTAGGTCGGCACGTTCGGGATGATCGGGTCCTGGTCGAGGTAGTACTTGATCATCCGCGGGACGAAGTAATACATCACCTTGTCGTCCGCGATGCCGGTGCCGATGGAGTTGGCCAACGACACGTTGCCGGAACGGTAGGCATTCACCAAGCCAGGCACACCGAGCATCGAGTCCCGGCGGAACACCGTGGGATCGATGAAGTCGTCGTCCACGCGCCGGTAGATCACGTGAACGGGCTGCAGGCCCTTGGTCGTGCGCATGAACACCCGCGCGTCACGGACGACGAGGTCGCGTCCCTCGACGATCTCGATGCCCATCTGGCGGGCCAGGTAGGTGTGCTCGAAGTAGGCCGAATTGTAGGCGCCCGGCGTGAGCACCACGACCGTGGGATCCGCGACGCCGGACGGCGCGATGTACTGCAGGGTCTTGAGCAGCTCCTGCGGGTACTGGTCGACCGGACGCACGCCCACGGACTCGAACATCGCCGGGAACGTGCGCTTCATCGCGCGCCGGTTCTCCAACACGTAGCTGACGCCGGACGGACAGCGGCCGTTGTCCTCGAGGACCATCCACTGGCCGTCGCCACCGCGGATCAGGTCGGTGCCGCAGATGTGGATGTAGATGTCCTTGGGAACCTGGAAATTGACGAACTCGCGGCGGAAATGCTTGGCCGAGAGAACGAAGAACGACGGGATCACCCCGTCCTTCAGGATCCGCTGCTCATGGTAGACGTCGTGCAGGAAGAGGTTGAGGGCGGTGATCCGCTGGACCAGGCCGCGCTCGAGGTATTCCCACTCCGCCGAGGAGATGATCCGCGGCATCAGGTCGAACGGGAAGATCTTCTCCGTGCCCGCCGAATCGCCGTAAACGTTGAAGGTGATGCCCTGCCGCAGGAAGGCCAGGTCCACCGCATGACGGCGCTCCTCGAAGTCCTCGGCGGTGAATTGGCTGAATCGCTGGGCGAAGGCTTCGTAGCTCTTCCGGAACTTGCCCGGCGCCGGAGACATTTCGTCGAAGTAGCCGTTTGGGTCGTATCCGCCTAGCACGGTTCCCATTTACACCCGGCATCGCAGGAACGAAACAACGGAATTCCGGAAGGAATCCCGAATTCCATTCATGAGTCCGCCGGGAGAGGCCAAAGGCGGTTCGCGGGAGACGTCCTCCGCGAACCGCGACGGGTCAGGCCGAGTAGTCGAGGTAGATGGTCTTCGTGCGGCTGTAGAAGTCGAGGGCCGCCGTCCCCTGCTCGCGGAACGAGTCGGTCGAGCTGTTCTTCACGCCGCCGAACGGCGCCTGGAGCGCCAGGCCGGTGCTGATCTGGTTCACCTTCACCACGCCGCATTCGATGCGCTCCGCATAGACCATCGCCTTCTTGAAGTCGCGGGTCACCAGGCTGGCGCTCAGGCCGTACTTCACGCCGTTGGCCACCTGGATGGCCTCGTCGAAGGAATCCACCGCGATGACGCCGACCACCGGTCCGAAGACCTCCTCCTGAGCGATCTCCATCGTCGGCGTCACGCCGCCCAGCACCGTCGGCTGCATGAACAGGCCGTGGGCCAGGTCGCCTTCCGTGAGGCGGGCTCCGCCCCACACCAGTTCCGCACCGTCGGCCTGCGCCTTGCGGATCGCCGCGAAGTTGCCCTCCAGTTCGTCCGCATTGACCGCCGGACCCATCTGGACACCCGGGGTGAGTCCGGGACCGACCTTCCACGCCTTGGCCGCGGCGACCAGCTTCTCGGTGAAGGCGGCGAGAACCGGGCGTTCCACGATCACGCGGCTGGTGGCGGTGCAGGCCTGGCCGGTGAGGCCGAAGCCGGCGATGGCCACGAGGCGCGCCGCCAGGTCGAGGTCGGCGTCGGCGAGGACGATCGTGGGGTTCTTGGAACCCATCTCCAGCTGCACCCGGATCATCCGGTGCGAAAGCGCCTTGTAGAGGCCGGTGCCGACGCCATGGGATCCGGTGAAGCTCAGCGCCTGGACGGCGGCATTGGAGGCGATCTCCGAGCCGAAGGCGCGACCTTCGCCGGCGACGACGTTCAGCACGCCCGCCGGGAGCCCGGCTTCCTGCAGCGCCTTGGCCAACTCCAGCGCCATGGAAGGCGCCTGCGAGGCGGGCTTGAGCACCACGGTGTTCCCGCAGAGCAACGCCGGGACGAGCTTCCAGGCCGGGATGGCGATCGGGAAGTTCCACGGCGTGATCAGCGCCACCACGCCCACCGGTTCGCGGCGGGTCAGCAGCAGGTTGCCGGGAAGGTCGTGCGGGATCGTCTGGCCGCCGACCGTGTAGCTGAGTCCGCCGTAGAAACGGAAGATGTCCACCGCGCGGCCGACCTCGCCGGTCGCCTCGGTCAACGTCTTGCCTTCTTCACGGGTCAGCAGCGTCGCCAACTCGGCCTTGCGGGACTCGAGGATCTGCGCGGCCTTGCTGAGGATGCGTCCCCGGGCCACCGCGGTCTGCGCGGACCACTTGGGAAGCGCCTCGGACGCGGCGCGTGTCGCCGCGGCGTAGTCGGCGGCACCGCCGAGGGCGTAGGTCGCGACCGTCTCCCGCGTGTCGGCGGGATTGGTGGTGGTGAACGTGCGGCCGTCCTGGGCGGCGACCCATTGGCCGCCGATGAGGTTCTGGTAGGAGATCATGGAAGTGCGGTGCAGAAGCGGAGTGGGTTCAGGCCGGAAGGTTGGCGAGCGAGGCGAGGACCTGGGCCTCCTTGGCCTGCCAATCCTTGAGACGCGTCTGATGCTCCTCGAGCACCTTGGCGGGAACCTTCGAGGCGAAGGCGGGATTGGAAAGCTTCTCCTGAACCTTTCCGACCTCGGCACGGATCTTCTCGAGTTCCTTCTCCAGGCGGGAGCGCTCCGCGGCGAAGTCCACCAGGCCGGCCAACGGCAGGAAGAGTTCGCCCAGGGCGTTGGCGGCCACCGGGGTGCCCCGCTCCGGCGCCCAGGCGGCGTTCGCGACCTCCAGCGACTCGGCGTTCAACAGCAGGCGCAGCACCTCGGAATCCGCCGTGGACAGCTCGCCGGACGGGCGCAGGACGAACTTCACCTTCTTGGCGGGATCGATCTTGCAGTCCCGTCGCAGGCCGCGTCCCAGCGAAACCAGGTCGTACTTCGCCTGCGCCACCGCGTCGGCGGTCTCGTCGAGGCCGAAGTAGGTCTTCTCGTCGTCGTTCAGCGCCTTGGGCCAGAGGGCGAACATCAACGTGCGACCGCCGCGGTCCTGCGGCAGGTCGGCGGCGTATCCCATGCCGTGCCACAGTTCCTCGGTGATGAACGGCAGGAATGGGTGGAAAAGCCGCAGGAGGTTGCCGAGCACGAAGTCGATGACCGCGAGTTTGTTCGCCTTGAGGGCCTCGTCGGTGCCGTAGAACGCCGCCTTGGACGCCTCCACGTACCAGTCGCAGTACTCGCTCCAGAAGAAGCGGTAGAGTGTCGCGGTGGCGTCGCTGAACTTGTACTCGACGAACGCGCCGGTGACCTCGCGGATCGCCTGGTCGAGGCGGATCAGGATCCAGCGGTCGTCGCTGGTGAGCAGGTCCGGAAGGATCTCGGCCTCGGTCACGCCGCCCTGCATCTGGCGGAAGCGGCAGGCGTTCCACAGCTTGTTGCAGAAGTTGCGGCCCAGTTCGACGGTCTGCTCGTCGAAGAGCACGTCCTGTCCGAGCGGCGCGGCGCGCATCACGCCGAAGCGCAGCGCGTCGGCGCCGTACTTGGCGATCAGATCCAGCGGGTCGGGCGAGTTGCCGAGGGACTTCGACATCTTCCGACCCTGCTTGTCGCGGATGATGCCGGTGAAATAGACATTCCGGAACGGCAGGTCGCCCATCCACTCGTAGCCCGCCATGATCATGCGGGCGACCCAGAAGAAGATGATGTCCGGTCCGGTGACGAGGTCGGTCGTGGGGTAGAACGCCTTCAGGGTCGCGTTCTTCGAGTCGGCGTCCTTCTCGTCGACCCAGCCCATCGTGGCGAACGGCCAGAGCCAGGAGCTGAACCAGGTGTCGAGGACGTCGGGGTCCTGGGTCCAACCTTCACCCGCGGGAGTCTCGAGTCCGCAGTAGGTCTCACCATTGCGGTACCACACCGGGATCCGGTGTCCCCACCACAGCTGGCGGCTGATGCACCAGTCCTGGATGCCGCCCATCCAGTGGTCGTAGACCTTCGCCCAGCGGTCCGGGAAGAACCGCATTTGGCCGTCGGCCACACACTTCGTGGAAGCCTCCACGCTCGTGTACTTCAGGAACCACTGCTCGCTCAGGCGCGGCTCGATGGGCACGTCGGCGCGTTCGCTGAAGCCGACGTTGTTGGTGTAGGGCTCGGCCTTCTCCAAGGCGCCGGCGGCCTCGAGCAGCTCCGCCGCCTTCTTGCGGCCGACGAAGCGGTCCAGGCCGGCCAGCTCGGCGCCGGCCTCGGCGGTGAGCTTCCCGTCCGGGGTGAGCAGGTCCAGCACCGGCAGCTTGTGGCGCAGGCCGATCTCGAAGTCCGCCTTGTCGTGGGCCGGGGTCACTTTCAGCACGCCCGTGCCGAAGTCGAAGGCCACGTGCTCGTCGGCGATGATCGGGATGATCCGCTGCTCCTTCGGCACGTCGAGCGGCAGGGCCCGGTACACGTGCTTGCCGACGAGATGGGTGTAGCGCGGGTCGTTCGGGTTCACCGCCACCGCGGTGTCGGCCGGGATGGTCTCCGGACGCGTCGTGGCGATGGTCAGGAACGTGCCGGGATGCTCCACCACCTCGACCTTGAAGTGGTACATGAAGCCCTTCTGCTCCTTCATCACGACCTCCTCGTCGGAGAGCGCCGTGAGGGACGCCGGGCACCAGTTCACCATGCGCTTGCCGCGGTAGATCAGGCCCTTCTTGTAGAGGTCCACGAACACCTTCTGGACACACCGGGAATACTCCGGGTCCATGGTGAAGCGGGTGCGGGTCCAGTCGCAGGAGGCACCGAGCGCGCGGAGCTGCTTCAGGATGATCCCGCCGTACTTCTCCTTCCATTCCCAGATGCGGGCGACGAGGGCCTCGCGGCCGAGGTCGTCGCGGTGCTTGATCTCGCCGGCCTTCTTGAGGGTCTTCTCGACGACGTTCTGGGTGGCGATGCCGGCGTGGTCGGTGCCGGGCAGCCACAGGACCTCCTTGCCATCCATGCGCGCCTTGCGGGCGAGGATGTCCTGGATGGTGTTGTTCAGGACGTGGCCCATGGTCAGCACGCCGGTGACGTTCGGGGGCGGGATGACGATGGAATAGGCGGGACGGGAAGCGCTCACGCGGGACGGATCCGCGGTGAAACAGCCTTCCTTCTCCCAGAAGTCGTACCACTTCGATTCAACCGCCTGCGGCTCGTAGGCCTTGGAAATCTCGCTCATGTGCGTCCGGTGAGCCTACCGGAACCCCGAGCCGAGGGGCAACCCGAGGCTGGATTCTTGATTCCGGATTCTTGATTCCGGATTTGGGACCCCGGGCGTCGAACGGGGGCATCCGCAGGACTCGGCGAATTCCACGTTTTCACGGAGATCGGGAGTCCTGTGGGCACGGACAACGGTTCGGGATTCCAAAGCGCCCCGGCCCGGTCCAAGCCCCGACCGGCTGAAGCCGGGACTCCGTACCCTGAAGGGAAGGCAATGGGGCGGCCCCGAAGTCCCAGCCCAGCGGATCTGCGAAACTCGGCGACATCGGTGGACGGATTTCCCCAAGGGACCCGGAAACGATCCGCGAGAATTCCTTCGCCCGGCGACCCGGGACCGTGTTCCATCCGGCCTCACTTTCGACCATGCCGAAGCGTACAGACATCCACTCGGTCCTCATCATCGGTGCCGGCCCCATCATCATCGGGCAGGCCTGCGAGTTCGACTACTCGGGAACCCAGGCCTGCAAGGCCCTGCGCGAAGAGGGCTATCGCGTGGTCCTGGTGAACTCGAACCCGGCCACGATCATGACCGACCCGGAGTTCGCCGACCGGACCTACATCGAGCCGGTCACGCCGGAGGCGGTGGAAAAGATCATCGTACGGGAACAGGCCGAGATGGAACGGCTCGGCGCCCAGGGCAAGCTGGTGCTCCTGCCCACCTTGGGCGGGCAGACCGCCCTGAACACGGCGATGAAGCTCCATCGCTCGGGAACCTTGGAACGCCTCGGGGTGGAGATGATCGGCGCCAAGGCCGACGCCATCGAGCGCGGCGAGGACCGCCAGATCTTCAAGGACCTGATGCTGAGCATCGGGCTCGACGTGCCGGTCAGCGGCACCGCGCACAACCTCGACGAGGCCCGCGCCATCGCCGAGCGGATCGGACGCTATCCCCTGATCATCCGTCCGGCCTACACCCTCGGCGGGACCGGCGGCGGCATCGGCTACAACCGAGAGGAGTTCGAGGAGATCGCCAAGCGCGGTCTGGACCTCTCCCCGGTGTCGGAGATCCTGGTCGAGGAATCCCTCCTGGGCTGGAAGGAGTACGAGATGGAGGTCATGCGGGATCGCGCCGACAACTGCGTGATCATCTGCTCGATCGAGAACTTCGATCCCATGGGCGTGCACACCGGCGACTCGATCACGGTGGCCCCGATCCAGACGCTCACCGACAAGGAGTACCAGATCATGCGCGACCAGAGCTTCGCCGTGATCCGGGCGGTGGGAGTCGAGACCGGCGGTTCCAACATCCAGTTCGGCGTCAATCCCGACACCGGACGAATGGTCATCATCGAGATGAATCCCCGGGTGAGCCGCAGTTCGGCGCTGGCGTCGAAGGCGACCGGGTTCCCCATCGCCAAGATCGCCGCCAAGCTGGCGGTCGGCTACCTGCTCGACGAGATCCGGAACGACATCACGCGCGAGACGCCGGCGAGCTTCGAGCCGACCATCGACTACGTCGTCACCAAGATCCCCCGCTTCGCCTTCGAGAAGTTCCCGCAGGCGGACCCGACGCTGACCACACAGATGAAGAGCGTCGGCGAGGCCATGGCCATCGGCCGGACCTTCAAGGAAAGCCTGCAGAAGTGCCTTCGCTCCCTCGAGATCGGCCGCAGCGGCCTGGGCGGCGACGGCAAGCCCTGGCGCATCGGTGGCGACCTGTACGGAGACCGCGACGTCCTGCCGAAGGACCTGATCACCCGCAAGCTCACCCTGCCCAACGCGGAACGGATCTTCTTCATCCGCCATGCGCTGCGAGCGGGTTTCTCGGTTTCGGACATCTTCCAACTGACCAAGATCGACCGCTGGTTCCTGACGCAGATCCAGGAGCTGGTGGACTTCGAGGAGACGCTGGCCAAGTCCAAGGACCGGAACTGAGCCGGAATCGGCCGAATGGGACGAAGGCGGGCCTCACGCAAAACCGCCAAGAGGCCAACCGGGATTTGATTTCGGTCCGGCGGTCCGAGCTGGAGCTCTTCCGACTCGATCCGGACCCGAAACCCTCCCGACTTCCACGTTCCAGCCGTCTCCGTGTGCCGGCCTGGAGGTTCCCCGGAACCGATCCGGTCCCGGCCCCGGATCAGACCTGGAGATAGACGTAGATCGCGAAGGCGATCGCGGCGACGCCGGCCACCGCGGCGACGGACCACAGGAAGTTCCGCTTCTGCGTCGCGATGGCGAAGGTCGCAATGATCACCGCGGCCTGGGCCGAGAGCATCCCGAGGAAGAACTTCCCGCTGCGGCTGCGATGGCGCTCCGCGGCCAGGTTGACCTTGCGCACCTGGAGTTCGAGCAACTGGGCGACCACCTGGTTGAGACGGGCCTCGGATTCGTAGCGGGCGGCATTGATCCTCATACGGGTGCCGGCGAAGTCCCGGGCCGCGTCACGATCGCCCTTGGGCAGTTCCTTCTCCATCCGGTCCAACTCCCGCAGCAACGGGCTGCTCGCCACCTCGAAGGCCTCGGCGACCTCCCGGGCCGACTTCAGCGCCGACTGGATGACCGGCTCGGGGACGGCACGGACGAGCGCGGCGACCTCCAACTCCGGCTTCTGCGCCTCCGCGGCGTCCAAGGCGGCCTGAACGGCGGGGTCCAGACGCAGCTCGGCCGGAACCGGCAGCTTGGCCAGCAAGGCGGCGTCGGTCGGCCGGACCTCCCCGATCGCCTGCAACAGCTCCAGGGAGTTCTTCTGCATGGCACCGCGCAGCTTCTTCGCCTGGAAGTAGCCCCATTGGTCGCCGGCCTTGGATTGGATCTGTGCCCCGAGCGCGCG
>JAIXUV010000001.1 GCA_027483345.1 Verrucomicrobiales bacterium | reverse complement strand
GTCCCAACCCCGAGCGCCAGCACCACGGTGGTGTCCATCCGGCCGGAGGGGATGGGGCGGGAGGCCGTGCGCCGCATGAGGGCGTCGTGCTCCCGTTCGATCCACTGGTTCAAGGCGGCAGCCCCTGCGGCGAGGAGAGAGGTTCCGCCCAAGGCATGGATGCAGAGCCAACCGGAAACCCCATCGGGCGACCCGAGGAAGAAGCCCATCAGAGTCGTGAGAAGCACCAGAAGGGTCAGGCGCGCCTTGAAGAGCTCGCTGAACACCTTCAGCCACCCGTGACGGAGGTCCGTCACGGGTAGGGTGGTTTCGACTGGGCTAGGTGTCGTCACGAAGTCTCAAGCCTACCCCACGGCGGCTGGGGTGGTCATCTGCGGAATGGAAGTTTTCCCAAGTGATTCCTCCGACTTGACCGCGCTGGTCCGACCGCAAAGCCAAGCCGTCAGGATGCCGGCAGAGAGAGAAAGGGAGCCGACCGCGACGTGTGCGGTGGCGATGTCGGCCGGCTTGTCGTAGAGGACGGTCAGGATTCCGAGCGTGAACTGGGTGCAGACGAGCCCAAACCAGACGGACGCCATCCTGCGAGCCGCCGCTTCCTGAGGCAGGGAGCGGGTCTTGACGAAGACGGCCACGACGGCCGCTAGGGTCAGGATCGCGTTGATGCGATGGAGCATATGGATATGGATCTGGAAGGACGTGATGGGCTCAAACCCATCGCGTCGTGCGGAATACCGCTCGAGCGAGGCCGCATCGGTGGCTGGCCAGATCTGGCCATGGGCCAGAGGGAGGTCAGGAATCGCGAGCCCCGCATGTTGATGACGCATCAGAAGTCCGAGGAGGAGTTGTCCTAGGATGAGAAGGCAAGCCATGCGGGAAAGGGATCTCGGGTAGGAATCCGAGTCAGAATGGCGGATCGATTCCCAAACAGGCGACAGCCGGAAGGTGAGGCAGACCAGAAGGGCGAAGAAGAGTTGTCCGAGGCAGCCATGGGCGACGCCGAAGAGGATGCCGCCGGTGGTACCGGCCACGGTCCACTGATCGAGGACGACGCGAAGTCCGCCGAGGCTTCCTTGGATCTGGACTGTCCAGAAGGCCATCCAAGCCATACGGACGGCCGTTGAGGAAGCTTGTTTGCGGCCCCATGGGGTCAAAGCCGCCAGGAGGACGACCGCGGAGATCCCCATCAGGAATTGTGCTTCGTTCTTCCAGTTGGAACCTGCAAAGGCGAGCAGCCCGGCGCCGACTGCAAATTCGGTGGAACCGATCCAAGCCAGAGTCCGTCGTGATGCGGCGCCTCCGACCCAGCGGGTCAGGAAAACCACCAGCAATCCCACGGTCGAGGCCCAGATCCGGTGGGTGTGTTCGTCGAAGATGCCTCCCGTCCGCCAAGTAGAGATCGGCAGGGCGAACATGTTGTATCCGAAACTGGTGGGCCAGTCGGGGACCGCCATTCCCACGCCTTTGCTGGTCACCAATCCACCGATGCAGACGAGACCCAGCGTGGCCAGGGTGACTCCGAAGGAATAGCGAAACAGGCCGGCGGAGGCGGAGGATGGTGTCGACATAGGAAAAGGCCGTGGCCGGAAGCCGGCCACGGCCTTGAAACTGACCTCGGATTACTTCACCGCAAGCTCGAGGGACAGCGTGGCCTTGCCACCCTTGACCTCGACCTCACCGGTGACGACACCGGACTTCAAGTGGTTCGCCTCGACGGTGTACTTGCCGTCGGGAAGGTCGCCGCTGATGGTGAAGTTGCCATCCTTGTCGGTCACCGCGAAGAACGGGTGGTCGAACACGTGGACATAGCCGGACATCCAGGGATGGACGTTGCAGATGAGCTTCACGGCCAGCTCCGGCTTGTCGAAGGTCTTCGGATTCACCTGACCAGCGGTGGCTTGGGCGAAGTTGAAGCCCTTGTTCACCTTGGCCTGGCAGTTCACGTTGTGCATGAACGCGTCCGAGTTCTTGATGTCGACCGTCTGGCCCACCATGGCGGCGGAGACGAGGGGCTCGTAGACGCAACCGACCTGGTCGATGAGGGGCTTGGTGGCCGGGACCGTGTAGGTCTTGCCGGCGGGGAGACCTGCCTTGATGTAGACGGCGACGTTGGCGAGGCCCTTGTCGGCGCCGACCACGTAGGTGCGGGTCATCACCGGCTTGGTGTGCAGCGCGCCGCACAGCTTGTCGGCCTTGATCGGGGTGATTTCGCGCGCGGCCGGAGCCTCGCCGTTCAACTTGACCTTGCCGGTGATCTCGGCGGCAGAGGCGCCGGTGGCCGCGACGACCGCCATCGAGGCGGCGAACTTCAGTGTGTTCTTCATTTCAGTTTCTCTCCAGTTAACGGTGAAAATCGGGCGGACGCTAACCTCCGACCCGGGAGGGTCAAGCGGTTCGTGAAAGTTTTCACAAGCTGCCCTAAGGGACGAAGGTTCTTGTCAGGTATTCGAAGGAGCTGGCTTGAGCCCCTGGAGAGGAACATCGGCATCCCTCAGAGATGCTTGATGAACTCCAGCAGGGGGACCAGATCGGGGTCTTCCCGGGCCATCTCCTTCAAGGGGAGCTTGCCCTTGACCTTGGAAGCCCGTTCCAACCAGATCTTCGCCCCGGCGAGGTCGCCCAGCTGGCAGGCGTAGCAGGCGAGATTGTAGGCGATGATGCCTTCCTCAGGGAACTGCTCGACGATCGGGAGCAGCAGCTGCATCGCCTCCTGCGTCCGCTTCATCTCGTGCAGCGTGTAGCTCTGGTGGATCCAGCCGGAGGGTCGGTCTGGTGCGACGTTGGTCACCAAACGGGCGACATCCAGCGCGGAGTCCCATTGGCCCCGTGCGGCATGAAGGCGCCAACGGATGTCGAGGACGTCCGGATGTCCTTGGGCCCCCGGGCTCAGGCGCCGGAGTTCCCGGGCTGCCTCCAGGGAATCCCCCAACTCCAGCCAGCCTTCGGCCGCGCTCAGGTAGTGCTTGTCGGGAAATCCAATCCCTTCCACATGACGACGCTATTCGGGGTGCGCACCCGCCGGCAAACCCGAATTGCCATGGCGGACCGCGGCCTTTCGCGGCGCCCGGTCGGATGAGGCCTGTTTTTCCTCAAGCCCGGCGATGGGAACGCCGATCCGACGAAAGGGGCGAAGGGACCATCCCTTCCGACCCTCCACCTCGCCATGTCGAAACACGTTGCGTCCGCAACCGGTCCTGAGAAGGCCGGCGGGCCGCCTGCCGCCCCAAGGGCGGCGGGGCGGCAGGCGATGCTCTGTGTGGTCCTCGCGATGGGTGCTTTGCTCGTCAATTTCGTGCCGATGGAGGCGGTCACCGGGCTCCGGTTGTGGGCCGGGGCCTTTCCGGCGATGATCGCAGCGCTGCTGCTGGGACCGGTCCACGGATTGGTCGCGGGTGTCGCCGCAGGCGTGGGTCTGGGACTCGCGGTGGGGGATTGGCTTCCGACCCCGATTCTTGCCGTGGCCGGTTATGCCGTCGGCCTCGCGACGCACCGTGGAATCTCTCCGATCGCCGCGGCGGTCGGCTTCTGGACCGCGGTTGGACTGCCTTCGGCGTGGTTGACTTATCGTTTCCAGTATCCTGAGGGCGGAATTCTCAACCTGCTCCGCGCGCTGGAACTGCCATTCAACTCGGTGGTCGGCGTGGTGCTGGCCGATGCATTGAGGCTCTTCCCGCCTCTCCGAAGGGTTGCTGGCGACCTGGGGCTGTTACGGGATCGCGCGCCGTTCCGCGCCTATCTCCTCGGTGGATTCACCGTGGTGGCCACGGTTCCGCTGCTGCTTCTCAGCCTTCTCTACGGCCGCAACCTTTCCCGGCGCCAGCTGCAGGACGCACAGTTCGACCTGAACCGGGCCACGAGGTCGGTGCGAGGTGCGATCCAGGACTACATCCGGCAGAACGAGCTCGCGATGCTGACCCTTGCCCGTCAGGTCGACGCAGGACGTCAGGAGTCCGCGACCGGATCGATGGAAATCGTCCGAAACCAGTATCCGGGCCTGCTTCGCATCCGGCTTCTCGACGGAACGGGAAAGGTGGTGCTCCAGGCACCCCCGAGCGCGGGTCCCCCGTTCTCGGGCGTTTCACTCGTCGAGCGGGTGGCGAAGTCCGGAGAGCCATCCGTGCTGGATGCGGTTTTGGAGGCGAAACGATCCCACCTGGGAATCGGGGTCCGGCTCCGTGGAATGGCAGGAGCCAATCCGGGTGTGTTGGCCGGCGAGCTCGCGCTCGACGGCTTTCCGGCCCTCCAGCGCTCCTACGAGGGACTGAGGGAAGTCTCGCTCCTCATCGCCGACCATGGTGGGCGGGTTGTCTTCAGCACGCGGCCACGGGAGTTCCCGACGGGTTCCAGCGTTGCCGATGCGCCGTTCTGGGCGGGTTCTGCCGCCGCCACCAACGCCGGGGACTTCCGTTTCAGCCTCCCTGGGACAAAGCGGGGTTCCGAGCCCCACGTCCAGATCGCCTGCGCCATGAGCACCGTGAGACCGGGCGGGGAGGCCGCGTGGCGGGTGATTCTTTGGCAGCCCGTGACCGAGGCCGAGCGTTCGGCAGCGATCTACTACACCTGCTGCATCGGAAGCTCGCTGGGGATCGTTGCCGTCTGCGTCCTGCTTTCCGGATTGCTCGCCGCCCGGATCACCCAGCCGATCGAGAGGCTGGTGGAGCGGGTCCGCGCCTTCGACCTGGAGGTCCGTCGCGACCCGGTGGGACCCGGTGCCTCGGGTCCGGCGGAGGTGGTCGAACTGTATGAAACCTTCACCGCCATGGAGGGCCGGGTCCAGACAGCCCATGGAGAGGTCAAGGAGGCGCTCGTCCGGGTGGACCAGGCGAACCGGGAGCTGCGTGAGGCGCTTTCCTCAGTCGAGCAACAGGTCGCGGACCGCACCCGACAGCTCGAGGACGCCAGCCGCCGGGCCACCATGGCCGACCGTGCCAAGGGCGAGTTCCTCGCCAACATGAGCCACGAGATCCGGACGCCAATGAACGGCATCCTGGGGATGTTGCACCTGCTCGACGGCACCCACCTGACCGCGGAGCAGAAGGAGCTGTCGGACACGATCCACTCGAGCGCGGAGGCGTTGTTGACCATCCTCAACGACATCCTCGATTTCTCGAAGATCGAGGCCGGCATGATGCGCCTTTGCCTGGAGCCCTTCGATCCGGGCGCGCTGGTCCGGTCCGTTGCGAAGCTCTTCTCCGGCCAGGCCATCGAGAAGGGACTCCGGCTGGAAGCGGAGGTCGCTCCATCGATGCCTTCGAGGGTTGCGGGTGATCCCGACCGCCTGCGTCAGGTTCTGAACAACCTCGTCGGGAACGCCGTGAAGTTCACCAGCGCGGGTTCGGTGACGATCTCCCTTTCGGTGGTGTCCCGGACCCCGGAACGGGCCCGGTTCCGGTTCGAGGTCGCCGACACGGGCATGGGCATGAACGAGGAGGTCCAAGGGCGCTTGTTCCAGGCCTTCGCCCAAGGCGATAGCTCGACGACACGCCGATACGGAGGCACGGGGCTTGGGCTTGCGATATCCCGGCAACTGGTCGAGATGATGGGCGGCAGCATCCGCGTCCGGAGCCGGACTGCGGAGGGATCCGTCTTCACCGTGGAGCTCGAGATGGCCTGCACGGACGAATCGTTGCCGACGGATGTGGTCTCGTCCGCCGCCGTATCTCCGAACGCGGCCGCGGGACCTCGTGTGAAGCGCCGGCTCGAACTGCTGGTCGTCGAGGACGAGCCGACGAACCAGAAGTTCGCCCGTCGTCTCCTGGAACGCCTGGGTCATGCGGTGCGGGTCGTGGACAACGGTGACGACGCCCTCTCCGGTTGGTTGGC
>JAIXUV010000391.1 GCA_027483345.1 Verrucomicrobiales bacterium | reverse complement strand
CGACGCCGTCGACGAAGACGGTGAGCCAATCGAAGCCGGCCTCGCTCGAGACCTTCCACCAGAACCGGAGCGTGCCGGGTCCTCGGAACGTGGCGGTGAAGGCGGAGGCCTGTTCGTGGTCGATGACGCCACTCCGGGCTGCCATCCGGCCGTCCCGGGACACCAGCGTGTCGGCGCCCCATGGGCGGACGACCCCTGGGAGTGAGGAGACGGCGAAACGGCGTCCGGGGTTGTTCAACGCCTCGCCGAGGTCGGCGGCCGGCGCTTGCGCCCGGACATCCGATGCCCCCAACCAGACCGAACCAAGGATCCCCGCCAGCGTCCGGAGCGCCGGAACGAGGCGGAGAGTGGGCGTTGGGAACCCAATTCTCATGGACCCTAACTCCCCTGCCGACCCATCGGAAAGTCAAGTGACATCAAGGACACCGGACCTCGGCTGGATACGAACGAAAGAGACCCCCACGCCAAAGAGGCCAAGACGCGGTGAAACGGGATGCGTTGGCGTCTTGGCGATTCTGCGTGAGGTCCTTCTTTTCGTCGGATCCCTCTCCCCTTCGTCCGGATCGAAGCCGGTTCAGGGCGTGACGCCGGGATTCAGCGGGGCCCCCAGCAGATGGCTGTCGTGCACCATGCGCAGTCCATGGGATTGGGCGAGCGCCTGGGCCTTGAGGAACTCGTTGGCCGCGGGCGTGCCGTCGGCGCCGCAATTCGGGCACCGGACCTCCACCGGCATGCGGGCGTTCTCCGGTTCGACCTCGAACGCGTAGCGGGTCCCACACCGACAATCGATCTTGATCTCGGTCATCATGGAGTCGGTAGGCACCCGACACCCCGCGGTGGGAATGCACAACGGGCGATTCCGGAATCGGTGTCGGGAGGACACGGATTGCACGGATGGAAACGGATTCGTAGTCGGTCTCGCACCAGTCCGTGAAGATGCGTGCAATCCCTGTCGAGCCCGGCCCGAAAACCGGGAACCACGAATCGGGAATGACGGATCCACCCCGGTCCTCGACCGACGTGGGGGTCGTGCATAACCTCCCGTCATGATCGGCGCGCGTCCGCACTTCGCATCGCTCGGTTTCCTTCTCCTGCTCGCCGCGCTGACCCCGGTTGCGCCGGTCCAGGCCGCGCCGCTCAAGGTCTTCATCCTCGCCGGGCAGTCGAACATGGAGGGCCATGCCCGGATCGAGACGTTCGACCACATCGGCGACGACCCGGCCACGGCGCCCCTTCTGGCCCGGATGCGTGGTCCGGACGGCAAACCCGCCGTGTGCGACGGCGTGTGGATGTCCTATCTCACCGGCCACTACGACGGCAGCGCCAACGGCGAGGGCACCGGACGGCTCACGGCGGGCTTCGGGGCGCGAGGGGACAGGCCCACCAAGGACGGCGGCAAGATCGGTCCGGAGTTCACCTTCGGACTCATCATGGACGCCGCGTTCGAGGAACCGGTGCTCCTCATCAAGACCGCCTGGGGCGGCAAGAGTCTCCACACCGATTTCCGTCCGCCCGGCGCGGGTCCCTACGTGCTCAACGACTACCAGCGGAAGCTCTACCACGGCCCGCCCGGCCATGGCGTGCCCGAGGACATGGAGAAGTGGCTCGCGCAGAAGAAGGCGGACACCGGCCGGTTCTACGGGATGATGATCGAACACGTGAGGCGGGTGCTGGCGGATCCCAAGCGGGTCGTCCCGGGCTACGACGCGGCACAGGGGTACGAGCTGGCCGGCTTCGTCTGGCTGCAGGGATTCAACGACCTCGTGGACGGACACGCCTATCCGGAGCGCGGCAAGCCGGGCCGGTTCGACGTCTATGGCGACCTGCTCGCGCAATTCGTCCGCGACGTGCGCAAGGACCTCGCCGCACCGACCTTGCCGTTCGTCATCGGCGTGTTGGGCGTGGACGGCCTGAAGGCGGGTCGGGACATCGTCGAGTTCCGCAAGGCGATGGCCGCGCCGGCAGCGCTGCCGGAATTCCAGAGTCGGGTGGTCGCGGTGGAGACCGCCCCCTTCTGGTCCGAGGACCTCGGCGCAATCGACCGGAAGCACGAGAAGGTGCGCCAGATGCGCCACTTCCTGAACTCGAAGCACAAGGACCATGCGAACGCCGACGGTCACATGACCGAGAAGGAGAAGGAGACGTACGTGAAGAAGTACGAGTCGGAACTGATCTCGTCCGCGGAGGCCGCCCTCTGGAAACGCGGCGCTTCGAACGCCGGCTACCACTACCTTGGCAGCTCCAAGACCTTCGCCCTCATGGGACAGGCCTTCGCCGATGCCCTGCTCCGCCTGCCGACCGCGACGTCCGGCCGTTGATCTCCCCCAGGCTGTACCCCGCTTCCCACATGATCGCCTTCCGCTTCCTCCCGACACTCCTCCTCGCCGTCGCCGTGGGCACAGGACCGCACGTCATGGCGGAGGAAGCCGCTGTCGCGGACACCACCCAGCCACGGCTCCAGATCCTCAACGGCAGCGGACGGCGCCTGGAGGTCTTCCGGCTTGGATCCGACGGAAGCCGCGAATCCGTCGGCTCCGTCGGCTCCGGCAAGGACACGATCCTCGAAGTGAAGATCGGCGAACGATTCGCCCTGGTCGGGGAAGGCGACAAGTCGGGCACCGTCGTCACCAGCAGCGTCCCCGTGCAGGCCGTGCGTTACGACCCGCCCGACAAGGACGGCATCCCGGCGTTCTACACCCAGCGGATCGATGCGCACGGCTACCCCATCGTCGCGTCGGCGAAGGTGAATCCCTACGCGCTCCGCGAGGCGGCCCACCTGGTCGACCTGATGTTGGCGAAGCGGCCGGACATCCGCGAGGCGATGATCCGGAGCGGTTCCCGGATGTGCCTCCTCGCCTGGAACGAGTTCACCACCGACCAACCGGAGTTCGCGCGGCTTGCCGGGGTCCGGATGCCGGAGAAGCCCAAGATGTCCGGCCGCGACTTCTGGGACTCCCGGGCGCGTGGGCTGGGTGGCAGCGAGACCGATCCCTTCTGTTCCTGCGGCGAGGAGAACCTCCTGTGCTACCCGGGCGACCCCTATTCCACCGAGAACATCCTGATCCACGAATTCGCCCACAACATCCACCTGCGCGGCCTGCTGAACGTGGATCCGACCTTCGACGGCCGTCTGCGGAAGGCCTACGACGACGCCAAGAAGGCCGGCTTGTGGAAGGGCAAGTACGCGTCGGTGAACCACCACGAGTACTTCGCCGAGGGCGTGCAGTCGTGGTTCGACAACAACCGGGAACCCGACCACGACCACAACCACGTCAACACGCGTGCCGAGCTGATCGAGTACGATCCCGGACTCGCGGCGCTGTGTCGGGAAGTCTTCGGCGACACGGTCCTGCGCTACACCCGTCCGCAAACTCGGATCACCGGCCACCTGGAAGGCTGGGACCCGGCGACCTCCCCGAAGTTCGAATGGCCGGAGCGGCTGAAGCGGCGGTGAGAGATTCCGTTGTCGGAGGAGAGAGGTTCCTCACGCGGAGGCGCGGAGCTCGCGGAGAAGCTCGCAGGGAAGGGATTCACGGGCACTCGGCTGTGGGTTGAGGCGGGGTTTGCAGCGAAGTGTGTGAAGGGTCCGAAGACCCCCAGGGGTATGGAGTCCCAGGTTCAGCCGGCTCGGGTTTCCGCAACCGGGCGGCATCGAATCCCGAACGCCTTGGCGGCTTGGCGCGTTTGCGTGAGATCGGTCTCCGCTCCGAGGGAATCCGTGGAATCCGTGTCGAAGAGAAACGGCGTGATGCGGGAACGGGGAGGAGTCCGCAGTTTGGCAGCCGCGGCTACCTGCAGGAGATCTGAAATCCCGAATCGGGAATCAGGAATGCCTAGGCCATCAGGGGCTTCACCAGTTCGCCCGCGATGTCGGTGAGGCGGAAGTCGCGGCCTTCGAAGCGGTAGGTGAAGCGCTTGTGGTCGATGCCCAGCAGGTGCAGCAGCGTCGCGTGCAGGTCGTGCACGTTCACCGGGTCCTGCACGATGTTGTAGCCGAAGTCGTCGGTGCGCCCGAGCACGATGCCCGGCTTGATCCCGCCGCCAGCCATCCAGATGGAGAAGCAGCGCGGATGGTGGTCGCGGCCGAAGCTGTCCTTGGTGATGTCGCCCTGCGAGTAGGCGGTGCGCCCGAATTCGCCGCCCCAGATCACCAGCGTGTCGTCCAGCAGGCCGCGCTGCTTCAGGTCGCGGATGAGCGCGCCGCTGGCCTGGTCCGTGTTCTTGGTCTGGGTCTTGATGCCTTCGGGCAGTCCGCCGTGGTGGTCCCAGTCGCGGTGGCAGAGCTGGATGAAGCGCACGCCGCGCTCGGCGAGGCGGCGCGCGAGGAGGCAGTTGTTGGCGAAGGAACCCTTGCCCGGCGTAGCGCCGTACATGTCGAGGACGGCCTTGGGCTCGGACGAGAGGTCCATCAGCTCCGGCACGCTGGTCTGCATGCGGAAGGCCAATTCGTAGTTCTCGATGTGCGTCGCGATCTGGGGGTCGGCGAGCGTACCGAGCTGCTTCCTGTTCAACACCTGCATCGCGTCGAGCAGACGTCGCCGCGACTCGCCGCTCATGCCGGGCGGATTCGAGACGTACAACACCGGGTCGCCCTGGCTGCGCATCTGCACGCCCTGGTGGTCCGCCGAGAGGAAGCCGTTGCCCCAGTAGCGGGCCTGGAGGGCCTGACCGCCGCTGCCGCTGACGAGCACCACGAAGGCCGGCAGGTTCGCGTTCTCCGTCCCCAGGCCGTAGGCCAGCCACGCGCCCATCGTCGGACGCCCGGGCTGCTGGTTGCCGGTGCCGAAGAAGGTCACGGCGGGATCGTGGTTGATGGCGTCCACGTGGAGCGTGCGGATGAGCGCGATGTCGTCCGCGACCGAGCCGATGCCCGGCAGCAACGAGCTCATCTCGGTGCCGCAGTTCCCGTAGCGCCGGAACTCGAAGGGCGAGCCGACGCACTTGAGCACCGACTGTCCGGCGGTCATGCCGGTGATGCGCTGGCCCATGCGGACGCTCGGCGGGAGTTCCTCGCCGGTCATGTCCTTGAGCTTCGGCTTGGGGTCGAAGAGGTCGAGGTGCGACGGCGCGCCGGACTGGAACAGGTAGATCACCCGCTTCGCCTTGGGCGCGAAGTGGAGGGGACCCAACGCCCCGCGGGTGCCGACGGCGGCGGTCCCGGCCGACGTGGCGGCCTCCGCGCCGAGGGACGACCGCAGCAGCGTGCCGAGGGCGATCGTGCCGAGCCCGGTCGTGCTGCGGGTGAGGAAGGTCCGCCGGGTGAGCAGGCGTTCGAATTCGTTCTGAAGGTTCATGTCATTCCCAAGGGTTCAGGACCGGGACTCCGGAAGCGGTGAAGTCCGCGACGTTGCGGGTGGCGATCTCCAGGCCGTGCACCAGCGCCGTGGCCGCGAGCAGGGAGTCGATGGCGGGCATTGGATCGCGCATCTCCCCGGTGAGCTTCCCCCAGCGGACGGCGACATCACGGTCGATCGGAAGGATTCGGTCGGCGAACCAAGTCGGGACCTCGTTCCGGATCCATCTCCGCAGCCGCGTCCGGCGCGACGGCTCCTCCACCCGTGCGAGGCCCTTCTCCAGCTCGCCCAACGTGAGCACGCTGATCCAGAGCAGGTCCTCGTGACGGGTGAGCCAGGCGACGACGCGAGGATCAGGTGTCCGGCGGCTGAGCTCCGACAGGACGTTCGTGTCGACCAGCCAGCTCATAGTCCCGGGTCCCTCGGCAGGCTGCGGTCACGCCCGATCTCCAGCTCGAGGCCACGCAGCGGCTCAAAGAGCTCGAGCAGCGACTTCCGCCGCGGGCGCGACTTCCGGTACTCCGCCACCGCGACGACGACGACCGTGGGCTGCCCGTGACGGGTCACCGTCTGCGGCCCCTCCGACAGGGCCTTGTCCACGACCAGGCTGAACTGGTTCTTCGCCTCCTGCAGTTGCCACGTCTTCTTCATGCTCGGGATCGTTGTCCATCCATTCTGGCCAGTCTAGCCAGAATCACCGCGTGATGGTCTCGTTGAGGTTCAGCAGCACGTTGGCGACGGAGGTCATGGCCGCGAGGCGCGCAGGGTCGACGCCCTCGGGCGCCTTCGACTCGCCGACCTTCAGCAGTTCGGCCGCCGCCTTGGGGTCCGCCTGGAAGCGGGCCAGCTCGTCGTCGTGGGTCTTGCGCAGCACGGCGGTCTCGTCCGGCTGCGGCTGCCGTCCCAGCGTGTGCCGGAAGGCGCGCAGGATCCGGCGGTCGACGTCGTCGGGTTCCTCGCGGAGGACGCGCTGGGCCAGGCCGCGCGCCGCCTCGACGAAGGCCGGGTCGTTCATCAGCACGAGCGACTGGAGCGGCGTCTGGGTGCGTTGGCGGAGGAAGGTGCAGACCTCGCGGTTCGGGGCGTCGAAGGTGGCGAAGGCCGGGTAGTGCGCCGAACGCCGCCAGAACACGTACATGCCGCGGCGGTACAGCGCCTCGCCGTGGTCCTGCACGAAGACGGAGTCGGTGCCGTCCCACAGGCCCGCCGGCTGGTAGGGCTTCACGCTTGGGCCGCCGATGTTCGTGTTCAGCATGCCGGCCACCGCGAGGGCGTTGTCGCGGATCAGCTCGGCGTCGAGGCGCAGCCGCGGGCCGCGGGAGAACACCGTGTTGTAGGGATCCTTCTCCAGCTTCTCCGGCGTGGCCGCGGCCGATTGGCGGTAGGTCGCGCTGGTCACGATCTCGCGCACGAGCGACTTCACGCTCCACGCCGGCACGGTCTTCACCGAACGGCGCATGCCCTTGCCGACGGCCACCGACTCGCCGTCGCGGAACCGGGTAGCCAGGAAGTCCAGCAGCTCCGGGTGCGTCGGCCAGGCGCCCTGGGATCCGAAGTCGTTGATGGTCCGGACGAGTCCGTTGCCGAAGAACATCGCCCAGTAGCGGTTCACGGTGACGCGTGCGGTGAGCGGGTGCTCCTTGGAAACCAGCCAGCGGGCGAGGGCGAGGCGGTTGGTCGGGCCCGGCGGCAGCGGCGGCAGGAAGGACGGCGTGCCCGGGGAGACCTTCTCGCCGGGGGTGCGGAAGTCGCCGCGGACCAACACGAACGTGTCCCGCGGCGGCTCCATCTCCTCCATGATCAGCGTGGTCGGGATGGCCGAGTAGAAGCCGTCCTTGATCCGGCGCGCCTCGGCGAGGGCCTTCTCCGCGCGGAGGTAGTCCACCGCTTGGAAGCCCTTGTAGAACTGCGCGAGGTCGCCGCGTTCCTCGTCGCTGCGCTTGCCGCGGGACTTGGCCACCAACGGGCGGAAGCCGTCGAGATGCCATGCCGACACGGCGTCCATGGGAAGCACGCGGTCGAAGAACCGCAGGTCGTCGACCTCGCCGTTGAGGAAGGCTTCGCCGTCCCGCGAACCGATCCGCAACGGGCCGCCGTCGGCGATCGTCCCGGTGAGGGCGTCCTTCTCCGTCTCCAGGCCCTGCACGCGGCCGTCCACGACGATGCGCACCCCGGCGGCCTTGCCGCTGCCGTCGTGGCTGACCACGAGGTGGACCCAGCGGTTCTGGGGAAGCTGTTCCCGGGTCCTCACCTTCAGCGCGTTGGTCGGCCAGGCGTGGATCAGGTGCACCTGGAGCCGACGGTCGCCGACGAGCAGGTCGAGGCCGCGGTACTCCGGTCCGTGGCCCATGCGGCTGAGGATCGCGCCGTCGCCGGCCAGCCGGACCCAGGCGGCGATGCTGAACGCGTTGGTGCGGTCGGCCTTCCAGGCGTCGCCGAAGTCGGCGTGGGATTTCCCGTCGAGGACCAGCGCCTGTCCGATCCGGGCCGGGGCGAACGCAGGCGCGTTCGAGGCGCCCTTCCACGCGCCGGCCTCCAGCGTGCCATCGAACTTCAGCGAGGCGACGAGGCCGTTGGTCGGGGCCGGGGCGGGCGGACGTTCCTGGAGTTCGCGTTCCCACTTCTCCTGGGTTTCACCGAGCTCGTTGATGCGGTCCTGCAGGGTCTTCTCGGCGTCCTTGAGACGGAAGTCGGCCTCGACGAACCGGCGCGCCTGCTCGGTGGTCGGAACCGGGAGGCGCGGGGGCGGGTTGTCGGTGCGGATGCGGTCGAGGCCCTTCTCCGGCACGTTGTGGAAGAACGCGTAGAGCCGGTAGAACTCCTTGGTCGTGATCGGGTCGTACTTGTGGTCGTGGCACTCGGTGCAGCCGACGGTCATGCCGAGCCAGGTCGCGCCGAGGGTGTTGACGCGGTCGACGACGTACTTGTTGAGGTACTCGTCCGGGTCGGCGCCGCCCTCGTCGTTGGTCATGTTGTTGCGCACGAACCCGGTCGCCACGCGCTGGGATTCGGTCGGCGCGGGAAGCTGGTCGCCGGCGAGCTGCTCGACGGTGAACTGGTCGTAGGGCTTGTCCTGGTTGAAGGCGTCGATGACCCAGTCACGCCAGAGCCACATGAAGCGGACGCCGTCGAAGTGGTAGCCGCTGGTGTCGGCGAAGCGGGCGAGGTCCAGCCAGTTCTGGGCGAACCGCTCACCGAAGTGCCGCGAGGCGAGCAGCCGGTCCACGACCCGTTCGTAGGCGTCCGCCTTGCGGTCGGCGAGGAAGGCGTCGACCTCCCCGATGGTCGGCGGCAGGCCGGTCAGGTCCAGGGTGACCCGGCGCAGCAACGTCACGCGGTCGGCCTCGGCGTTGGGCTTCAGGCCCTCCTTCTCCAGGCGCGCGAGGACGAAGGTGTCGATGGGATTCCGGACCCAACGGGAGTCCTTCACCTTGGGGACCTCCGGCCGGACCGGCGGGATGAACGACCAGTGGTTCTGCCAGACGGCGCCTTCCTGCACCCAACGGCGCAGCAGCGCGACCTGCGCGGGCTTCAGCGGCTTGCCGTGGTCGGGCGGCGGCATCAGGTCGTCGGCGTCCTGCGTCTCGATGCGCGTCACCAGCGAGCTTTTGTCGGGCGATCCGGCGACAAGCGCCGCCTGGCCGGACTTGAGCACGCGGAACGCATCTTCCTGGCGGTCGAGACGGAGACCGGCCTTGCGCTTGGCCTCGTCCGGCCCGTGGCAGGTGTAGCAGTGCTCGGAGAGGATCGGCCGGATCTCGCGGTTGAAGTCCGCGGGGGTCGGCGGGGCGGCGGCGGCGCCGTCGACGGCGCCAACGGTTGCCGACAGGACGCCAAGGATCGCCGAGGCCATTCGGCGGAGGAACGACAGGGACGGATGCGGCCATCGGGACATGCGTTCGATACTGGACCCGTCAGACCGCCTACAGCAACTCCGGGCCGCCCGGAAGGGGGGAGATGCGGGGAGCCGAAACCAGCGGGGAGCCGGGAGCCGTGAGCACGGAGCTGAATGCCAGGCATCAGGCTAGGTCGAGAGCTGCGGAAGCCAGCGGTGAACCACGGACGACGGGCAGCGACGACAAACCACGAGCCACGAACAACGGACTTCCACCTCCGTGTCCTCTGTGCCTCCGTGGCCAGTCTGGGGGTGGTTCGAAGTTTTCAGTTTTCAGCGGCGAAGCGGCCAATGAGCTGCGATGGGCCGTGGCCGCCATGGGCCACTGACAACGGACAACTGACAACTGACAACTGGCAACGAACAACGACCGTTGCAACCCCCTTGAAGACAGAAAACCCGGAGGGCTGTGGAGCGTCCTCCGGGCCAGTGTTCTGAAGCAGCGGCTCAGGCCTGTTCGCCCAAGTCGTTCGGGGATGTGGGTAGGACCTTTGTCACAACCAT
>JAIXUV010000186.1 GCA_027483345.1 Verrucomicrobiales bacterium | reverse complement strand
CGGGGAAAACCCGGCGAGTGCGGTCGGGTTCGGGACAACGATCACGGGCCGGCGGGAAGGCTCTTGAGACGGGCCTCGTAGCCGCGGGCTTCCCAGTTGTCCCAGGGGTTGAGTTCGAGCGAGAGCCGCACCGCCTCCATGGCCTTCTCGTATTGGCCTCCCGAGAGGCGGTTCCAGGCCAGGGCGTTGAGCACCTTGACATCGTTGGGACCGAGCTCGGCCGCTCGTTCGATCTCGGCCGTGGCCTTGGTCAAGTCGCCCAGCCAGTGGTGGCAGAGCGCCAGCGACATCCGCGTCCGGGCACTGAAGCGGTTGAGCACAGCCGAACGTTCCAGCCAGTCGACCGCCTCCTTCGCCTGCGCCTGCCAGCCTTCCAGCCCCTGCCAGCTGATGCGGCGTTTCTCCTCCCCGTACCAGTAGGCGGTCACCGGGTTGTCCGGGGCGATCTCCGCCGCGGCCCGCAATTCACCGAAGAAGGCGTCGTCGACGGAAGGCCTCTCGAGGGCCCGCACGAGATGGCGGCTTTCGGCTCCGGCCAGATAGGAGACCGGCAACAGCCAAACCACCAGGGCGGCGGCCAAGGCCGATGCGGCCAAGCGGGTCAGGAGGTTGGGCGTGAACCAGAACCGTTCCGTGGCGAACCGCGTGTTGGAAACGACCATGCCGGCCAGGATTGAGGCGGTCACCGCAACCACCGGCACGTGGAGGTTGAAGTCGAAAAAGCAATGGGTGCCGAATCCCGCGAGGGCGGTGACGGACCCGGCGAAGAAGGCGGTCCGGTTGCTGGACTTCACGCCGAGGTCGGAAGCCCCGCGCTCGACATGCTTCGACGTGCGCACCAGCCCATAGCCGAACAGGGCCAGACCGAGCGCGGCAATGGCGGCGCCGACGGCCCCGTAGTCCACCATCAACTCAAGGTACTCGTTGTGGACGTGCTGGGGATCGATCTGGTTGGGGCGGTTGCGATAGGCCGGGAAACGGACGTCGAAATGGGCGGGCCCGACGCCGACCAGCTTGTGGTCCGACCACATGGCAAGGGCCGGCTTCCAGATCCAGACGCGGGAAAGCCCGCTGTCGGGGTTGCCGGCCGCCTGGACCGCCTCCAACCGAGCTCGGGCCTTTGCGGAACGGGTAGCGAAGATGCCGGCGCCAATGGCGACGACGACGGCAAGGGCGATGACCGGAAGCCGATACTGGGGACGCCGCCACAGCCAAAGGGAGAACACGGCCAGGGCGACGAGCGTCCCGATCCAACCGCCACGGGACATGCTGACCGCGATCCCACCCAGCATCATCAGGGCGCCATACCCGTGGAGGACCTTCACGATGGCTCCACCCCGGGAAAGGAAGGCGTTGGCCAAGGCGAGCGGCATGATCAGCAGGAGGAATCCGGCCAGATGGTTCGGGTTCACGAACGTGCCGCCGTACCGCTTGAGGTACATGAACGGACGCTCGGCCCAGAGCACCTTGTTGGACTCCTGCAGGCATTGGACGAGCGCGTATCCCGCGACCAAGGTGCCCAAGGTCACAAGACCGTGGACGAACCATCCGCCTGTCTCCTGGCGATGCAGGTTGTGCAGCGCCGCAAAAAAGGCGGTCACACAGGTCAACAGAAGGAACAGCTCCATCCGGGAGACATAAGGCACATCGGCGGCCGAGTGGCGCCACACCGCGTAGCCGACGAACACCGGAATCACCCAGACCACCGGCGGCAGCAGGAACCGATTCGTGGACGAAGCCCAGATCCGGACCACCCAGAGCACCAGGGAAACGCCGATCGCGGCGGAACCGATCCAGAACTCGGAGTTCCGGACACCACCGAACCAGAGGAGGGACCACGCCACCGCCATCCAGAGGATCAGCGCGATCGAGCGCTCGAGCAGGGCATCAAAACCGGATTGGGATCGCATCGGATTCAGGCACGCTAACGCACCCGTTCCCAGCCGGGAAAGTATTACAGTTGCGAAAACCGGACCTTGGCGACGGGAGACTTCCCGGCGGACACCAAGGTTTCAACAAGTGCCGGCCCCGGGACGGATCAGCCGGATCCATGCAATCGAATCCAGAAGGGACCTCACGCCGGATCGCAGGGGCGCCAACGGAGACCTGGATCCGGGGCCGAGGTGGAGAACAGCAACCCGCCTGCGGCTGTTCCACCGCATTAGCCGAGGTCGTTCTTCCGTCCGCTTCGCGGCTTGGCGCCTTGGCGTGAGGGTCCGTCCCGCATTGGGTCCGATTCAGCGGAGGCGTTTGCCCAGAGCCTGCCAGACCCGCAGGACCTCGGTGATGCTCCAAGCCTGGGCGTCGCAACCGCGGGCGGCATGTGGGGCGTCGGCGTCGACGATCTCGGGCAACTGGCCAAGGCATCCCGTCTGGAGCCAGTGGTCCACGCTTCCAAGATAGGCACGCGCCGCCGACACCGACGCCGGACTGGCGTCGTGGGCCTTGACCAGGGCTTCGCAGAACGCGGGAAAGGTCCAGACCCACGCGGTCCCATTGTGGTAGGCGGGCTTGCGGCGGGTGTCCTCATCGCCTTCGTAACGCCCCCAGTAGGGACGATCGGGATCGTTGAGCAGACGTCCGTGATGCCAGACCGGAAGCGGCGGCGTGACCGGAAGCGGCGCCAGGGATCGCAGCGCGCCCGGCACCAGGAGATGTCGGCAGGCCGACTCGACCGTGCGACGGGCGCGATCTCCGGTGACGAGATCCAGGGCAACCGCGAGCAGGGCGTTGCTGCGGAGGGCGTCGTCGGGCGGGGAGGTCCTCGCCGGATGCCCCTTCTCCGCATGGAGGCAGTCCGAGAACCAACCCTTCTGCTCGAGCCAGAAGTACTGGTGGAAGGACTTCTCGGTGCGCCGCGCAAGGTCTCCCCAGGACTCGCCCCGACCATCCCACGGCTCGGCACGCAACCGGTCCAACTGCCGCAGCAACCGGATCCAAAGGACCTGGATCTCGACCGGATAACCCTGTCGCGGGGTGCCGGCGGGATGGTTGGTGTCCATCCAGGTGAAGTGGGATGGGCTCCAGACCAGCCCGCTGGCGTGGTCGACGACGATTCCGTTGGACGGACCGGAGAGATACCCGCAGGCGATCGAGCGCAGGACCTCGCGGACCGTGCGGCCCCGGGCGTCGCCGGTGCCCAGGTCATAGATGGCTTCCGCTTCGGCGGGATCCGAGGCCGCCAGCTCCTCGGCCACGATGCCGTACCAGAGCGGGGCGTCGCTGGTCTCGCGGTTCGAGGCGTTCTCTCCGTGGATCGAGTTCGGAAGTGTGCCGCCCTCTTCGAAACGTCCGAACGTCATCAGCAGACCGCGGACCTCGTCGTGCAACCCGGCTGCAACGAGCCCGCGGGCGGCGATCAACGAGTCGCGACCCCAGTCGAGGAACCACGGGTAGCCGGCGATCACCGTTCGGGCGTCGTCGCGCCGCACCAGGAACGCATGCGCCGCCCGACGCAGGGCGGAGACGAACGGATCCTCGCCTTCCACCGCCGAGGCCATCGTGTCGATGCGGTTCCGGACGAAGTGCTCCACCCGCTCGGGCAATGGCGGGGCCGGGGAAGCCACGACCAGCGACGAGACCGCGCCCGGCGCCAGGGGGATCTCGAACCATCCCGGGCTGTAGGCGTCGCCGGCCCCTTCCATGCCACGGCTGGCCTCCACCGGATGCGGGATGTCACGGCACCATTCCGGAGCCCCGTGGTACTCGCCCGACGTCGCGTACACCGTCAACACCCGCTCCGGTGCCGGGGCGAAACGGAAGCCGTTGAAGTGCGGCTGCTCCCCGGAAGCGGTCGGGCCGAATGTCGCCGGACGCGTGTTGGCCGCGAAATGGTACTCGGATCCGCCGTTGAGCTTGGTCTCCCAGTGGAAGTTCCGGTCCTCGATATCGACACGGACCGTGAGGCGGACGTCGCTGCCCTCGGGAAGCGGCGAACCGAGCCGCGAATCGGCTCGGGAAGCCGACGCACGGCTGAAGGCGAGAACGGTGGCGTTTTCGCCGTCCAGCATGTCGGCGACCAGGTGGATCTCCACGCAGCGGCCGTCGCCGGCGTTGGCGACGAAACGCCAGTGGGCGGGAGGCCCCGGCTCGAAGCTGACAAGGTTCGTGGCGTCGAGCGGCGAGATGAAGCCGTCGGCGTTCACCCAGGCGCGGACGCGCTTCGCGAACACATGCCGGTCCACCGGCACCTCGGGATGGAGGTTGGCGCCAAGCAGGCAGTCGTACTTCGAACGGATCTTCCCGAGGTCGACCGCCATGCGGGCCATCCCGCCGCGGCCGTTGGTGAGGAGGACCAGCGATTCCGCCGGCGGCTGGGTCTGGGGCACCGCCCCGAAACGCGGCGCAGCGGCCAGCCCTCGGATCTCGCCCTGGATCGAATCGACGACGGCGCCGTACCGCTCTAGGACCAGCCGCAGGTCGCCCGGCAGGAGGGTGTCCGGGGCAAACGCGGCGACATGGCCAACCGAGGTCGGCAGGGATTCCGTGTGGTACCCGGAGCCGCCCCGCAACGAGCGGAGGCTCGCCCGGAACGGAACGGAATCCACCAGCAGCAACCAATGTCCCGGAGGCACCGGTACGATCCGTCGGGTGTCCTCCGGGGTCCAGGTCACCACGGCGCGGTAGGACGACGGCGCACCCGTGTCCGCGACCGCGGCCGCGAGCATCCCGGCCGGGTCGCGGTCCACCCATTGCGCAACCGAACGCCAGTCGTCCGAAGGGACCGCCGACGCAGAACGGACCGCCCCCCAACGGGCATAACCCCAGTCGGCCTGAAGCCGTCGGAGGACACGCAGGCGACCTTCCTCGGGCGACGGCGACGGCTTCGACGAAAGGCAGTGCGCGGAGCCCGGTTCCACCGTGAGCACCACGTCCACTCCGTCCTGTTCGGCCTTCACCGTGGACTTCGCCCCGGCCTGGAGCAGGTCCAACGAAGGGCGATCGAGCTCGGCCCACATCGACGCCGGGACCCGCAGTCGCCGTGCGTCGTCGAAATCGGTGTTCAACAGGACCAGGCAGCGGTGGTCGCCGTCGGCGGAATCGCGGCGCAGCGCGTACACCGGCGACCCGGGCGGGCTGACCCGCCGCAGCACGGCGTCCCCATGGAAGCAAGGATGCCCCACCAGGAGCCGATTCAGGTCGCCCAGTTCCGGAACGAGGTTCGACGGCGAACCCCAGGAGAGCCCGCGGCTGCTGTGGACGTTGATCTGTTCCGTGGCACACCACTCGACGCCGCAGGTGAAACCGAATCCGCCGCCGATGCTGGTCAGGGCGCAGAGGCGGTTCCGGAACAGCGACCAACGACGCCCCTTTTCCGTCACCGGTTCTCCCGGGATCCCGCCGTTGGCCGCCAGGCGCGAGTTGTCATGGGTCTCGCTGTAGTGGATGAGCGTGCCTGTCTGCGGACTGGACCTCAGGTGGTGGTCCAGATAGCCGCCGATCCCCTCGGCTCCGTGGTTCTGGAAGAGTTCGCTGTAGGCCCATTGCATGCCGCCCTCGGTCAGGCAGGCCTCGGTCGCCTCCCACGGGCCACCCAACCCCTCCAGCAGGAAGACGGTTTCCGGGAACTCGCCACGGACCTTGGCGGTGATGAACTGCCAGACGTGTGGCGGCACCTTGTACCCGGCGTCGCAACGGAAGCCGTCCACACCCCGCCGACACCAGGTGAGGAACACCTCGGCGAGATGGTCCCACAGCGCGACGTGCCGCTGGTCCATCTCAACCAGGTCCTCCCAGACCACATCCCAGGCGCCGGGGGACTCGTACTCGCCGTCCGCCTTCTTCACGAACCACTCCGGATGCTCCTCCCATTCCACGCTGCCCCAGCCGGTGTGGTTGATCACCAGGTCGAGCATCAGGCGCGCGCCCTTCGCATGGACCGCCCTCGCCAGTTCGAGGAACTGGTCCACGCCGTTGGTCCGCTTGTCGAATTCCACCAGCGCGGGATCCACCGCGGTGAGATGCTGGACCGCGTAGGGCGATCCGAAGCGGCCGAAGCGCGCGAAGGTGGTCGGAACCGGACTCACCGGCAGCAGATGGAGGATCCGGCAGCCCAGGGTGTCCACGATGTGCGGGATCTCCGCCACAAGCCCCCGCAGCGTGCCGCTCGGCGGGATGACGGTGAAGCCGGCCGAATCCAACGCCTTCAACTCCGGCGTCTCATGGTCCGCACGGGTCGTCACCCGGTGCTTCGACCAGTCGCCGAACATCCGCGGAAAGGCGCAGTAGATGGTGTTGCCCGAGCGCGACCACGAGGGATGGACGCCGATCCCGATGTCCGGTCCGGGCGGCCAGAACTGGCGGCCGCGCGGGTCCACGGCGTAGGCCTTCGCCTTGAAGTGCCCCACCTCGGTGAGCGGCAACGTCAGGCTCCAGCTTCCGTCGGCCCCACGCTCCATCGGCAGGTCCCGCCAAGCGGCCCCGGCCAGCGGGAGCTTCTGGAAATGGGACCGGACGATCTCGTCGCGGATGCGCGCCGCCCTTCCGACATTGGTCCGCAGCCGCGCGGTCCAGCCCTCCGGCAGGGCCTCCCCTTCGCAGCGGAGGATGACGGTCAGGAAATCGCCGGCGTGCCGCACGGTGCGGTGGCCGGGTTCGGGCGACATCTCGAGACGGGGCATGGAACTGGAGTTGGGTTGGACGGCCGGGTCGAGCGCGCCCGGCGGCAGTCTGTTTCGGATGCGGCGGGCAGGGCAACGGACAACCGGCCGGAATCGAAGGATTCCACGACCGCCCTCCCGTTGGCCCCGGACGACGTCAGGCCTTTGCCTTGCGGTCCGCGATCCAGCGTTCGATCCGGCCTTCCAACACATCCAACGGCAACGCCCCCTTCTCCAACACCGCATCATGGAAGGCGCGCAGGTCGAACTTCGGACCAAGCGCCGCCTCCGCCTTGCGCCGCAGTTCCTGGATCTTCAGCTCGCCGATCTTGTAGGCGAGCGCCTGCCCCGGCCAGACGATGTAGCGGTCGACCTCGACCACGATGTCGTGCTCGTTCTTGCCGGCATTGGCCTTGAAGAAGTCGATCGCCTGCTGGCGGCTCCAGCCCAGCGAATGCATGCCGGTGTCCACCACCAACCGGATCGCCCGCCACATCTCGTAGGTCAGCTGACCGAACTTGCTGTAGGGATCCTGGTACAGCCCGATCTCCGCCCCCAGGCTCTCCGCGTAGAGCGCCCAGCCCTCCACGAACACCGTGGTCTCGGAATACTTCTGGAACTCCGGGACCTCCTCCAGCTCCTGCGACAACGCGATCTGCAGATGGTGCCCAGGCACCGCCTCGTGCAGCGTCAGCGCCTCCATCTCCCACTTCGGCCGCGTCTCCAGCGCATAGGTGTTCGCGTAGAAGTTGCCGGGGCGTCCGAACGTCCAAGCGCCCGGTTGGTAGTAGGCCGTGGTCTGCGACTTCTCGGCGTAGCTCGGGATCGGCATCACCCCGTAGGGCAGTCGCGGCAGCTTCCCGAAAAGCCGGGGAAGCTCGCCATCGATGCGCTTCGAAATGTCACGGTATCCCGCCAGGAGGCCCGCAGCAGTGTCGAACTGGAACCGCTTGTCGGTCCGCAGGAACTCGAGGAAGCCGGGGAACGAACCGGCGAATCCGGTTTTCCGCATGATCGCCTCCATCTCCGACCTGATGCGCTTCACCTCCGACTGCCCGATGTCGTGGATCTGCCGCGGCGTGAGGTCGGTGGTGGTGGAGCGCCGCACCGCATGCGCATACCAGGCTTCGCCGTCCGGCAACGCCGTGCAGGCGATGGTCTCGCGGGATTTCGGCACGTATTCGTCGACCAGGAACCGGTGGAGCTCCCGGTACGCGGGATAGACCGCGTTGGTCAGCACCGAGGACGCCGCTGCCTGCAGACGCATCCTCTCGGACTCCGGGATCGAGGGCGGAATCTCGGCGAACCGCCGGAACATCGGGCTCTTCCGCGGATCCTCGGGAACCTGGTTGAGCACCTGCTGCGGCACATCCCGCAACGTAATGCGCGGCGCGCTGATTCCCCGGGCCAAGCCGCCCCGCATCAGCTCGATGTTCTGGCGGATCAACACCGGCGCCTTCTCCAGCCTCCGGAGCATGTCCTCGAAGTCCCCGACCGATCCACCGGGCATGATCGAGAGCGTCTGCGCAACGTCCTGCTGGACCCCGTTCATCTGGGTCAATGGCATCAGCTCGGCCGGGAAACGCAGGCCCGCCTCGTCCCGTCGCAACCCACGGTCGAACAGCTCCAGCCAGAACCGGTCGTCCGCGGAGAGGCGCGCGGAGTCGATGGAACGCAGGACGGCACGCGGCCGGGACAGCTCCGCCTTCTGGCGGGCGATCGATTCCGGCGAGAGATCCGACCAACGGTCGTTGACGCCCTTGTACCCGTTGTAGGTGGCCGCCTCCGGGGTGGATTCCATCAGGTAGGACCAATGCAGACCGAGGAACCGGTGAAAGCGCGACGCCTCGTCGTCCTGTCCCGCCGAGCGCACCAGCTGGTCGTACTCCGCCGACCAGGCGGCCGGGGTCTTTTCAGCGGCGTGGGAGGACAGGTCCAGGACGGCCACCGAGGCCGCGGCGATCAACCAGCGTCGAAGCATGTCGCCAGCCTCGACGAAACCGACCGCTCGGAAAGGAGGAAGTGGAAGACCGGTTGCAATCGTGGTTCCGGATCTCCGATTCCCGATTTCGCCAAGTGGCCGCGGCTGAAAGGCCGCGGCTCCGCGTTCCGATCCCGCCTGAGCGCCGCCGCCTCATCCCGCCTGCGTTCCCTGCACCACCACCTTCAACGACTCCGGCGTGGGTTTCGCGGCCAACGCCACCGCTTCGGATGTCAATTCGAGCGGGAAGGTGTGGGTGATCAGCTCCCGCACATCCAACCTTCGCGAGAAAACCAACCGAGCAACCTCCCGTTGCAGGGTGAAGTCGGAGGAATAGCTTCCGCTGAGGGATTTCTCGTCGACACAAACCACGCCGAGGTCCACCGGCGCGGTCTTGCCGCGGACCGTGTGGGCGAACAGCAGCACCGTTCCCCCGCCACGCAATGCCGCCTGGGCCTGCGCCACCACGGCGTCCACCGGCACACAGATGACCGCCGCATCGAGCCCGCGACCCTGGGTCAGCTTGCCCAGCTTCCCCAACAGCTCGGGATCCGCGCCGTCCGCGGTCTTCCATGCTCCGAAGGACTTCGCCAGCTGGCGACGGGACTCGATCAGGTCGGTGGCGACCACCCGAATTCCCTGGAGCGCCAACAATCGGATGAACAGCAGCCCAATGGGACCGGCGCCGGCCACCAATACGACGTCATCGGCCAAGAGGGTAAGCTGTCGGATGCCCTTCAACACCGTGTTCACCGGCTCCAACATCGCCCCTTCGAGAAAGGAGTTCCTCGCCGGGATCTTCACCACCCCGGGCAGGCAGAAGTCCATGACCCGGACGTATTCCGCGTAGCCGCCACCGGCCGGCTCGAAGCCTGCGGTGATGCCAGTGCGCTTGTAGGTCTTGCACTGGGCGAAGGCCCGATGACGGCAGAAGTGACAGTCCATGCACGGCACATGATGATGCAGTCCCACGCGGTCGCCCACGGCGAGGCCGCGGACCCCGGCCCCGGTCTTCACGATCATACCGGATGTTTCGTGACCGTAGATCCTGGGCGGTGCCTGGGTGCCGTGATGGATCTTCTTGATGTCCGTTGGGCAGACCCCGCAGGCGGCGACCTGAACCAAGATCTCATTCTTCCCAATTCGCGGCACCGGAACCGACTCCACCCGAAGATCGTCCACCCCGCGGTACACCACCGCCTTCATGTTCTTGGGAATCGGACGGTTCATTGGAGGAATCCTAGAGCGAAGGGTTGAAAGATTGAAGGGCCGATGGGGCAACGCTCCCTTCCACACTAGGGACACGTCACATCGCAATCCCTCCCCCCATTGGGGACACGTCCCACCCTTCCGATATTGGGGACACGTCCAACCGAGTGAGTGAAAACCGAGTGAGTGAAGAAGCCCCCGCGGCCGAGGGAAGCACGCGCGGGCGTCATGG
>JAIXUV010000372.1 GCA_027483345.1 Verrucomicrobiales bacterium | reverse complement strand
GTGGCCAGTTGGACGCTTCGGTCAAGAAACGAGTCGCGGATATCCCGGCCCAAATGGGCGCCGGTTTGACCGGTCGGAAATCCCAAATCGATTCGAGTCGCGGATATCGTTGGAATCGGGGTGGAGTCGGTTCTGTTTAAGTGTCTCGAAACGAATGCTTTGCGTTGTTGGGTCCGGAACTGGGTTGAGGATATCAGGGATTGGCGGAAGACCAGTCTCGGGGAGCTTTCAGCTTTCAGTTGGGAACGGTGGCGGGCGTCCGGCGGCGGGCTTCGGGGAAGCAGCAGATCTGGCGGGTCTTTCTCCGTGTCCTTCGTGTCTCGGTGGCTAAACTTACGAAGTTTTCAGTTTCAAGTGTGCAGTTTTCAGTGGGAACGCGGGGAATAGGTACCCAGCGAAGGAGATTGGTCGTTTCGGGTTTGCTTAGGAAGGTCAGACTCTTCGGACAGATTCGATTTTCGCCGCCTCAAGGCGGGACTCCATACCCCAGAGGGCGCTGGGCACCCTTGGTACCCTTGGTTGTGAAGTTCTTCTCAGCGTCTCGGCGTCTCAGCGGGAGAAGTATTTGAGAACAAGTTCATGGGAAGAGTGCGAGGTGACTTACGGTTTGCCAGACTCAAGTAGGTTGAGACTCCTCACGTCGTCTCCTACGGGTGCGGGAGGATCCGGGCAGTCGGTGTCTCAGACCATAAAGTTTTCAGCTTTCAGCGGGAAATGGCGGATAAGGTCCGTGTTCTGGCGAACTCGGCTACGGGGGTGGGCAAGCGGTGTCATTTTGGGTTCAAGCCTTCCTTTCTACAGGCGGGGACCTTGTAGGGTTGGGCTTTGACGCCTTGCCATGAATCCAACTCCAGACCGGGATCGCTCTTCCTTCATCCGTCGACCCAAGGAACGCATTCTGCCCAATCCCAACCTGAAGCTCGCGGATCAGTGTCGGGAGGTGCTGAGATTCCGGCACATGTCGTTTCGGACCGAGAAGGCGTATCTGGGTTGGGTGGAACGCTTTGTCCGGTTCTGCCGGGAGGAATCCGGGACGTGGGTTCATCCGCGGGAATGCGATCCGGCCTTGGTTCAGGCCTTCCTCACCCGCTTGGCGGTTCAAGGCCAGGTGGCGGCCTCGACCCAGAATCAGGCGCTGAACGCGTTGGTCTTCCTGTATCGGGAGGTTTTGGGACTGAACCTGGAAGGGCTGGATCGGATCGAGCGGGCGAAGAAGCCCAAACGATTGCCAGTGGTGTTGACCCGCGAGGAGTGCCATCGGCTCTTCGCCGCCATGGATCCGGCCATGGATGTCTTCGCTCGGCTTCTCTATGGCACCGGGTTGCGCCTGGTGGAGGCGTTGCGGTTGAGGATCCAGGACGTGGATTTCGGACGTGGACTGATCATGGTCCGCGGCGGCAAGGGGGACAAGGATCGGATCACCATGTTGCCGCAGTCCTTGAAAGAGGGTATGCATCGTCAACTGACCTTGGCCCGGGAGGTTTGGGAGTCGGATCGTCGTGATGGCCTTGCCGGGGTGTGGCTGCCGAACGCGTTGGATCGGAAGTATCCGAGCGCCGGGGTGAGCTGGAACTGGTTCTGGTTCTGGCCGAGCCGTGAACGGAGCCGGGATCCCAGGTCCGGCTTGATCCGGCGGCATCATCAGCTGGAAGGCGTGGTGCAAGGGGCCGTCCGTGCGGCGTCAAAAAGGGCGGGACTGGCGAAACCCGTAACGCCCCATGTGCTCCGCCATTGCTTTGCCACCCATCTGCTGGAATCCGGCACGGATATCCGGTCGGTCCAGGATCTGTTGGGACATGCGGACGTGGCGACGACTCAGATCTACACCCATGTGATGGCAAACGCGGGAGTCGGGGTTCGGAGTCCGTTGGATGGTTGAATGAAGTTTTCAGTTTTCAGTTTTCAGTGGGATCCACGTTCTGGCGAACGCGGCTACCATGGTCACCAATGTGTCGGGGTTTAGGGATGCAAGGAGGATGAGACTCCTCACGTCGTCTCCTACGGGTGCGGGGAGGATCCGTGTAATCCGTGTCTCGCTCTGATGAGTTTTCAGTTTCTGGTTTTCAGTTTTCAGTGGGGAAATGGCGGATGAAGTCCGCGTTCTGGTGAACGCGGCTACGAATGGGAGATTTACTGCCAAATCGGGAATCTCGAATCGGGAATCCCGAATACATCCAGCGTTCTGGCGAACGCGGCTACCATGGTCACCAATGTGTCGGGGTTTAGGGATGCAACGAGGTTGAGACTCTTCACGTCGTCTCCAACTTGTGCAGGGAGGATCCGTGTAATCCGTGTCTCAGCCTGATGAGTTTTCAAGTTTCTAGTTTTCAGTGGGGAAATGGTGGATGAAGTCCGTGTTCTGGTGAACGCGGCTACGAATGGGAGATCTACTGCCAAATCGGGAATCTCGAATCGGGAATCCCGAATACATCCAGCGTTCTGGCGAACGCGGCTACCATGGTCACCAATGTGTCGGGCTTCAGGGATGCAAGGAGGTTGAGACTCCTCACGTCGTCTCCTACGGGTGCGGGGAGGAGTTAAGAAACGGGTCGTTTTGAGCCTTTGGAGGAGATGAGCCTCTTCGGGCGGATTCGATCTTCGCCGCCTCAAGGCGGGACTCCTTACCCCAGAGGGCGCTTGGCACCCTTGGTACCCTTGGTTGTGAACTTCTTCTCAGCGTCTCAGCGGGAGAAGCTTTTGGGAACCAGTTCATGGGGAAGAGCGTAAGGTGACTCACGGTTTGTGAATTACGGCTGGCCAGACCCAAGGAGGATGAGACTCCTGACGTCGTCTCCTACGGGTGCGCGGATTGCGGGTCGGCACGGGCACGGCAGAAAAAAGGGCGGCCGATGGTCGGCCGCCCTCGGTTCCGTTGCGATCTGGCTCAGGGCAATACAATCACCCGGTAGAACCGGTTGCCGGTCGCGGGCGGCGGGTCCAGGACCAGGATCGTGGTGCCGGTGGCGACGACTTCCTGCGCCGACGGCCATTCGCCCAGCACGGAGCCCGACTCGATCCGGTAGCGGCGTCCGGCCTCGGTGGCGAAGCGCAGCCGGACGTTCCCGTCGGTGCCGAAGGTCGGGAGCCCGATCTGGACCGGCGGGGCGTCGCCGCCACGGACGACTACCCGGAATTCGTTGGTGACGGACAGCGGCGGCGTGCCCGAGTCGGTCACGCGCACCACGACGCGGTTCGTCGACCCGACGGTGCCGGCTGGCGCAGTCCAGGAGACGAGGCCCCCGGGCGAGACCGAGAGGCCCGACGGTCCGGAGACGAGGCTGAAGGAGAGCGTCTGGCCCGCGTCCGGGTCCGTGGCGGTCAACGGACGTTCGAACAGCTGGAGCACCGTGACCACGGCGTCGGCCGGGGTTGCGAACTCCGGCGGGCGGTTGGCGGGAACGCCCGAGTTGGAGGCGCCCGGCGTCGGATCCAGCGGAACCACCGAGGCCGGCTCGCCATCGGGCACATGGCCCACGGTCCGGTTGTCGACCGACGGCACCGTCGCGTGGAGGTAGTCCACGGCGTTGGGGGCGCCGGAGAGCGTCCGCTGCAGCACCAGGTTCAGGGCCTGGCCGGCGGTGGACGGGAGACGGAATCCGGCGTGGAGTTCTGTGGCGGACGTCTGGGCCGGTTGGCCGTCGGCGAAGACCACGAGGAAGCCGCGCGCCGGCAGCGTGCGCCCGGCCGGGAATTCCCAGGAGGCGGGCGTGGTGCCGGGAAGGACCAGGGAGAGGCCGTCGAGCGGGACGTCCTCGGCACCGGTGTTCACCAGTTCGATCCAGGGCTCGGCGGTGCCGGAGGCATCGCGCAGGCCCGAGGTGTTGCGCGGGGCGACCTCGTTGATGCGGACGGCCGGGAACGCGGGGAGCGCGCGGGTGACGTTGTTGGCGAGGCCCGGCGTGGACGGCGACAGGTTGTTGCCGCCCTGGAGGACCATCTCGAGTCCGAACACGATGTCGGAGCTGCCGGTGTTGGCCTGGTGCACCTCGACCGCGATGGTGTTCTCGCCGGGCACCAGGAGGTTGGCCGGGATGGTGAACGGCCCCTCGATGGCGCCGTCGCCGACGACGCGGTTGGCGAAGGTTTCATGGGTGGGAACCGCGTCCTCCATGCCGAGGAAGTGGGCGCGTTGACCGTTCACCCAGAGGACGTAGCCGTCGTCGAGGATGGCGTTCACGACCACCGAGACCCCGGACGGCAAGGCCGGCACCTGGATCCTGGTGCGGAAGTAGTAGGTCGTCTGGCCGAGGACGAGGGCGGTGGTCTTGTTGGCGGGCAAGGCGGCGCTTTCGACGAAGAACAGTCCACCGCCCTGAGGCCACGCGGTGTCGTTGAAGGACGCCTGGTTCCAGCCGGTGCCGGGCGCGCCGTTCTGGAAGTAGCGCCAGACGTTGGTGAAGCCGACCAGGGTGCGGTCGCCGACGATGCCCGCGGCGACATCCCAGTTGCCGGCGCGGTTGATGTCCTGACGGGCGTCGACGAGCTGCAGCGAAGCCGGCGTCGCCGCGGCGGCGGGCCATGGCGTCAGGCCGTCGTAGTCGAGACGGGACACCACCTGGCCGCCGGTGGTGAGCAGGCGCAGCGAATCGGCCTCGGAACCGAGCGAACCGGACCACGCGCCCGCCACGGAGGCGGCGGCGCCGTGGACGGTGCGGAAGGCCGCGACATCGGCGGCCACGACGAGCAGGCCACCCGGCCGGAGGAGGCTGCCGGCGGGGAAGGTGAAGTTCAGGTTGGAACCGACGAGCCGGTAGCCCGAGATGTTCCAGTCCGTCCGCGCCGAGGCGTTCAGCACCTCGACGAAGGCGGCACCGGCCGTCGGAGGACGCCGGAGCACCTCGTTGAGGACGACGCGGAAGCTGGGAACCACGACCACCTGGAAGGTCCGGGTGGCGGAAAGATTGCCGGGGCCGTCGTCGGAGGCGCGGACGGTAATCCGGTTGGTGGAGGCGCCGAAGTCCTCCGGAACGGTCCAGCGGAACACGCCGGTCACCGGATCCAGCAGGGCGCCCGCGGGGGCACCGGGCTCGAGGTCGTAGCGGACCTGCTGCGAGGGCAGGTCGGCGTCCGTGGCGACGGCGGTGAGGGAGACCGTCTCCCCTTCCCCGACGACCAGGTCCTCCAAGGCGCCGAGCACCGGCGCCTGGTTGACCTCGCGGACGACGACGTTCATCTCGCGCACCGAGGAGAGTCCGCCCGCAGCCGTCTCCACGGCGCGGATCAGGACGATGAAGCTGCCGGGACCCTGGGCCTCGGAGGGCGTCCAGGTGACGCGACCGGTCGCGGAATCGAGGGCGAACCCGGACGGCGCGGCGCCGTCGACCTGGAAGCGGATGGGTTGGCCTTCCGGATCCGCGGCCGAGAGCAGGAGGTCGATCGAAGCGCCTTCGTCCACGGCCTGGGGCAGGATCGGCGCGAAGAGCGGCGGGTTGTTCACCTCGGCCACGGCGATGCGCACCTCGCCGGTGGCGGAGAGCGCCGGGACGCCGGAGTCGGTCGCCTTGAATCCCACGGTGCGAAGGCCGCCGCCTTCCTCTTCGCCGGGGGTCCAGGTCAGGACACCCGCTGGGCTGAGGATGAGGCCCGGCGGAACGGCACCGATCGGTTCGAAGACGAGCGTGTTGGCGGGGAGGTCCGGATCGGACGCCTCGAGTGCGAGGGTCAGCGTTGTTCCTTCGGGGACCACGACGTTGGTCGAGGCCGGCACCGACGGGGGACGGTTGACCTCGGAAACCGCGAGGTTCACGCGGACGGCGGCGGTCCTTGCCGGGGAACCGCTGTCCGTGGCGCGCACGAGGAAGCTGAAGGTGCCGGGACCGTCGGCTTCCGAGGGGGACCAGCGGAACGTTCCCGAGACGGGGTCGATGGACGATCCGGGCGGCGCGTCGTCACCGAGGAGATAGGTCAACATCTGGCCGGCATCCGGGTCCGTGGCCGTCACCGGGAACTCCAGTGCGACCTGCTCGGGGACCGTCCGGTTGGGGACGGCGGCGAACTGCGGCGGGCGGTTTGCGCCGCTCAACACGTTCGGAGCGCCCGGAGTCGGGGTCGACATCGGATAGAACTGAGGCGGGGCGCCGTCGGGGAACCGGCCCACCGAGACGTCGTTGGTCTGGACGCCGAAGGTGACCGAGTCCACGAGCCCGCCGCTCGGGTCGAAGAGGCCGACCTGTTCCCCGGTGCGGGCGAGGGCGAAGTTCGCGTGGAGACCGGAGTTGGTCGGCGAGTTCTGGCCGGTCTCGCCGTCCGCCCAGACGAGGAGGAAGCCTCCCGGCGCGATGGGATAGCCAGGGGGGATCCGGAACATCGCGGTGGTCGCGTTGGTGAGTCGGTCGGTGAGGAAGAAGCCGGTGAGGTCCACGGTGTTGGTCCCGGCGTTGTGCAGCTCGATCCAGTCGTCGAAGTCGCCGTCGGCCGGATCGGCCAGCGTCGCGTTGTTCTGGGCCATGAACTCGTTGATGGTCACCCGGAAGTCCGGGAAGACGGGATCGTTGGTCGCGCCCGGGGTCGGCGTGTAGAGGATGCGCCGGGTGCGCGGCTGGCCGTCCGGGATGGAGCCGACGGCGCGGCCGGACGGCATCGCCTCCCAGGTGACGTAGTCGAGCACGGCCGGCACGGAACCGGTTCCCTGACGGCGCGCGAGGGCCACGAGCCCGTTGGTCGGATTCAGGCGGAAGGGCGTGTGCGGGATCGTCGTGGTGGACTCGGCCGCCTCGCCGTCCGCCCAGACCGTGAGCAGCGCGCCCGGTGCGAGGAGGGTGCCCGAGGGGAAGGACCAACGGGTGAGATTCGTGGTCGAGTCGGTGAGGAAGAGGCTGGAGAGGTCGACGGTGTTGGCGCCGGCGTTGATGATCTCGACGAACGGGTCGCGGTCGCCGGCGTTGTCTCGGGGACCGGAGGGGTTGTCGGGAAGCACCTCGTTGATCCAGAGGCCGGGGAACGCGGCGAGGGATTGGCGTCCGGCATTGGCGCGGCCCGGCGTGACCCGGTCCGCGGAGTTGGTCGGCGCAGAGACCCAGTTGGCCACCCGCCAGGAGCCCCGGGACGGATCCACCAACTGCAGGGACGAGCCCTGGCCGTCGGCGATCGTGGGCCAAGGCGCCTTGTCGTCGTAGCGGACATCCGAGATCAGGACCTGGTTGGTGCCGCTTCCGAGGGTCAGGGCGATGCGTTCGCCGCCGTTGTCGAGCGAACCGGGGAACTCGTCGTAGAGCAGGACCCCGGCGCCGTGGATCTGGGAGAACGCGGCGCGGTCGCGGGCGAGGACCCAGAACGCGCCGGGCGGCATCACGGCCCCTTCCGGGAAGGTGTAGCCGACCCCGCCCAACTGGGCGCCGGAGAGGTCGAAGGCGGTGGTGGTGGAGCGGTTGTGCAGCTCGATGAACGAACCGCCGGCCTCGACCGGGTTGTAGTGGATCTCATGGATCACCACGAAGTCCTGCACCCGCTCGAAGGCGCCCGAGTAGCGGACCGTGACGGTGTCGGACAGGCCCGCGATGGCGTTGCCAAGGCGGTCCACGGCGGCGAGTTCGAGGCGGTTGGTGGCGCCGGTCAGGGGGACACGCAAACGGAAGCGACCGGCGTCGATCCATTCGACCGGCATGCGGACGCCGTTGACCTCGATGCCGGCGGCCGCGAAGGGCGCCGAACCCTCGATCAGGGCCATGGCGGTCGAGGAGGTGAAGTCGGCGCCGCCGTTGCTGGAGATCGAGAAGGTCGCGGGATCCGAGGTGCGGATCTGGCCGGCGACGAAGTCTCGACGGGCGTTTAGATAGGCGGCGATGGAGGTCGGCGGGGTGACTCCGCCAACCTGGTTGAATGCCAACGCGGCGGACCGTGCGTTGAACTGCGGCTGGAACTCGGCGGGCTGGAACGGCCCGTCCACGGCGGACTGATAGGCGCGCCACGCCATGCGCCGGAATTCGGGGATCGAGAACATGAAGTTCACGTTGCCGTCGTTGCCGTCGAACAGCCGTCGGCTCGGCCCATCGCCGACGCCGAGCACCCAGTCCATGTCCCAAGGCAGGATCCTCCATCTCCCGCC
>JAIXUV010000137.1 GCA_027483345.1 Verrucomicrobiales bacterium | reverse complement strand
GGCGACGCCCGAAGGGCTTCCAAACGTCCGGCCAGATCGCGGCGCAGTCGGTTCAGTTCGCTGACCGGCAGGATGACCTCCCCTTCGAGCCGGTTGTCGAGGCGGCCGAGTCGGAAGGGCGTTCCACCCAGGCGACCGAGCTGTTCGCGCAACCCCTCGGTGGACAGCGGACGCTTCTGCGCCACCGCCAACGGCAGTTCCGAAGCCACCTCCACCACATGCCCTTGGAGGTCGCGAGCGACCAGCGTCAACGGCGCGCCCGCGTGGCCGTGGACCTCCATGTCCACGGGCTGCTGATGCCGTATCGCATCGCCCTCGAACGTCTTCCGCAGCTCGCGGCTGAGCTCCGGATCATCCGTCTTCCAAATGCGGTCACCTGGCCGGATGCGGCTGAAGTCCACCGCGCCCCGGCCGAATTCCAGCTCGACCAACCCTTCCCGCGTCGGCCGCACGGTGAACACCCGGCCGCCCTCTTCGGGCAGGTCGGGCCGACCGGCGTCGAAGCCCACGCCATCGCCCGGCTTCACCGGCGCCTCGGGTCGCACGCGCACCGCCTCGCGTCCCACGGCCTCCACGACGCCCACCAGCACGCCCCGCTTCTTCCCGAAACGGGCATGCGCCAGTTCCTGGTTCTGGATCCCACGGAACCATCCCGTGTAGAGGCCCCGGCTGAACGCCATCTCCAACTCGTACTTCTGGTTTCCGATCCGCGATTCGGGATCCGGGGAGGCCGACCTGAGCGCGTCCAAGGCTTTCCGGTACACGCGCGTGATGCTGGCCACGTACTCCGGCGACTTGAGCCGACCTTCGATCTTCAGCGAGGAAACACCGGCCGCCACGAGCTCCGGAATCACCTCGAGTCCGGCCAGATCCTGCGGCGAAAGGAGGTAGCGGCGGTCGCCGAGGTCGACCGTCTTGCCGTCCGACACCAGCTCATACGGCATCCGACATGCCTGTGCGCATTCGCCGCGGTTGGCGCTGCGTCCGCCGAGGGCCTCGCTGGTCAGGCACTGACCCGAATAGGCGACGCACAGCGCCCCGTGCACGAACACCTCCAACGGCAGGTTGCGGTCGACGGTCGGAGAACCGTCGGCGGCCGGAGCGGACAGGGCCGTCCGGATGGCCCGGATCTCCTTGATGGAATTCTCCCGGGCCAAAACGACGAGGTCGCAGCCCAGTTCCCGCGCGAAGTCCACGCCGGTCGGATGCGTGATCGTCATCTGCGTGGATCCGTGGATCGGGAAGTCCGGCGACAATCTCCGGATCAGGCGGCAGATGCCGATGTCCTGGACGATCGCGGCGTCCACGCCGGCGGCGATGATGGACCTCAGGTAGTCGGCCGCGGCGGGAAGTTCGTCGGTGAAGACGAGCGTGTTGAAGGTGACGTAGCCACGCACTCCGCGCCGGTGCAGGAACTCCATCAACGCAGGCAGGTCGGCCTCGGTGAAGTTCCGGGCCCGCATGCGGGCGTTGAACCGGTCGAGGCCGAAGTAGATCGCATCGGCGCCGTTCTCGACCGCGGCGCGCGCACACTCCCAGTCGCCGGCCGGAGCCAGCAGTTCCGGCAACGCCATCGGGGCGGTCGGTGCCGTGGGGACGGTTTCGGACTTGGACTCGGTCGCGCTCAACGTCCGGATCATGCACGCACCCCTTCCGAAGTTCAGGCCTGAATCTGCAACCGTCCGCTCCGCCGCCCGAGGGCATTCATGGTTCCCGATCGGGGATTAACGATTTCCCGCAGGCAGCCGCGGCGGCCAAGCTGCGGACTCCTCCTCCTTTCCCGATCCCGGAACCGAAAAGGGCGAACAACGACCGGTGTGCGGTTCGGCCAGCAACAGCCAACCTTTTCCCCTTCCTCGGCGGCTTGGCCGCCTTGGCGTACCGGTCCCTTCCTGATCGTTCCGCTAGAAGGTCATCGTGGCCTCGAAGTAGGCGTAGGTGGTGTCGCCATTCCGGGCGGCATTCGGTGCCAGACGCAGGAAGTCGCCGCGGAGGAACCACGTGACACCGGTGTCGAACCGGAGGTTCCCGGGCAAGGCCTCCCAACGCAGACGAAGCTCGAGTTGCCGTCCCGCGTCCACCCCGGCTCCGCCCGACGCGTCCCGGACACCCGCGGCCGTGAAGGCGTCGACGGCGGAGTCCAACCAGACCTGCCGAAAGGCCCCCGAGGCCTCCAGGCCCTTCCGGGGACGCACGCCGAGCGAGACCCCTGGCGAACGCAGGTTGGCCCGCGCGATGGCCCCATAGATCCCGGTCGGACCGTACTCCCAACGGCGTGCTCCGAAGAGGGTATCAAAACGCTGGTTGCGCCCGTCCGACGCGGACCCGTCGCCCGAGGCTTGGTCGTAGGCGACCTCGAACCTCGGTGTCCACGGCACATCGATCGTGTACCCGGCCGATCCGTGGAGGAAGTAGGCGGTGTGGTCGAGTTCCGGAAGATTCCCGATCCCGGACTTGGAGGTGCCTCGCTGCAGCGCCGATTCGATCTCGAGGTCGAACTTCCCCACGCCAGGCCGACGGAATGTCCGGAAACCCGGGGTGTGCAGACGCCGACCACGACTCGTCGGATCGTTCTCCTCCAGCAAGGTGTACCAGTAGACCTCGGCACGGAGATCCGCGGCCAGTTTGCGCGAGGTCGCATGCATCCCGAGGAATTGCCGGTCGAGATCCTGCGTGTCCGCGACGATCTCGTTGTCGAGCAGCGAGGTTGCGTCGTCCGGGAGCCTCTGGACCGGCAGGAACCAGAACGCCCGCACGGAATCACCGCGGCTGCCGGACCAGAGCCAGTCCGCTCCGGTGAACGCGTTGATGGTGTTGCGGAAGGCGTTGCGGGCCACCAACCGGCGATTTCCCAGGTCCAAGGTCTCGCGTCCCAGCTTCAACGTATTGGTCCCACCCGGGATCAGGTCGCCGGCTTCCCAGCGGACGTGCGCCTGAAGCACCTCCAAGGGATTGACCATGGTGTTGTCGATCGGAGAACCGACGTCGGTGAGATACTCCCGGGCATCGAGGATCTCGGTGAACAGCCCGACCGGGTGCGTGTTGAGTTCGGCGGTGAGGCTGGTGCGCATCGCCAAGGCCTGATCTCCACCCTGGCGTCCGGCCCGGAACTGACCGTCGAGGGTTTCGTAACGGGTCCGCTGTTCCCCCGCCACCTTCAGCCACTCCGGCAAGCCCAGGATCTCCTCCAGTCTCCATGGACCCGCGGTCAATGGGAGGGAAGCCAGTCCGAGGACAGGGAGCAGGTTCCGCAGAAGTCGAATCGAAGGGCTCATGCGCCTCCGGGAACATCCCCGGGAAACCGACCCCGCTTCAAGGAGCCGATCCAATCGCCATGGCGCGAGCAGAGCGCTCCATTCCAACCGTCGTTACCTCAAGCTGAGCAAGGTGGGCAACCCGTGCCCATCGGCGGCTTGGCAAGGGGGAGTGCGGCTTGCTAACACCCTCCATGCTCCAGTCTCCCCGCTGGTTCCAGGCGCTGGGTCTTGCCCTCGCCTTCGACGCCATCTCCCCAGCCTCAGGCCAAAGTCTGACCCCGTTCCGGGCTCCGGACGTCTGGCAACGGTTCACCGGCCGGTCCCTTTCCCAAGGTCCCAGTCGGTTCGTCCCGGATGGCTCCGGTGGCATGATGTTCTGGTTCCAGCAATTGGATCGGGCCAACGGCCAGTTGACCGGTGCCCCGATCCTCCTGCGCGGGGACGGCTCCGTGAATCCGGAGTTCCGCCCGGGAGCCCTGGCCTACAGCGTGGGCGCGGTGGCCCGGACCCAGGACGGCAAGTGGCTCGTGGCGTACTCCGCCACCGGTGCCGAGGTGGTCGTCCGCCTCAACGCCGATGGATCCAGGGACACCGGCTTCGAAGCGAAGGGCTTCACTCAAGGCATCCGCTTCCTCACCCCGCTGCCCAACGGGGACATCCTGGTGGCGGTTTCCGGCAACCAGATCGGCAATCCCCATCCCTCCGCCATCGAAACCCCGACGGCCACGGTCGTGAAGCTCTACGCCAACGGCCAGGTCGATCCGTTCTTCAACCGTCCCGTCCTGCTCGCCAACGGCCTGAGCTTCATCTTCGCCCCTCCCTTGGTCGACCCGCAGGGCCGCTTCTACCTCGGAGGGACCTTCATCACCGCCGGCGCCGACCCCCGGTACAATCTCGCCCGCTACCTTCCCAACGGCGTGCTCGACACTTCCTTCGCCGGGAGCCGCTCCCTGTCCACCACCCTCGGCGGTGTCGTCCGCGGCATCGGTTTCCAGTCCGACGGGAAACTCGTCGTCGTCGGCAACATGCTCATGCCGGCGACCCTCCCTCCGACGGTGCCTTCCACCCAACGCACCACCAACCGCTTCGTCGCCCTGCGCTTCGACTTGGACGGCCGGGTCGATCCGTCCTTCCAACTCACCCTTCGGACCCAGCTCTCCGACATCCCCGCGCCGGACTACCCGCGCATGCTGCTGATCCAGCCCGATGACCGGCTCGTGGTCGCTCAGGACGGACTGCGTCGCCTGAACGCCAACGGAACTCCCGATCCGACCTTCTCCGCGGTCCGCTCCGCCCCGATATTCTGGGTCGGGGCCTTGGACGATGGTCGGATCGTCATGCCTGGCGGATTGCCCGAACAGGGGGTCACGATCGTGAACTCCAATGGCGTGCCGGACCGTTCCTTCGCCGTCCAAGGCTTCGGGACTTCCGTCGAAACCTCCTTCGCGCTCCTACCCGGCGGCCGCGTCGCACTCGCCGGCAAGTTCAACCGGGTCGGAGCCCTTCCGGCGGACGGATTGCTCCTCCTTGAGGCCGATGGAACCCCGGCCGCCCAACAGCCCGGTCTCGATGCCGTGGCTCCCGACGCACTCCCGGAGGTCCTCGAAAACGCACTCGAGATCACGGGCACTCCGTCCACCGGACTCTACTTTTCCGGACGTCTCCACGGCGTCGATCCTCTTGCTCCACCGGTCTTCGACGGTGTGCGGCGGTTCACGACAAACGGCCTGCCCGACACCACGTTCACCCCGCCGGAGCACTTCGTTGCCCAGATCTATCCAGCGCGGGACGGCTCGCTCTGGTACGCCGGAACCGACGCCCAAGCCGGCCTCGACGCAGTGCCCTTCGGGTTCAACGCACCGCTCGACACCCAACTCTGGCTCACCCGCCGCAGCCGGGACGGCTCCATCGCCCCCGGATTCCAGATCCGTGGACGCGAAGAGGCTTCCTCCCTGTTCCATCTGGATCGCAATGGCGTGCAGATCCGCCTCGGATCGGTCCGCATCCTCGCCGAGGCCTCCGATGGCTCGGCTTACGTCGAGATCGGCGGGGTCGATGGGGAGACATCCTTGGCCAGGATCCGGCCGGACGGAACCGATCATCCCGGTTTCCAGCCGCTGTCGGTCCCCGGCAATACCGGAGGCGAGTCCTTCGACACCCTTTCCGACCCAGCCATCGGGCCTTCTGTGGCCTACAGCGTCCTCCGCTTCGGCGGCCAATTCGAAACCGCCGTGGAATTGTCCGACGGCTCGGTCCTGGTGGGCGGCAGCTTCAGCACCCTCCCCGGCGGCGGTCCCAGCCAGCTGGCGTTGATTTCCCCCAACGGACAAGTGAATGCCGGCTTCCAACACCAGGGCTTCCGGAACTTCCGACCGTTCGGGATCCCGTCGGTGCTTGCGCTCGCCCGTGACGCTCTCGACCGCATCTACGTGGCCGGCAACTTCGACCACTACGGCACCAACGAGGTCCACGGCCTGATCCGCATCGACCGCAACGGCCGGCTCGACCGCAGCTTCAACAGCCCCATCGCCTTGGTCGACTACCCGTCGCCCCGTGCGAAGCTCGTGTTGAGCGGATCCCAGCTCTGGGCCGGAGGCAGCTTCCGGGCCTTGAATGAGGCCTTCCCGAGGCCGCTTTGGAAGATCGACCTGGGAACGCTTCCCGCGCTTCCACCCCTCCGTCCGGTCACCCTCGGCGGACAACTCGGCTTCGAATGGCCCGCCACCGCCGGCGACGTCGTCGTGGAACGGAACAACGACCTTGCCTCCCCCACCGGATGGCTCCCCGCCAACGGAACCCTCACCGAAATCAACGGCACCCGCCGGTTCGTGGTCACCGCTTCTGGCAGCGCCTCGTATTTCCGCGTCCGACTGGTAACCGAATGAGGCCCAGGCATCGGTTCCGTCCAACCAGTCACATGGAAGTCACTCAGCACCGGTGGACTCCAATGGCAACCCGCTCTACTCTGTACCCGGTCGACGTTCAAAGGACGAGTCGGGGCTTGACCCTCTGGGCAAGGTCCGACTATCCAATGGCCGTTCTCCCGATACTACAGGTCAGGCCCCTAGGGCTTGGTCTCTCATTTTTTCACTTTTGCTCCTGAGTGGGAGCAAGGCCGGCGGGCTTTGGCGGTGTAATCCGTGTGTCACCCCAAAGCCCGCCGTTTCCTTTTCCAAGGACGGCTTTCCCAGCCCAATCCGTCGAAACACTCCACCATTCACCTTCACAAGTCTCTGATTGGAAGCATTTTCCGGCTGAGGAAATCCAGATCTCGGCTCACGACTCCAAGGGTCTGGAAAGAGCCCTGGAAGATGCCGGCAGCCCCCAGCCCGGAGGCCTTTAAGCCGAAGAAGTTCGGAATACCGCGCCGGGGACGTTGAGCGACGGAAACCGTCCCCAAAACGCTTGTTGTCGGGTCTCTCGCAGGAGAAGGCGTCACGAACCGGTGCTCTCCGGCAGGAATCCGAGAATCCTGATTCCCGATTCCCGATTTGCCCCTGCCCCGACGCGGCTCTTTTCTCCCCGCGCTACGCTCTCCGCTACCTGCTTCCGCTCACCCTTCCCCAAACTGGATCGCATGGAGCCGGGCATAGGCTCCTTCCCGGGCCAGCAACCCGGCATGCGTTCCCTGTTCGACGATCCGTCCGCCATCCATCACCACGATCAGGTCCGCCTTCTGGATGGTCGAAAGCCGGTGCGCGATGCACAGCGTGGTCCGGCCTTCCATCAGGACCTCCAACTCCGCCTGCACCAGTCGCTCGGACTCGCTGTCCAATGCGCTGGTGGCTTCGTCGAGCACTAGGATCGGCGCGTTCCTCAGCAGGGCCCGCGCGATGGCGATGCGTTGGCGTTGTCCTCCGGAAAGTCCCGCTCCACGCTCACCCACCACCGCTTCATATCCGCCGGGGCGGGCCAGGATGAACTCGTGTGCGTTCGCATGACGCGCCGCCTGCTCCACCTCGGCATCGGTCGCTTCCAGCCGCCCCATACGGATGTTCGCCCGGATGGTGTCGTTGAAGAGCAGGGTGTCCTGGGTGACGATCGCCATTTGGGATCTCAGTTCCTTCGTCCCCACCTCGCGTAGGTCCGTGCCCCCGATGCGGATCGAACCGGTCGCCGGATCGTGGAACCGCAACAGGAGATTGGTCACCGTGGTCTTCCCCGAACCACTGGCCCCCACGAGAGCCACCAAGGAACCCGGCCTCATCACTAGGTTGAAATCGCGGACCACTGTCTTCTCCCCATAGGCAAAGGAGACGTCCTCGAAAACGATCTCGGCACCCTGCGCCGAAAGCCGCTGGGGCACCGCAGGTTCCGGGATGCTGGGCGCGGTTTCCAAGATCGGGAACAGCCGTTCTCCGGCAACCCGCCCCTGCTCCAACTGGCTCCAAAGCCGGGAAAGGTTCTTCACCGGCTGGTACAGCGCGAACAGCGAGCCCACGAACGAGGTGAAGTCGCCTGCCGACGGCCTCTGGTCGGCGGAAAGGCCCACCACGTGGAAGAGCATCAGGCACACGCCGATCGAACCGACCGTCTCGATCATCGGCCCCGGCAACTCGAGGTTGCGCAGGAAGCGCATGTACTGCGAGGTGATGCGCTTCGAGGTGGACGCGAACCGTCCCGCCATCATCGCCTCCAGGTTGAAGGCCTTCACCACCCGGATGCCGGTGAAGTTCTCCTGAAGCTGGTCGGTCAACTCGGCGGTGTGCAGCTGTGCCGCCTTCCAAGACCGACGCACCTTGCGCCCATAGACCACCACCGGCACCACCACAAGGGGGAACACCACCAGCGCCACCGCCGTCAGACGCGGCTGCATGAACGCCAGCAGGAAGACGATGCCCACTATGGTGGCTGGATCCCGAGCCACCGTGGAGAACCCCTGCCCGATGCACCCCTGGATGGCCAAGGTCTCGTTCATCAGACGCGACTGCAGATCGCCGGTCCGGGCGGATCCGAAGTAGTCCAGTGAGAGACGCTGCAGGTGTTCGAAGATCCGGACCCTGAGATCGTGCACCGTGGCGGAACCGACCCAGGTCATGCAATAGACGCACAGGAACGCCCCGGTACCGCGGAGCATCATGGCGATCGGGACTGCGGCGATGATCCAGCCCAGCGCGGGCGAGTCCGCGCCGATGCGCACACGGGCGTAGAGCTGGAGGATCGGATCGCGGACGATCTCCGGGATCTTGGCGAGGGACTCCTCGAGGGAACGGGCTCCGGCGGTCGGGAACACCGCGTCGAACACCAGCTTGACCGCCAGCATGAGCAGCCCGCTGCCCAGGGCATAGAGCAACCCGGCGCCGACACCGGCCATCAAACGGCTGCGGTGGGTGCGGACAAACGGCCACAACTGCCGGAGAAAAACGCCCATGATCGAAGTGCCCCAACGCTGCCAGCGCCAATCCTTTGGAGAAAGCAGCGAAAGCGATAGTTTTCAACAGTCAATCCGCTGAGAATACAAGGTTACGAACAAGAAAATGGACGAAGCCTGTCGATCGACTCAGCTTCGTCCACGCTAGAGATATACCTTGTACTTCCAGAAACCAAAGCTTCCGCAAAAGACCATCAACTGTCTTTGCGAGCCGCGCCCCGACCTCCAAAAACTAATGCCGCACATCTAGGAGAAATACGCTCAATTGCTTTAGCAACAAGAAACGATACGATATAAGTAAGCACCCCCACAAAAAGCCATGCACAAGCGTACGACTCAGTTGATGACGGCATGATACGTATATATCCATGACGAAGCCAGCCGATCAAAAATGGTGAGTGGAGCAAGTACACCGGAAATGTATAAGAAGCGACCGCCAACAGGAAGTTGACTACAGCTTGAGGAAAAAAGTCGACAGCCTGCCAAACCAGCGATGCACCAAGCCCAGATTGAATAACTCTAAGGATCGGAAACGAAATTCCAGAACCGTCATTCTGCTCCCTGATATAAAAGAAAAGGGAAATCAACCACAACCCCAATTTAACAGAAAGCACCCAAAGCCGTCTATCCTTTATCTCCAAGATCCACGCCCACCGACTTACTAACGTTCCCACAGAAAAATAGAACGCCCCTTCAATATATTGATTCGACAACAAAACCAAGCCTACTGCAGCAGCGAACGAGACAACCAAATGCGCGAATAGATTCCATCGCGACGCGATAAAAAAGAGACCGAACGCCAGAATATTCAACATTAATGATTCGATAAACCATAGATGGACTCCGGCTTTGTACCGAATCATCAACAAACACTCTAACTCTCTGTCAGTCAAATTCGAAACCGCCGAAAGCATCGGAGATCTCGCCACAAAATCAGCGCCCAAAGTGTGAATCCCAGCTAGAATGCCGATAGTTATGAGAATAATCGAGAAAAGATACGGCACAAAGATTGTCCAGAATCGGTTTCGCAGCTTTTTGAGAAGAGATTCGAGACTAAATGGGGCTCCTATTCCGAACAGGAACCCTGCAATACCAAAAAACAGAACCCTGTTCAACCGAGTCATTGCTGACACCATTTCATTAACAGTACTCAAACCCGGGAACTGAGTCTCGAAGTCAACTCCCGTTTGTGAGTCGAGGCGAGAATGATTAAACAGCACCAAAAGTATAGATATAACGGAGATCACCCCAAGCTTTTGCGATACCGATTTTGAAACGATAGACTGTTTTTTTTCTGTCACTGTGGAACACTTTTGATTAACTTGCACTACTCAACAATTGCTTTCCTGACACAAGCGAGCTGAAACAGAGCCATCCAAAAGTAATATGAATATAAGTTGCAGACAAATACATACTTTTTGGAATTCTTGGGAAGACGGCTCCCTGAATCTTCAAGTTACAAAAAAAAGACCTTAGGGTAATCTTTGGCGATGGAATCTCTCCAAGACGCGACCCAAACCGATTGGGGTGTTTTGCTGCAATGATGCAATGAACTTGGTAGATCGAGCGTAGGCGGCGTTCGGGCAGTGTGGCCGCTAGCGGTTTGGTGCCATGAGTGCCCGTCGCAAAGAATGGTTCCGGACCATGGTGGGGTTTTGCTTGGCGAGGCCGGATGGGTGTCCGGTCATCCCGTTTGGTAGTTTTTGTCTCTTCGACGTGGTCTGGGCCCGGGCGTCGGCCTCCGAGCGATGTTGAGGATCATCAATCCGAAGGCGGCTGCCGGCGACATCGGCAGCGAGTACATTTGCGTGTCGATTGCCGGTGGGCCGGCGGAACGGTTTGGCACGGTGACACGGGAACTTCTCCGGCTGCAGGACAGGCTTCAGGCGCACGGGGTGGACTCCTTTGCGATGGAGTTCACCGGTGTGTACTGGATCGCGTTGTACGAGGTGCTGGAGAAGACCTCGATCCGGGTGTGTCTGGTCAATGGCGCCCATGTGAGTTCCCGACATCCCTAGAGCGTCTTAAACTAAACTGTAGCCGCAGTGGGTAAACCAGTTCTTGGCGTCGTCGGGAGTGATCGCCTTCAGGGCTTGGGCGATGGCTTGGAGGAGGACGTCGTATGGGTGGGCCTCGGCGGCGCGGAGGAACGCCTTCACCTTGCTCCACATCATCTCGATGGGGTTGAGGTCTGGCGAGTAGGCGGGAAGGAAACGGGTTTGTGCGCCTGCGGCCGTGATGAGCGCCAGTGTGGCCTCGCTCTTGTGGGCCCCCAGGTTGTCCAGCACGACGATGTAGCCGGGGCGCAGGGTGGGCACGAGCACTTCGCGAACGTAGGCTTGGTACACCTCGGTGTCGGTAGTCCCGGGGCAGGTTATGCATGCGCTCGTGCCGTCGAGCCGGACCGAGGAGATCATGGTGGCGGTTGTCAAGTGTCCATGCGGACAACCCGCCACTAGCCGTTGTCCGCGTGGGGCCCGCCCGCGCAGGCGAGTCATGTTCGTCTTGGCCACGGCTTAGTCGATGAAGACGAGACTGCCGGCGGCGAGCTGACCTTGCCCTGCCCGCCACTGCTTTCGAGCTTCGGCGACATCGGCTCGGCCTTGCTCGGCGGCATAGAGCGTCTTTTTTATGTCAGCCCGAGGGAGACGAGCGCTTGGCGCACGGCCGGCATCGTGCTGGTCATCGCAAGCTTCTCCTTGATCTGGGCCAAGGTCAGGCCGGGCTGGGCGGCGACCAGAGCCAAGAGTCCAGCCCGGTACTCAGGCACGATCTTGGCCTTCCGCCCGGAGTAGGGATGGCGGTAGCTCAGATCAATGGAACGCCGCTGCTGCAGAAGCTTCCTCACCCTGCGGTCAGACACCCCGAAGCGCTGGGCCACCTCCTTTTGTGTGCTCTGTCGCCCATCACAGGCCGCCACGATCCTCTCTCGCAGATCCAACGACAGCGTTCTCATCCCAAATCCATGGATCTTTCGGGGCTCGGTAGCTACAGTATCATTTAAAGCACCTTAGAGTCGAGGAAGCTCCGCGATGAACCAAGAAACCAGTGCTAACCAACGCAAGTATATCGGCAAGATTCACCGTCGCTACCAAAGGCCCGGCTCGCTTCCACCCACCAAGCTCGCGGATCTTAAATCACCCTAAGAAAGCAACCACAGAAGGTCCACGTCCTCTTGACCTCCCATTATCTACATCAGCGTACGAGATATGGCTGGTGCCGAACGGCACCTACAAATGGAAGGATGCCTCGAAAACAACATTTCAGTTCAGGCACTGGTGCGGTTAGTTCGCTGCGATGTGGGCAAAGATCGTCGTGTTGCCGAAAGCAAAGGCCCGCTAAGGCTTCAATGAAATGGGCGAAAAGTATATTCTCAACTGTGAAACGTCGAATTCGCAGCTATAGCACCGTTGAATTCATGACCGCCGTGCTCTACATTGTTGCAAGCAAACCCTCCCCACCCAAAACTTAGACCACTGAAGATAACAAAGCACTTTTTGATCATTGTTGACAGAGCGGGCTCGATTCTGCGCCATATGTTGCAACGACTACACGAAAGCGCACCTCTGCTCCGCAGTGCAAATACACCCAGGCGTGTCCTTGTGCTGGCCGCAATCGAATTGAATACGGATATGTCTCGAGCGAACTATTAGCAGTAGTTGGCGCGGGAGGTTATAACAATTTGCTATTCAGTCCGATGAGCCTCAATCTCTTTCATATTATTAGACAACTTTTGCCCAAGAGAAATGAAAGGTAATTCAATATACATATTTGAGACCAAAGAGATTGCATATGTAATTCCAACAATGAAGATATAGATGATCAATGAAACCAACTCCCCTTTAAGATGGAATGGGAAAAATGATTGATAGACTTTGCCAAAAAACCAAACAGGAATAAAGTGAAGAATATAGATGGAGAACGAAAGCCGACCAACCTTCGAAAGGAAGTCGGGACTGGTGCGATATTCAAAATATTGCGCCATTCCAACAGAGGATATTCCAGCGAACAACGGAGTGAGAAAAAGTCCCCATGGCCTATCGTGCAATAGAACGATACATATCACACCTAGCGGGGCCAGCATTGCTATTCCTAATCTAAATCTATTATTCTTTGAATAGAAATAATATAACATCCCTATCGCAAAGCAGGGATACTGATTAAAAACCGAGAAATATACAAATCCATTATTTTCAATTTCACCCATTCGTGCGATTTTCCCTTGAAGCAGAACAAGTATAATCGTAGCAACAAATGCAATAGATATAGCGAAGCCTATGATAATGCGACGCCTTAGCGCCCAAACATATACAAATGGAAAAGTTGCATAAAAGAGAAACTCCGCACCGATTAACCAGCCACCGGGAACAATTGTATTGTTTCCAGGCTGATATAATCCATGAACAAAAAGCACATTTGACAAAACGGCCTTTATTGTGTAATCATTTGTTGACGTGTAGGGAGTCTGCCTTAGATATTTTAAGCAAATATAGGAAAACAGAAAGTATAGCGGGATCGCCAAATAGTATAGTGGAGCAATCCGAAAGAATCGCCGAATCAGAAATTTTGAATAGCTCCGAGAATTCAATTCTCTTACCTTTTTCATCGAGTGACACAAGGTAAATGCTGACATAACAAAAAATAATTGAACACCATATTGGCCAAACTTAGATAAGAATCCAAATATCTGCCCCGGTGGCACTAGCTGACCAAAATGCACCAAAACGACAAGAAGCACAGCAATTCCGCGTAAAGCATCAACGTGTTTAAAGTTGTTCATAGGTCGGAAGCTCAGCGACAGCGGCGCCGAGAAGCCTGGATTTCAACCGTAACGGTCCGCCGCCGTTAGTTGCAGCGGACAGTTTAGTTAAACCGCGTCACGTGTGAGATCGGAGTGGCAGCGATATGATGATCGCCAGATAAGGTGACTAGCAACCAAAGAGATTCCGAGTTCGGCCACCGCTGCGCAAACCAGACATGCGATTATAGGCTTTGAGGATCAAGCTCAAGCAGTCAATAACGCAAGGATTGTAGCAAGCGAAGCGTCAAAAATAGAGACTCCAATACACTTGTACTTCGTAAACGGATTTTTTGGGATCGTGCCGTCTCGACATGTGTTGGCGTTTCCCAATATTGCAAGAGTGTCGCACTGCCCCTGCTCGTATGTCCAAGGCACACCTTGCCGAGATTTGCAAAGGGGCTTCTCGACGATTTCAGTGGGAAGCCAAGGTGGCAGATGGAAGAAGCCGAACTTTGCCCAGAGGAGAGTGCGCGTGCTCGAACGAGGGTGGTTTGCCGCTACCACGAGGTGCAACGAGGTGCAATGAGGCGTCGTCCTCCAGGATCTTTGCACCCTAGCAGATTCAGCCCCGACGAGACATGTCCCCACAGCGGCGAAGGCGTGGGCGATCGTCTGCGGCAACAGGATGTTGCCGACCAAGGTGTCCGCCTTCGCCGATTCGCAGGCGTCCACGTTGGGCTTGCCCGTGAAGCCGGCGCAGTTGATCACGAACGTCGGACTCGACTCCCGCAACAGTCCAAGATGCACGCTGAACCGCCCGTAATCCGCCGCTGCCCGCGTGAGGTAGCGGAACGCAAGACCACGGCCCGCCAACTCGCACTGGAACGCTTCACCGACATATCCGGTGCCACCGAGCAATAGGATCATTTCAATTCAGGTTTCGGGCGTCGGGCTACAGGCTTCAGGCGCCGGGGACACCTCTCCGGCATCCGCTCTCCCAAATGAGGTGAAGATTGGCCACGGAGACACGGAGGACACGAAGTGGGATGATTGTAGTCCATAGTCCGTTGCTCCCAACGCCTGACGCCCGACGCCCGGCGCCCAACACCGCTCTCCGCTCCCTACGCCTTCCTCTTGCACCAAGCCTCGTGGATCTCCACGAAGGTCTGGCGCAGACTCTTGGTGATGTCCCAGCCCGGGTAGTGGGCTTTCAGCTTGTCCAGGTTCGAGATGTAGCAGATGTGGTCACCCTGACGGTTCTGGTCCACGTACTCGTGCTTCATCTCCTTGCCGGAGATCTCCGAGATCAGCCGGAATGCCTCCAGGATCGACACCGAGTTCGCACGCCCGCCACCCAGGTTGTACACCTCTCCCTTACGCGGCGCGTCGATGAACCGCTTCATGAAGGCCACCACGTCGTAGCTGTGGATGTTGTCCCGCACCTGCTTGCCCTTGTACCCGAACACCCGATAGGTGCGGCCTTCCAGGTTGCACTTGATCAGGTAGCTCAGGAAGCCGTGCAGCTCGACGCCGCTGTGGTTCGGACCGGTCAGGCACCCGCCCCGCAGACAGCACGTGCCCATCCCGAAGTAGCGGCCGTACTCCTGCACCATGACGTCCGCCGCCACCTTGGATGCCCCGAACAGCGAATGCTTGCTCTGGTCGATCCGGAAGGTCTCCCGGATACCGTCGTCGTAGGCCGCATCCGCGTAGTCCCAGCGCGTCTCCAGTTCCTTCAGGGAGATCTCGTTCGGAGCATCGCCATAGACCTTGTTCGTGCTCATGTGCACGAACGGGGACTCCGCACACGCCAAGCGCGTAGCCTCCAACAGGTTCAACGTACCCACAGCGTTGACGTCGAAGTCGTCGAACGGCCGGCTCGCCGCCAGGTCGTGGCTCGGTTGCGCCGCCGCGTGCACCACCGCATCGGGCTTCACCGTCTTCAGCAGTTCCACTACCGCCGCGCGGTTGCGGATGTCCACCTCATGATGCTGGAACGCCGGATGGGTTTCCTTCAGCCGTTCGAGATTCCATCGAGTGTCCCCCTGCGGACCGAAGAAGTCCGCGCGCATGTTGTTGTCCACGCCATGGACCGCCCAGCCGTCGGCCGAGAAGCCCGCCACCACCTCCGAGCCGATCAGGCCGGAGGAACCCGTGACCAAGAGTGTTCTCAACCGCTTTTCAATACGATCGATTTTCAGAAGCTTGAGGATCGAAAGGGCCTCCTAGTCCTTTGCCGGCGTAAAGCAGGAAAGGGCCGCACAGAGGACGAGGAAGGTGAAATGGATAGAGTAGATCTGAAATGGCGGATCGAACTTCGCGTGCACCAGCAGGCCGCCCAAGGCCGCAACCCAAAGCAGATGGAACGTCCGCCCAGTGGGGATGCCTGCGGAGAGCAGGCCGGAGATCGGCACCAACATCAGTGCTGCCAGGATCAACGCCATGCCCACCCAGCCAAAGGTGATGCGGGCCTCCAGGTAGTCGTCATGGGCATAGGCCTCCCAGGCCTGACCGGAGCCGGTTCGGTATAGAAGGTAGATCTTCGGAAACGTCTCCGCCCCACTTCCAAAGGGAGTGAACTCCGAGGCCATCCTCTTCCCGTTCGCGTAGATGTACTCACGCCCGCTCATCTTGTCCGTTCCCAAGGTCTCGAAACGCTTGGCCATCTGGGCGCCACCCAGACCCCATCCTACGGCGACCAACAGGACCGCCACGGCAGCCAAGCCGATCTTGGCCCCGCGCTTCAGTCGCCCCGAAATCCACAGGACCAATCCGCAAACCGCAAGCAGTGCGGCTTCGATCAGGATCCCACCCCGGCTGGAAGTCATGAATGGCCCGATGAGGATGACCGCAACCAACGGCAGGACCACCACATGGGGACTGCTCCCGGCGCGGGCGGATGCCCCTTGGACCCAAAGGAACCGCCGCCTCAACGACCACCAAAAGGCGACGCCGATGGGCCACATGAGGTTCAGATAGTCCGAGGCCGTTCCACGATAGGCAAAGGGCCCGAAAGTGACCTCAGTCGGGTTCTGGTGCTTCAGAACCCAGAGCAGCTTCTTCGTGCCGTCGAGACGCTGAAGAATCCCCACCAAGGACAGGGCCGCAGCACTCAGGAGGAGGGTCCAGAGCAGACGCGAAAGTCGATCCGAAGGAATCGCACTTTGGACCCGTTCCACCTGCGACATCCGACGCTCCCGTCGGCTCATCCCCAAGATCCAATCCCTTGCCGACCAGAAGGCGCACGCCATCGCCAGATACTTCCAGAAGGCCCAAAGGGTCGCCGGTCCATCATAGCTCGATGGAAGCCATGCCACCGACTCGGAATACTCGATGTCGATCCCGGTGGCCACAGCCTGTCCGGGCAGAAAAGTGTAGTCGATTCTGGCGCGGGCATTCAGGGCGGACACCAAGACATAGACCAAGATCAGCACGGTCACGGCTGCCAAGGCCCGGACCGGCCATTTCCGGCCACGCCCATCGTTCCAACGGCTAGGTTCGAAATCGACCTTCCAACGGACCAGCCACTTGAACGCCAACAAGCCCCCCATCAGGTAGCCCACCGCATTCAGGGTCCGAATCGACCATTCCTGGGTCGCCCCAAACGCCCACGGCGCGAAGACGGCTGCGAACAACATAGTAGTGCCGCTCGCGGAGTCTGCGAAACGATAGGATTTCGGAGTAGGCTGCATAGAATGCATGGGACCTATGGTTTATAGCCACAGTGGAACCTGACATCGGAACATACCAAGTGACTGAGTCATTCCTAGCAATTACTTTTTTGCAGCAAGAAGCTACTATTAAAGCAGCCCAATCAAATTGCATCAAACCTAGCGACTATACTCTCAAACAGCCGCCAGTCTCAACTCTATAGAATAGTCAACCCCTCTAGAATGAATAAACCTCATCACCGCTATCCCATATAGGCGCATAGCCTTTTAAATCAACAAGTGCTCCATTTCCATCACGGCTGCACTTTCAGTTAACCAGCTACGCCGACGTTTCCGCTAAAGCGATAAAGCAGCACTTTAACAGAAAGAGCCAAGCCTAAAGCTGACATCGCATTTACCCAGGAAGACTCTTGGAAGGCACTATACAATTAAACCATTTAAGCATTCTCCTCTTTATATAGAGGGCACTCTGATTTTTCTTCAGGTTCTATAGAGAGTTCAACCGCGGCAGGCTACACCAATAAAGATTAACCATTGCAAACTCTGCAAGTTTGTTTAGCCTTACCACGTTTTTGGCACCAACGGACTATTCAACATAGTGACTTTAAAATCATCGATGGGTTCTTAGGAGGAATTTATCCACGCGCCCACTCTGGAAGCCTTCCGCCCGGTGGGCCAGAATTCAAATTCTTTCGGCTAACATTTGCTCGTTACACCAAAGGCCTCACCACGACCTTCATGAAATGGTTTGACGGCCTGTCATCCGCCGTAAAGCGCTTGGCCCTTGAGTACCGCTCAGCCGAGTACATGACCACCTCCCAATACTCCTTCGAAGAAAGACTTCAATTTCCCAATTTCTGACTCAAGAAGATCGTCGGCGGCCTTTTGTTTCACTTTTAAGTAGTATTCTCGACTTGATCGAGCATACCTTTTGAACCCTATATCACATTTAGCAAGAGTAGATGCTATCCACGTACAGACAAGCCCAATTCATCAAAGCGGCTGTGCACGTCGATAACCTTTCAGCCGAGCCTTCAATGCAGCAAGGTGTTTCCACGCAGAGAACAAGAACCAATATTTTAGTCGAACAAGATGCGAATCATGCGGGTTGAAATGCTTTAAGTAAAATTGTCGTGTTGCGTTGAATACTTCGGCAGACATCCTTTCCGATACTTTCGAGGAGCTAGCACCCTTGATGTGAACCAATGAGACTCGCCCATCATAAACAACACGATAACCGGCTTTTCGAAATCGATAGTTCAAATCTAGGTCATCCCCATACATGAAGAACTGCTCATCAAAGGCGCCTACCCTTAGGAGTGCTCGACGTGGCGACAACATAAATGCCCCGTTTACAGAGCCAACGTCGTAGGTATCGTTCTCCGGCAGATAAGTGAGATTGTATTTAGAGAATAGCCTTACGCTAGGAAACATCGCAGAAAGACCGGAAGCTCGGCAGAAACCATCCCAAATGGTTGGAATTGAGCGGCGGCAAGCAAGATCCATGGCGCCATCTAGGAGAACTAATTTTGGGGAGATAATTCCAATAGCCGGTTCGACCCTTAGCCGCTCTAAGCAATGAATATAGGCCTCAGCGTTTGAAATTGTGTCAGGATTGAGAAAAAGCAAGTATTCCCCCCGAGAAATCTCATAAGCCATATTGTTTGCCTTACTAAAGCCGATATTGCTAGAAGATTCAACGAATTTAACCCACGGAAACCGGCTTCGGATCAGTTCGCCAATTGAATCACCGGATGCATTCTCAACCACTATCACTTCGACGGACCGTCCTAGGAGGTTACGAGGCACTGAATCTAAACAGGCCTCGATCTCCCCACGGGATCTATAAGTTACAATGATTACAGAAAGGATTACTTCAAACTGGAGTAGATTCATTCCTTGATTTGGCAGTGGATTAATGGTAAGCGCGGAACCAATTTTTGAAGAAGACATTTTGCAGCGGGTCGCAATATCGACTACATTTTTGACAGGTTGGAAGCGAATCTTTACGTATTGGAAGTGCTTATAGATATCGCACTCGTTCCCAGCCACGTCCTACGCTTCGGGTTCCACTATTTCTGCAAACTCTGGTTTTGCTTTTGCGCATATATATAGCATATGATATCCACAATGCTAGAAAAAGAGAGTTGAACGGGAATCCTTTTGGTAACCTCTACCCCATTCCAAAGCTGACAAACCAAGACGAGCAAGATTTGATCGATCAGCCGCTAGCTGATTAATCATGGAAACAAAAGCATCTGGATTCTCTGGCAAGGTCAACAGACCTTGATCTTCCCGCGCCTCAATTCCCTCGGAGCCAATGGCTGTGGTAAGCACAGGGAGACCAGCAGAAAGGCACTCTAAAACCTTTACTTTTACTCCCGCGCCTTGAAATAGTGGCGCAAGCGCAATATGTGATCGACCAAACTCTTCTGCTGGGTCTTCAACGAAACCAGTCACCACACAATCAAACCCACGGTGTGTTAATATATCTGCAGGTGGATTCGATCCTGCGATTATCATTGTGAAACTTGTTTTGGACGCTCGAAGCCTTGGAAGTACCTGAGTACACAACCATCGCGCTGCCTCTGCATTCTCGGGTCGTCCTAACGCTCCCCAGAAGAGAATGCGAATTGGACCATCGTAACTCCGAGGCCTAAGGGGACGATAAAAATCGATGTGCAGGGGCAACACAGAACAGCGGCCATTGAGATCAGAATCGAGGACTGCAATCAGACTCTTATCCTTTTCGCTAGGAACATAAAGACGCGTGCAACTGAGATAGGCTTTATGCTCCCAAGCGCGGGTTCGTAAGGCTTCTAGGTGCCAAAATAACCCTACTACACCTTTTGATTTACGGCTTGCCCATTGCGACAAAACATCATGTACATATAGTGTACGCACAAGATCCATGCTGAGTAGGGCAGCGTACTGAACCATCTGTGACCATTCGAAATGGACTCGACAGTATTGGCTATTCCGAGACCATTCCGTGACGATGCTACTGACGCGTTGGCAGCTGCGTGCAGCAACAACCAACGGCAAGTTTGGTCGGGCAAGGAGTCCCGTCAACCGGTTAATACGCGAGACATCGATAATCTCGAGTCGAGCACAAACCTTCCTTAAGGGAGCTAATGATTCATCTCGGTCGCCTTCGGCACGAAACGCGATTAGATGAACCGGATGTCGTTCAGCCAACCAGCAAAGGTTTCTCCACGCGGTCTTGTGGCCGGCCTGTCGCGAACGCTCTACCGGAAGATGAGCACTTAAGAATAGCAGCGGATCGGGCATTAAGATTTTGAGATTGATTTTGCTTTCTGGCCTTTAATCTAGTCGCAGGCTAGGTCGCTTTGAGATCGCTTCGACTCATCTTGTTATATGAGTTCTAAACGGATAGCAACACAAGGAGAAACGGCCTCAACAAACATGGTCTCGGAATATTTCAAAGCCTCAGCCCATTCTCCATCTTTACATCTCATCTTTTTGAAAGCATATTCCGCTTCCATATCGTCGGCCACAACTACTTGTCCGGCTGCTGGTAATCGGCCTGCGCACCGAGGCACCGCACTAATCCCGGTTCCTCGTCACTCTTAGTGGGTTAGTAGCACAGCAGGGTAAGTTTGCCTGCGGCTAAGTGAAGCATGGCGATCATGTACTCGACGGTACGGTAGCCACGGACCCGGCGCTTCACGGCGGAGTACAGGCTGTTGAGCCCCTCCATGAATGCCGTGGTCAGGCCTTGGGCCCAGTGGGCGAAGATTCCCTCCAGATGACTTTCGACCATCCTGGCCGCTTGAGCCATCGGCTTCATCAACTCACCGGTTTCCTTCCGCATCACTTGAACCCGGGCGCGCCAGTTCTGGAACTTCTGCCGCGCCTCGTTGGCCTCTTTTCTTTCGTTTATGCCCTGCAGCACGAGTCTGATCTCGTGGGCCAAGCCGCTCACGCCTCGTTCTTTGGCGATCGATTCCCACTTCTCTGCTTCCTTCTCGGTCCAGCTCTCGGAGTTCTTCCGCAAGAGCCATCGCGTACGTTCCAATCGTTCCCGGCTTGCTGCGTCGATTCGGCTCTCCAACTTCCGAATCTGGTCGGACGCCTCCACTACGTTCCGGATGACATGGAACTTGTCGTGCACGACCTGCGCGTTGCCGAAGTGGTCCCGCACACCCTTGATGTAGGCGGCGCTCTTGTCGATAGCCACCTGGGTAGTCGACTTGGGATGTCCATTGTGCCGAAACATTTCCGCAGCAAATGCTTCCCATGTCTCCGATCCTTTTCCCGGGGTCGCGAAGTGAACGCGCTTCGACACCAGGTCGGCGAACATCGTCAGGTAGTTGTGACCCTTGCGCCGGTTCATCTCGTCGGCCCCCACCGCACCTACGTTGTCGAAGCTCAAGCGCGCATACGCCGCCTTCACGTGGGCAAAGTGCATCCGCCACATCCGCGAATCGCTCTTGCCAAGGATCTGGCCGGCTCGCTTCACCGGCACCTCGCGCATCAGGGTCACAGCGAAGGCCCCGAACTCCCGGGTGAAATGCTTGCTACGCCCCTCCCAAGGCGGCGTCACACGGTACACCTAGCTGTCGTCGCGGCAGCGCACACTCGAACTCGCACTCCCTGTTGAAGACGTTGAGGTGTCGCCACCGCATAGGCGCCACGTGGTCGTGGCAAGTCATCGTGGTCCCGGCCCGAGCGCTCTCCTCAGGCCACAACGCGGCCATCTCCTCTACCTTCAACATGAACGTCGACGCGTCCGAATCCACCTGCGCCTCCATCACTTGGCAACTCTTCCCCAGTCCCAACAACTGCCCAAACGTCTCCTCAGGTGTCATTGCTCGCCATCATCCTCCGCCCGTCAAGCCCCCCGGGTTCCTCTGGAAACAGCGAGGAACCACTTTGTACTGGAACCGAGGGTACAACTTTGCGTTTATCCAACGTCTATTGTCGTTCTGGTCCTGGGATGCCATTAATGAACCCGCTTCACGGACACAACGAACTGCGCAAAACCCAAGAATTCCCATAGATCTGGGCCTACTAGGCCTTTATTTCGCAAAATGTTTCGCCCGATTAGCGCAGGCGAGCATAGAAGATACCAAAAGCTTCGTCTTGTCTTTGCTTCTAGCGGTCTCAATCCCGAATCGCGCATGATGTTGCAAACATCAATCCAAGTATAGAGAAATACATGGGTTGGATCATCATAGAAGTTGAGACAGTTTCGCATCGAAGGAAAGTTGACACTCCTAGGGTGGGGCCACTCAACATAAAAGAGCCCACCGTCCTTAAGTTTTGAGGTTAAACACCTTATGACTTCGATTCCGTTCCGTAAATGCTCCAAAACATGCGACATAATAATAACATCAAAGTAGTCGTCAGGAATACTTCCGTACTCTAAAGACGTAAGTTCGATTTCATAGAACTGCTGCATTGCCGCAACGTTTTCGGAGCTGCTATTGTAGTACTTCGTGTTGTCGATTCCATGATACTCACAATTGGGGAAAAGTGCCTTGGCCTGAATCGCCGCCATATTGCCACATCCAACATCCAACATCTTGAATGATTTGCTTCCATATCGACTTTCTATGTGCCGCCATTTTGGCGGTCCATACAATATTCGCATCTTGCGCCTTATAATATTCATGACTTTAGTTTCTTCTCGCTCTTATTTTTTGTCACCTTCAATGGCTCAGTAGCAAGTCAGGGGGGGTATCTGAGACGAAGCAGAGCATGTCAGTAATACACGTTCCGCGCGTTTCCAAAACAGTCCCGCGCCCCCTTGATGTGGGCTCCGCCCATTTCAACGGCCACCTAAGTAGCCTATTTGGGATATCCATTGTGCCGAAACTTTTTCGCGGCAAAAGTTTCCATGCTTTTGGATTTCGTCCCGAGCGTCGCAAAGAGCACGCACCTCTGCAATAGGTCGGCGAAGACTTTCAGGTAGTTGTGTTCATTGCGCCGGTTCATCTCGTCGGATCCCACTCACACCGGGTTTTCGAAGCACAAGCAAGCATTGGTCGCCTTGCCATGGCCAAAGAGCATCCGCCACATCCGCGAGTCGCTCTAGATGAAGATCTTGCCGCGACGGCCTCAGAGGAATCTCACGCATCAAGGTGAGGTCAAAGGCCATCAGCTACTGGGTGTTGTGCTTGCAGCACCACTCCTTCTTCTTGTGTCACACGGTAAACCCTTCCATTGTCAGCGCAATGGATTCCACGTTGTCGAGACAAACTAGCGTCATCCCATCAAGCACACTTTCCGTAGGCCACAGCTTATACGTTTCCTCAACATTCTACACAAACTTCGAGGTCCCAGATAAAGACAAACCCTTCACAGAACCCAACGTTCTCCAAGTGTCAACAAAAGACCAAATGCGTGCGGCGTCATCCTCGCCTAAAACACGGGACATCAGCCACATTACCCCCACTCAAGTCGTCAAGGCACCCGCAAGCATCGGATTATAATACTCTTCAGCGACTACTAGCGTTAGAGTCTGCGCTCCACATTTAGTTTCCTAAACTTTGAAGTGAAGCCGCTGGATTGAAACTTCTAGCCTCGTTAGAATATATAATTGTGGCACCTTGCGCAGATAACGAGACCTTAACTTGATGTTTGCAGGGTAGTGACTCAAGAATTTGTTGATGTTTTTCAGGTGGAGCACAAAAAAGCAGGAAGCCGCCGCCACCAGCCCCTAGAAGCTTTCCTCCCCAAGCTCCTGCATTAATTCCTGCTTCATACATTGATTCAATCTCTTGATTGCTAACCCCCTTGCCTAGTCTTTGCTTTAGTTGCCAACCATCATTCAGGAGAAGGCCGAAGCGTTCTAAAGAGCTTGACGAAACTAGATGGTTATAACCTTGATCGACCATCTTGTGCATTGCCGAGAGGGAATCCTTGTTTGTTGAAAAGCCACTCACTTTCTCCTTCTCAACATCTGCAGCTCTTCGTTTAATATTCGTGAAGATTAGCAATAGATGCGACTCTAATTCGTTTAACCGTCGAGGGGACAAGGGGACCGGATGGACTCTGATATCGTCCTCAGCCCGAAACTCGAAAACGTTGAACCCCCCCACAGCCGAAATCACTTGATCTTGTACACCGACACATTCTCCGAGAATGGTTCGCTCAATATATATAGCTCTGTATGCGAGCTCCAAGCCGCTGCAGTAAACACCCTTATGGGCATAAAGTGCCATCAATAGCGCTACAGTGAAGCTTGAAGAGGAGCCTAAGCCAGTAAAAGAGGGGAGGTCGGCCACGGTATGAAGTTCGAGATCGCGCTCTATGCCGCAATGTCGAAGACATTCCCGAAAAACCGCGTGCTGTACCTCCTCCACTTTACTTACAAGTTCCCCCTTACTATAGGAAAGTCGCAATGCATATCCGAACAGTTGGCTATAAAACCGACCAGCAGTTAGATAAGTATATTTGTCAATTGCAGTACTAAGAACAGCGCCTCCATTCTCCCTGAAGTACTCTGGGAAGTCAGTGCCTCCTCCGAAAAAGCTTATCCGCATCGGGGCTCGCGAAATGATCATAACTATTTTAAGCTGGATTTGGAAACAAGGATTCCTCGACCAACTGACAAAGTAGATGTCCTAGCGCAATATGGGTTTCCTGTATAAATTGCACCTTGCTACTGGGAACCGTCAGCACAACGTCAGCGACCTCAGCAATCCGGCCGCCGCCACTCCCCGTAAAGGCAACTGTGCTAATACCCATGATCTTGGCCTGCTCAAGGGCTCGAACAACATTTTGTGAGTTTCCACTTGTAGTGATTCCAACCAAGGTGTCACCGCTACGTCCTAAGGCCTGAGTCAACCTTGCAAAACCTCCCTCGAATCCAAAGTCATTAGCGTTAGCAGTCAGGAAGGATGTATCTGTTGAGAGCGCCACCGCTGCTAGTCCTGGGCGCGGATAGTCTTGGCGCAATAGGCTGGTAAACTCCGCAGCCAAATGCTGGCAGTCAGCAGCGCTACCGCCGTTGCCACAAAACATTACCTTGCCACTACCCTGTAAGCTTTGGCGCACTAAAGCAGCAGCCATTATCAATGACTCACTGCATGCATCCACTGCAGCAATTCTAACACGTGCCCCGTCCTCCATGTGCAATCGAATTGTGTCTAACTTGTTTTGGCTCATAGGTACCTCTTTCATTTTGCCTTCAGTCAACTTTTATAACTTTATCCCTACGTTTCGCGACATCAATAACGAAATCGTTTGCCTGCTCTAGTGTTGCCGGTGTACCTATATCAATAAACGGAACCGATACTGGCAATACGCCAATACGCATACCTTTAACGAGCAGTTCAGGGAATACGTCAGTTTCAAAACTCAACGGCCGCTTCGATGGAAACTTTGCACGGCAGTCGCGCGAGAGCCAATACACACCGGCATTGATGAGTCCAGACCCAGTCCGCTTTTCCGAGAAGGATTCAAGTAGTCCTTCTTTCGAGAGTTTTAACGTACCAAAACGCGTTGCGTCAACCACCTCCAATCCGAATAATGCAGCATCCCAACCGTGTTTCTGGCCGAACTCAACCAAAAGAGTCGGATTCGCAGCGATTAGTGAATCTCCATTAGCAATAAGCCAGCCATTGCTCGGATCGGCAAATCCGCTCGTTGCGTTTAGGAACGCTCCAGCTGTTCCCAGAGGGACGGATTCCTTTTGGCACCTAACTTTTACACCAGGCAGGGATCTTTGTCGAAAGTACTTCTCGACAATTTCTGATCGGTAGCCGGTTGAAAGGATAAAATCAGCAATTCCAAATGTACCATAGTATACCATCAACCATTCGATAAAAGGCCGTCCGGCGACCTCCACCATTGGTTTAGGGAGTCCTTCTGTTAGGTGGGCAATTCTCGTTCCAAATCCACCAGCAAGCAACACCATTGGTATTTCTTTCATAATCCCTTCATCTCCAGATGCTGTGGAGTTTTTGAATTAAGGCAACGCAACATTGGTACCTGCAACCGCTCATTCCAGCCTCTGGCATACGACAAAGCTGCGAACATCATGATTCGGCATAGATGGTCATCAGTCAATATGCGTTGAATAGCATCTGCGAACTCCTCTGGCTTGTCGGCTACAATATGCGCTTTCATATCAGCGTCTTCCATTCCAAGGCGACCGAAAGCTGTTGTTACCACCGGTTTTGAAAATGCAAACGCCTCAACATTTTTTGACTTCAAACCCGTACCAGATATGATCGGGCATATTGCAGCGCGTGCCATCTCATATACTTTGCTTAGGTCGGGGACAGGTCCGAAGAATCGGAAGGGAAGCTCATTTCCAATTGCGTTCTTAACGTTCCCAACAATGAGCACGTTCTCGGGCAAGAGCCATCTGGACAAATGGGGGTAAACTTCCGACGCAAACCAATGTATACCTTCAACATTCGCTGGATGGTTACCGCCAACAAAGATAAGCTTTTGTGACTTAAGTGAGCTTTCTTGAACTTCACTGATTGGGTCAACAAAATGACTCACTGTAGAAACTCGCTCACCTAGCCATGGTCGCAGCACCTCCGCCTCATGTTGCTGACTTGTCCATACAAAATCGGCTCGGCGAAGTGCCTTAAGTTCACTCTCGGGCATTATGTCTATCCAACAACGCTCACCTCGCGCAATCTTTTGTTCTCGACCAACCGCAAACACTTCTTGTGTGTCGATTATTTTTGCCACATTATTTGGGAAGGCATCCAGAGAACGACTGAGAATCACGAAATGAGCAATTATTGCATCATACTGTTCCCGCTCGTTAAGCATTTTTAACCATGGTGTCATGTTCTCATCATAATAGTCATCCACATCTGGAGATATTTGTTTGAGATTTGCCTTTGCTTCAGTTTGGATTCGCCACCAATGGGAGAGTCGCGTATTTGTCAGTCGCAACTTCCGTGCGACTCTCTTAACCTCCCAACCCGCATGACCACGGCGATATGGAAAATAGTGATACTTGTCTCTCCCCCAAAATGCCGCCATTTCCGATGAGTTACAGCCAACATAATCAGTGAAGGCAAGATGAACTGTGTATCCGAGTTGCCGTAGTTGCTTAGCAAGGTAAATCGGCCGAACAGAATTGCCACTTATCGTCGGATGTGTAGCTACTGGGGATATAAGAAGAACTTTTTTATTTGTATTTGACATTCTATTTGGGTTTTTAGCTACTTCTTATCAGAGTTGAACCTATCCCCACCGCAGACGTGATGGGTAGGCTCCGATTGTCGGTTGGCACATTGGTGACTTCACTTCGACCCTATAGCGTTGTCCTAGACAAAGCCCCATAATTATCCATATCAAATATAGATCAACATTCCCCGCCTGCAACGTCATTACAACCATACAACCTAATAGTGTATAGCTGAGGAATGGTTTTTGCCGGCTCCGATAATAGGCCAAGATTGAGATCCCTGCAAATAGAAAAAACCCCACGATACCTTGGCCGGCTAATATATACAGAGGCAAGCTGTCGCCTCCGCTTAGTGAATCTTCATCTTGAATTCCAATTGAACCTGACGGCATGCTGGAATAGAAGTACTGATGTGATGGTACAACGCCGCAGCCCAGAATTGGATTCTCCAAAAAGATATTTAATGACGCCACTTTCATTCCATATCTAACGATAAGAGAAGGATCTTCTAAGGCACCAGACAATCGATCAATAAGCTTTTCAGTTACATTGGAAGCCCAAGTAGAAGTTCTACTAGCAATCGCGAGAGCCAACATTAGGACAAATAATGCACCTGCTAACTTTGTCAATGTTGTAAGTGTTGCACGTCGAGCCATAAGACACAGCAATAGAACAAGTGGTAGCCCTATGACAATAGAAAATGATCCGGATGCCATAGTACCTAGCATAATCAATATTGTTAGCGCATAGATTTTATATGACTCCTTCAGCTGTTTATGAGATCCGACGAATAGGAGAGAGACGCCTATAGGTATAAGATAAGCGGCAAGCATAGACGGCTCTGGAAAGAGGCCGAATGAGCGAAGTCCCACATCCTCAGCAGTGGATACGATCAGGCTATAGGATGGATTATTCATCGGGGGAATCCCGAATGGCCAACCAACGCGAAGTGCAATTTGCTGATACAGCGCGTAAACCGCTGAAGCAGCGGCTCCCATTATGATTCCGCTTTGTAATCGTTCATCAAAGTCGAAACGGGAACATTCGATCAATCCAAGAATGAATAAGATGCTTAAATCAACCCCGAATACAACCATGGCATTTCTTTGCTGAGACTGGAATCCTTGTAACCAAACGCTGAATCCGAGCACCAGGCCCCAAAACAAGAGCAGATATATCAACGGCCGATCCGTTCGAAGATTTCCGTATACTATTCTTATAATACCACAGAGAAGCAGCAGCAATAATGCAACTTGAATGCCCGTTTGATTCCCCACAGTGAATATTGCTATTGATGGCGCAAAAATACTAATTCCAAGTAAATAGTGCACACCCCCTCCGACCGTCATAGAGCTTTTCATACATCTTAGTATATAGGTCAATAGTCGCAAGAAGAACTTGCTCTTGACCTAAACGGTAATAGATTTACTGCCTTTGTTTTGGAGATACAGCGGGTCGTAGCTTTTGCGCGTCAAGCACCTTGAGATCGATATTGCTAATCGCGTTGGCTAGAATTAAAGTCAACTTGCCCAATATTCTTTTCGAGTCAACATTTTGAATTACGAACTAAGAAGATATTTAATCCAGCTCGCATTTCCAACAAGAGCATATATCTGCGGCCACATTCTTATACAATGAATGAAGCAAATTGCTCTTTAAAGATTGCCATCGCCAGTCACATTTCCATCACTTAGCCCCTTCCTTTATTCTGCGAAGCCTACGCTTATCAATTTGATATTGAAGAAATCTCGGGATGTGTCCTAAACCCATTACTCGAATTGCCCTCAATTGCCGACCTACTAGGCGGCTGAGTGACGGGCGAAACCCCAATGCCTTGTCGCAAATGTAATCGCCCATTTTCTGCCCATCGAGAGGTTTATGATCCATAAGCTTCTTAAGTTCAACAACATCTGATTTGGAAATCATGCAGAATTTCGCCAAGAATCCTGTCTCAACTATCATTCGCTTCACCTCCACTCGCAATTCGGGTCGGCTAAGCCATTCGGCTAGCAGCAGGCCCCGCGACCGATGGCATCGTTCCTGGCTGCCGGATAATGTTGTGTAATTTGCATTGCCAACCATGGCAACCCGCCATTCGAATAGAACTTTTGGAAGCGCAATAAAGGTGTGACCCATTTCAAGAGCGTCGCAAAGATAGAGTGCATCATCTGCTATATCTACTGTTTGACGGTAACCTATTGATAATGCGGCGGTTCGCTTCGAACACATAGTGAACGGATGATGTGAGAACATGGGCACAGCATCATACAAAAATATTTCTTGCCAGCTTGAATTTCCCGATATCCGATAGGAAATCGCTTTCGGAGTGCAGAAGGTGAAGGTTCGCACGCCATATTCATCAATTACGTCATAGCCCATGCCGAAGATTGCAACCTCAGGATGTCTCGACGTTGAAGATCGCAGATATTCAATTGCACCCGCCTTTAATCTATCATCATCACCAAGCAGGATTACATACTCGCCGCTAGCGGCCTTCAGAAGACTATTTCGGTTGCCTGACCATCCAAGATTTTTCCGGTGTCCGATCCATTTGATTTGACCACTTTCAATCCATTCTGCGAGAGCATTTCTAATTTCGCATTGTCTCGGAGAAGCATCATCTGCGACGATTATTTCGACATCATCTGAAGCGTTTTCTAACAGGGAGAGTATTGTCAAGCGGATCAACTCGGGCCTGTTGTATGAGGGTACTAGCAGGGAGAATCGTTTTTGACGATTGCTCATATAGAATTTTCTTTGAACAATTTTATTTTATCTCGGTAGCAAAATTTGTTATATGACAAGAGTATGCATAAATTAATATATCGCTTCAGCTAGTCGATCAAGCTGGCGATCTATATTGAAAGATAAAGCGAGAGGACCGGTAGATCACCCAGATTGATGACGGCAACATTCCTGCTATTGTGCCAATCGGAACGCCGACGATTCCAAACCTCATTGCGAACCATGCCACTAGGCATGGCGCTAGGAAAACTATTAGTAATGCTGAACCTATAAATGCATTCCCAGATGCTGCGAGGACAGGAGTCGATTGTGCTATATGGTTGACGTAGACCAGTTGATAACATAATAGCCAGAAAAGTACTTCTGGTCCTAGATAATTACCAGCACCAAGCCAACGAGGAAAGATCCATTCACTAGTCAACCAGATTGCGCAAGCACCCAGAGCCCATAGGCCTATTGCAAAACCGATTCCCTTAAGGTATAGTGCCTTTACCCTTTCTCGATCCCCTCTTGCCCAGGCTTGTGCTACCGATGGATAAGCCATTTGAGAAAATAGTACACCTACAGATGAAAGTATTGTGCTGACTCTGAGCAAGGCGTTGTACCTTCCAACATCAGCCAAGCCGAAAACCCGCTCAATTGTTATAGTACCTGCATTTGCTACAATGTATCCCCCGCAACCGAGGAGTAACAATTTCGCTCCTTCAACCATCAAGGATTTTGGAAATGTTAATTTGCTATACCTCGAAATGGGACCAAAGCCTCGTTCTTTCGAGATCTTTTGAGAAACAGAAAAAAGGATTAGACTTTGAAGAAGGAAAATTAGGCCAAGGCAGATGATCTCACCTCCAAATCGTAGTATGCACCAATTGGCGATCAATCCGAAGCTCGACGTTATAATGCGAATTACTTTATCCCATCCAACTTCACCTAAGCCATTTAGAAACGCGATGTGTCCAGATGCCTCGCAGTTGAACGTTAAGCCTAGCACATAAAGCATCCATGCCATTGATCCGGTAATGTGCAGGTCGTTACTTCTACAGACTGGCATCAAGTACCCGAGGTATACCACGAAGCTGATAGTTAGTAGAGTAATCTGGGCATATCGGATTGAATCACGTATACTGCGGCAGAGCAGAGCAGTTTCTGTACCGGAGGTTGCCTGATCGGATTGTAATTGAGCTACTTTGCGGCTTATTGCAGGACTTAAAGAGTTTGGCACTATTAAGAGCAAAGAGCCTACTGTTGTCACTAACGACCAAAACCCTGCTGCCGTCGGGTGTAAGTGCTTAAAGAGTAGATGGACTAGTGCAATACCTGCCAACCCGTCCACTACTAGACTAACTATGCCTGCTGCTACTCCAAAACGTATTTGTCCACCACTCATTTATCAGAGTTGGTTTGTTTACGCTTACGGGCTACTGCGGTTAAATGGCCATCCGGCAGCCCCTGCTCTACTGAATTTGATATTCTGTTAACGACGCTACAACTCAGCAATCTACGTCGTAGTGAGTTTTCGGGTGCACCAGATAGTAGGCTTTGCCGCCATCCTACCTCACCCAGTCCTGTCGATATATCGATTTCTGAGAATCCAGTACGTTCGAGGAGGGATTTAAGCGTTGCTTTACTATAGTGGAAATAATGAAGGGGCGCGGTAAACATAAACCACCGATCCTGCCACAGCCTCGCATAGATGCTTCCGTAGTTGGGAACATGAATATATATTTTACCCTGCGGCGCCAAGAGGCGATATAGTTCGCTTAGAACAGCTGCGGGATTCGGTATATGTTCAAGGGCATCCCAAAGTGTAATCGCATCAAAAGATTCGCTCGGCAGCCCAATTTCCTCAACTAGTCCTGTAATTACCGAGTGCCCCCTTTCTCTAGCGAGTTGTGCCGACTCGGGGCCTGGTTCAACACCGGTCGTCCGCCACCCTAAGGCACGATACTGATCCAAGATATCACCATTACCACATCCGACATCAAGTACACGCCCATTTTCTACCCAATGAATCTGTCGGCGCATTGGCGGAGTTTTCATTAGGACAGGCCCTAGTACGTTTGCTACTGCTTTTGGTATTCCGTTTGGCGGAACTTGAGGGTAGCCAAGTCGAGTTGAAAGTAGTACTTGCTTTACTTTATTTCGAAAGGTCGGCTTTTTGGAACTACTGCCAGCCAGCTCGTTTGTATAGTATGTCTTCGGATAGAATTGTCCAATCTCATTTGGCGAGATCCTCGGATTCATGAAGACCACTCCACATGAGTTGCACCTCGCATAGGGCCACTGCCCAGGGTTGCCGTAGATATAGTCACCAGCATCAAAGAGCCACTTTGATGTTGACTCACCACAGGCTCCGCAAGGGACGGAATTTAGCTTCATTTATTATTCTGTGATTATCTGGCGCCAAGGTTTCCATTATGATCAAATGGTATCTTTATATGGACGCCAAAGTGATCTGTAACAATATTTGTAGAGTTTTGTGATTGTATTCTATCGACTCATTTATGTCACGCAATGCAAGATCCGCTTTGAGGTTCAGGTATTGTTCCTCACCTCAGCAACCCAGTCTTGATGTTTGAGATACCAAGCCACAGTCTCTCGGATGCCGGTCTCAAATGTGTGCGCAGGTATCCAGCCCAGCTCCCGTTGGACCTTAGCCGCGTCGATTGCATATCGCCGGTCATGGCCCGGACGGTCCTTCACGTAGCTAATCAACGCCCGCGAGTTCCCGCCCAGCTCCGGCTTCATCTCGTCCACCAAGTCGCAGATCAACTCCACGATCCGGATGTTCGCCCATTCGTTGTGCCCGCCGATGTTGTAAGTTTCGCCGAGCCGCCCCTTCCCCAACACCTGCCACAACGCCTCCGCATGGTCTCCCACGTATAGCCAGTCACGCACGTTGAGTCCATCCCCGTAGACCGGGATCGGCTTCCGCCCCAGCACGTTCTGGATCACCACCGGGATCAGCTTCTCCGGGAACTGGTTCGGACCGTAGTTGTTCGAGCAGTTCGTCGTCACCACCGGCAGTCCGTACGTGTGGTGGTAGGCCCTCACCAACAAGTCGCTCGACGCCTTGCTCGCCGAGTACGGCGAGTTCGGCGCGTAGGGCGTCTCCTCGGTGAAGTATCCTTTCGCCCCCAGCGATCCATACACCTCGTCCGTCGACACGTGATGGAACCGCTTGCCCTCGAACATCCCACCCCAGGTGTCCCGGCACGCCTCCAACAGGTGAAACGTACCCACGATATTGGTGTGGATGAAGTCCCCGGGACCGCTGATCGAACGGTCCACGTGCGATTCCGCCGCCAAGTGCATCACGTGGGTGATCCCGTGTTGTCGCACCACCCGCAGCACCTCCGCCTTGTCCCGCAGGTCCACCTTCTCGAAGACGTACTTCGGAAGCCGCTCGACTCCGCGCAGGTTCGCCGGATGACCCGCATACGTCAGGCAATCGAGGTTGACCAGCTTGGCCACAGACGACTCGTCGATGACCCTCGCAATCAGGTTCGATCCGATGAATCCGGCGCCGCCGGTGATGAGAAGATTCATAATTGATTTAACAGACAAAAAAGTTAATTGACCTATAAGAAATAGGGGAGGAGATGTCTGGAACAGGCTTTGATTAGGCGCCCAACGGTATGATCTCCTGCCGCCAATTTCGGAGGGACTCCTGAAGGGCTTCTTCAACAGGCCGGATCTTGACTCCAGCGCCAATCAGCTTGCTGGTGTCAAGTATACAGTTGGATCGTGGGGTCTGCGCGGCCATTTTGTAGAACTCGGCGTCGTTCTCCCAGAATTCAAATCTCCGACTAGGAGCAATATACTGTTGCACCAATGCCACAACTTCGCGGGTGGTGATCCAGCCAGGATTGGTCACATTATATAGACCCCAAGGTACACGCTGGAACCAACAGTCAAGGCAAGCCCGTGCGAAGTCTGCCCTGTGCGAAATGGCATTTACATTATCGTAGACTTTCGAATAGCGCTGCACCTTGCTAAGGTAATTGCGTGGGCTGTCGAACTCATCGAATGGTATACGTAAGCGCCAAATGAAACTTTGCCCCGCGCCCAATATGCCTTCCTCGCCTAACGCCTTGGATCCGCTGTAAAAACTGCAAGGAGGAGAACGAAAACTGAAGTTTGGGCTGTCCTCCTCGGTGAAACCCCGGATTTGCTTCGAATGGGACTCTACCAATGCTCGAACCTCTGATCGGTTCATGTCCTTCTCAATTCGCAATGCGCCGTCATCTCCCACGATCTTCGCTCCCGAGTAGATGCATCCCGAAGACACATGCCCCCAAGGAATTCCCGCGGCGGCACAAGCGTGCGAGAGAGTTTGAGGAAGCAAAGCATTGCCCAGCAAAGTTTCAGCTTTGGCGCTTTCACAAGCGTCCACGTTTGGTTTACCGGTGTAGCCAGCGCAGTTTACGAGAAAGTCCGGCTTTAGATCGCGCAGAAGGTCGAGTAAAGGGTCAAAGTGGGTGTAGTCCACTTCGCGTCGAGAAAGACCCTGAAAAGGCTCACCGCGGCGGTAAAGGTCTGCTGCGAACGCCTGGCCAATATAACCGGTGGCACCTAGGAGAAGAATCATTGGAGGATGGGTAGATACGGGTTGGGTGGAATAGTTTCAACGGCGAAGGATCTCGGAGACAACCGCTTCAAGATAGACGCGATATTCGCAATTGGGCATGTCGTTCACCACCGTTTGGAATTGCGAAAACGAAAGGATGCCACTTCGGAAGGCGGCCTCTTCAGGACAGCCAATCTTCACGCCTTGACGCCTTTCGATGGTTTGTACGTAGGCACTCGCTTCGTGCAGGCTGCTACTGGTACCAGCGTCGAGCCATGCGAATCCACGTTGGAGCCTACAAACACGCAATTGACCACGCCGGAGATATTCGAGGTTCACGTCAGTGATCTCCAGTTCACCACGAGCGCTCGGCTTCAGGTCCCGGGCAATTTGCACTATCTGATTGTCATAAATGTATAGGCCAGGCACAGCGTAATTCGACTTCGGCTGTTTTGGCTTCTCCTCTATGGATACTGCCTTTCCCGTTGCGTCGAATTCCACGACGCCGTACCTCTCAGGATCATGGACATGATAGCCGAATACTGTCGCTCCGTTGCGGAACTCAGCAAAAGCTCGAGTGAACACGTCCCCACCCCAAAAGATGTTGTCCCCAAGAATTAGGGTCACCGGATCAAGGCCAATGAATGAATCAGCGATTCGAAACGCCTGCGCGATACCCTCCGGCTTGGCCTGCTCGCGATACTCGATTGCCACGCCAAAGCGTGACCCATCGCCCAAGAGCTGCCTGAATCGGGGTATATCATGCGGTGTCGAGATGAGGCAGAATTCTCGAACACCACCATCCAGCAATGTGGTAAATGGATAGTATACCATCGGTTTATCATAAACAGGTTGGAGCTGCTTCGATGCAACCAACGTCAGAGGATACAACCGTGAACCGGCCCCACCGGCCAAAATGATTCCTTTCATGCTCTTTGCCATAGATTTATTTCTTGCCTCCCTTAAGCAGTCCTGAATTAGCCATCTCCGAGAGGGATCGGGTGTAGCCAGTACCCAGTGCCCCGTCAGTACCCTCGGCCATTACCCATTGGGTGAATTTAGCGATACCTTGCTTAAACTCAACGAAGCGATGCTCACCCAAAACTCGACGGAGCTGAGTCTGGCTGGCAGCGGCATGCCGAATGTCACCAATGCGGAACTGTCCAGAAACAGAAAACTCTGGTTCTTTTCCATAGCTCTCCGATAGAGCAGTCACTACATCCAATAGGGTTTGGCGGAATCCGGTCCCCACATTGAGGATCTCGCAGCTAGTCAAGGGTTCACGAACCGCCCGAACATTGAATTCTGCAACGTCGTCAATATAGACGAAATCCCTAGTTGCCAACCCGTCTTCGAAGACATTGATCGGCCGATTCTGGAGCAAGAGTTGGCTAAAGATTGAAAGAATGCCTGTGTAGGGATTTTTAAGTGACTGCCCTGGGCCAAAAACATTTTGGTAACGAAGGGCAACTGCTGGGATTCCTAAGGCGCCGCATAGGTTGAGTATAACCTGTTCCTGCGAATACTTGGTTATCCCGTAAATTGAGGTTGGTTGAACAGGATCGGATTCCTCTGAGGATTGCTCTAGTAGCGGGCCGGCACACTGAGGGCACACTGGGTTGAACCGACCTGTTTCAAGATCAGCGACTTTGCGGTTATGTGGATAGACTCTCCCATGCTCTAAGCACAGATATGCCCCCTCACCGTAAACCGCGCGACTCGAGCTTATCACCACTCTGCCAATTTGGCCTTTTATCCGAATTAGTTGTTCAGCAAGAACAGCTGCGCCGGTAACGTTCACATCCGAGTACTGGCGGATTTGATACATCGACTGGCCAGTACCAGTACCAGCTGCAAAATGCAGCACAGCGTCAACTCCTTTCAACGCGCGCTCGACAGCTGCTGGATCCCGGACATCCCCGGCCTGAATTTCTACGTGATCCCAGATGCACTTCAGAGTTTCTGATCGGGCAAGGGAGGTTCCGTGAATCTGAGGATCCAAGCTATCCAGAATTCGGACTGAATAGCCACTTTCCAAAAGACGCAGTGCAGTTCGGCTTCCTATAAAGCCAGCTCCTCCGAGTATCAAGCAGTGTTTTAAAGACATAGTATATTTTTTGATTCGATAGCAAGGCAGAAGAGCTCGGCTCCTTTAATTGGTAGGCCGAAGCCATGCAACGAGGTTAGCTTCGACTAGTAAGTTTCCCAGAGATCTGGTCGTGCAGGAGCTTCAGATCGGCGTCGGTCATTAGTTCGATTAGGCCCTTGAAAGTGGTCTTGGGTTCCCAGCCGAGCTTCAGCTTGGCTTTGGAATAGTCGCCGATCAGGAGGTCGACCTCGGCCGGGCGGTAATAGCGCGGATCGATCTCGACGTACTTCTTCCAGTCGAGGTCGAGCCGGGCAAAGGCCACTTCAAGGCACTCGCGGATGGTGTGGGTTTCGTTGGTGGCCACCACGTAGTCGTCGCCCTCAGGCTGCTGCAGCATCAGCCACATGGCTTCGACGTATTCCTTGGCGTATCCCCAGTCGCGCTTCGAGTCGAGATTGCCGAGGAACAGCTTGTCTTGGAGTCCTAGTTTGATGTGGGCGGCGGCGCGGGTGATCTTTCGGGTCACGAACGTTTCACCGCGACGTGGACTTTCATGGTTGAATAGAATGCCATTGCTAGCATGCATTCCATAACTTTCCCGGTAGTTCACGGTGACCCAGTAGGAATACACCTTGGCACATCCATAGGGGCTGCGCGGATAGAACGGCGTGGATTCCTTCTGTGGCACCTCTTGGACGAGGCCGTACATCTCGCTGGAGCTGGCTTGATAGAAGCGCGGCTTGATGCCGATCTCGCGGATGGCCTCCAGCAGGCGGACGGTGCCGGTGCCGGTGATGTCGGCGGTGTATTCCGGGGCATCGAAACTGACACGGACATGGCTTTGTGCCGCGAGATTGTAGACTTCATCCGGCTGAATGCTTCCCAAGAGCCGGGCTAGATTGGAGCCGTCGCTCAAGTCGCCGTAATGGAGGAACAGCTTGTTCTTTGGAAAATGGGGATCGCTATAGATGTGATCCAACCGAGTGGTATTAAAGGTAGAGGCACGTCTGATGATGCCGTGTACCTCGTACTCCTTTTCCAGCAACAACTCCGCGAGATAGGATCCATCTTGTCCCGTGATGCCGGTGATGAGTGCTTTTTTGCTCATGATTTCTATGGGTATCAGGCGTCGGGCGTCAGGCGTCAGGCAAGACGCGCCGTTCTCCGGGTGCCGAAATGGATTTGGTGACGGGTTTCGGGCGAAAAGAGGGGGAAGCCCACGGCAGCGTGCCTCGAGCCGGGTATGGTTCAGTGTGATCGGACTCTTTGCTCCGAGCCCTACGCTCCCTGCTCTCCGTTGAGGAAGGTCACGTAATCGGAGACGGCCTCCGCCAGCGGGGTCGGGGTGTAGGGGATGCCGGCGGCGAGGGTGCGAGCCATGGTCGCCTCCGTGAAGTACTGGTACTTCCCTCGCAGGTCCTCGGGCATCGGGACGTAGTCGATCTTCGGCTCGAGTCCCATCGCGTCGAAGGTGGCCTCCAACAGTTCCCGAAAGGAGTGGGCCTTGGCCGTACCCAGGTTGAAGAGTCCGGAGACCTCAGGTCGCGCAGTGAAGGCGAGGATCACCCGGACGACGTCCTTCACGTAGATGAAATCCCTGAGCTGACCACCGTTGGCAAAGCCCTCTCGATGGGATTGGAAGAGGTTCACACGCCCGTTGGCGCGAATCTGTCGATAGCCGTGGAACACCATCGAAGCCATGCGTCCCTTGTGGGCCTCACCAGGCCCGAAGACGTTGAAGAACTTTAAGCCGAGGCACTGTCGGGGTCCGGGGACCCCGGCTGCGTTCTGTGCCTGAACCCACAGGTCGAAGTCGTGCTTGGACTTCCCGTAGAGATTGAGGGGACGAAGGCGTTCCAAGGGAACCGCGTCGTCGAATCCGTTTTCGCCGTCCCCGTAGGTGGCGGCACTGGAAGCGTAGAGGAAACGGACGTTGTTCTGGGCACACCAATTCCAGAGGCGCTGGGAATAGAGAAGATTGTTGTCGGCGAGGTAGTCCCAGTTGGTCTCGGTTGTGGAGCTGCAGGCACCCAGATGGAATATCAACGAGGGCCGGAGTATGTCGGCCTCCAGGGCGGCCAAAAGCTGGTGGTGATCGAGGAACGGAACACCAGGAGCGACCTCCAGGTTCCTTGAGCGGGAATCGTGCAGCGGGTGATCGACAGCCAAAAGATCGGAGACGGCATGTTGTGCCACGAGTGCCCTGAGCAATTGACTCCCGATGAAGCCGGCTGCGCCGGTGACAACCACTCGGGCGTCAGGCGTCGGGCGTCGGGCGTCGAGGTAAGGCATGGGAACAAATGGGCGTCAGGTGTCGGACATCAGGTGATTCCGAAAGCTCGGAAACCTTTGCCGGACGGTTGACTTCAAATTCTAGCTCTCGAGGAACGACCGATGGATCTTGATCACGACCTTTCGGACGGAGGTGGAGTGGGGATCGCGAACCTTGGGACGGTGGGCGTCGGACGGCAGGAAGACGGCGAACCGACCCGGCAGCTGGTGAAGCGACGCGAACGAGGCCGAATCCGAGGGCGCCTTCCAGAACTGGACATCGTTGGAGAAGGTTCCGTCCGCCTCCAGTTGGCCCCGATCCATCCAGTCGATGATCTCGCTGCCTTGGATCGTGTACTGGATGTCGATGTACTCCTCGTGACTCTCAAAGCGGGCAGCGGCACGGTCGACTGTCTGGTAGGTCTGGACCGAAGCGTACCACTTGGGGCCGTCGATATGGTAGTTGCCGAGCGGGGTCTCGGGGGTGAGGCCCTTGAGCCACTCCATGGAGCGATTCCAGACGCGGTGATGCCCCAGCAATGGCATCCAGGTGCCGGGATCGGAGAGGGTAGCGTGGAGCATGATTCAGGTGTCCGACATCAGATAACCAAATCCATTGATACTCAGGCTGGCGAGGTCACATAAGGCCCGCCGCATTTCGCCGTCGACCATCAGAGCCTAGCCAAAAAGTCCTGATACGCCCCGGCAATTCCCTCTTCGAACGGGACCTCAGGCCTCCACCCGAGGGCACGAAGCCGGGAACTGTCCATGAGTTTGCGAGGGGTTCCGTCCGGCTTGGTCGGGTCCCAACGGATTTCACCGTGGTACCCGATCACCCGGGCCACCGTCTCGGCCAGTTCGCGGATCGGCAGGTCGGTCCCAGATCCAACATTGATGAACTGTTCCTCGGAGTAGTTCCTCATGAGGAAGACCAAGGCCCGGCCCAGGTCATCGGAATGGAGGAACTCGCGGAGAGGGGTCCCGGTGCCCCAACAGGTGACGACAGGCGCATCAGCGACCTTAGCCTCGTGGAGACGCCGGATCAGGCCGGGAACCACATGGGAGCCATCGGTATCATAATTGTCGCCGGGGCCATAGAGGTTCGTCGGCATGGCCGAAATGAAGTCGCATCCATGCTGACGCCGGTAGGCTTGGCAGAGCTTGATGCCCGCGATCTTGGCGATGGCATACCACTCGTTGGTCGGTTCCAGCGGGCCGGTGAGGAGGTATTCCTCCTTGAGTGGCTGGGGTGCGAGCTTGGGATAGATGCAGGAGCTGCCCAGGAAGAGCAGCTTGCGAACACCAAAACGCCTGGCGGCATCGATGACGTTGTTCTGGATCGCAAGGTTCCGGAAAAGGAAGTCGCCGGGGAAATCGTTGTTGGCCTTGATGCCGCCGACCTTGGCTGCCGCCAGGAACACGTATTCAGGCCGTTCCGTTTCGAAGAAGCGATCCACCGCTTCCGTTTGAGCAAGGTCGAGCTCAGACGAACGACGACCCAGGAGATGGGTGAAACCCTGGCGCTGAAGTTCCCGCCAAATGGCGCTGCCAGCGAGGCCGTTGTGCCCGGCGACGTAGATCTTGGAGTGGGGGAGCATCGGTTGAACGAACGGTGGATCAATTCTTGGCCACGGACCGCGGACGGTGCACTTCAAGTTCCAACCATTGGTGGGCGAATCGTTCGAGGCGCTGGTAGGCCTCCTTCCAATCGCCGGCCACCGGGGTGGAGAACCGCACGAACTGTTTGGTACCGTCTCCGGGCTGGCGCCGGGCCAGAGCCTTGATCAGGGAGTTCATGCCTCGAACCCGGCCAGTGCTGGCCTGTGCGAGCTGCGGATCGACATTGTCATTCCGCTTCGGCTGGAAACGAAAGCCCTCCTCCAACGGTTGTCCGCTGACCAAGGAGCACCAGACGACCATTTCGATCGAACGTTGGTCCGGCGTACGAAAGACCCGGCATTCGAGCGCCAGTTTCTCCTGACCGAACGCCACCTCCATGAACGGCGGCTCCCCCAACGACGTGAGCTGGAAACCGGCACCAACCCAGCAGATCTCAGGCGTATGGCCAAGTACGCTCATCTGCTTGGATCCCTTCGCCGCCCAATCGGCAGCAAACACGGTAAACCGTTGACGATCCGGACCCTCGAATTGGCCGTTGACGAGGTTGGTGGTCGCCAGTGTCTCGATTGCCTGTTCCCCGACGGGCACGGCAGTGAAGCGGTATCCCGGCAGATTCTCCCGGACCTTCAACACAAAGGACTTTTCCGGCGGCGTCACCCCAACATAAAACCAGGCCCAAGCCGCCACAATCGCGGCCGCGAACAACGCGGTCATCGACCAGATGGAGAGCGAGGGGCGCATGGGGTTTTGGATCAGGGAGGTCGGAGCGGAGGGCTTCGGGTAGGCTCACCTGCCTAGGTGAGGATCGGCGACCCTAGATGGGCTTCGGAAATGTTTGATCGGCGACCCACGCCTTGGCAGGCGTGGCCACCCCGAATCACAGGAACTTCTCAGCCAAGGGTAGTACCTTTTCGACTTTGCCCTGAAGATTGGACATCTGGAGCAACCGGTCGCGGCAAAAGCGGTACTCCTCGTCGTCGATGGTTCCGGCCTTCCGGTCTCCATCCAGGGTTTCCAGGAGAAGGTCGATCCGGCCGCGGGTCTTGGTGAGTTTCGGGGCGAAGAAGAGCTGATAGACTCCCCGGATCACTTCGCGCAACTCGGGCTCGGCCTCGATGAAGTCCTTGCGGTCACCGGGCTTCCAGACCTGACGGACCGCATGAAGGGCCAACAACTGACGGGTTCCCGTGCTGGCGCTGGCCTTCGAAATCTCCAAAAGCTCGGCGATCTCGTCCAAGGTCAATGCCCGGGGAGAGAGGTAAAGAAGACCGAAGATCTGCCCAATGGTGCGGGGACGACCGACCAGTTGGCTTAGGCGTCCCGCCGCCTCAATCAATTCCAAACGGGTCTTGGAGAGGGGTTTGGACACAGAATGGGGAACTGCTTCCAAGGGGCGGAGACACTTCGTGCCGGTCAGTTCGCAGATGCGTCCATCCAACAGCACAGATTGGGAACCGAACGGAACGTTCAGTTCGGATTGAACGAATACTTCGTCCAGTCGCAGCCGGGCAACAGCAAAGCGCTCGCCAATCTCATTTTGTACCGGAAAAGGGTACAGGAAGTTGGAAAGGCGTCGGGCGTTGGGCGTCCGGCGTCGGCATGCAAAATCCGTCACTCCCTTCCCGTTCCTCCGCGCCTTGATGCATTTGGCACGGGGTCCCGACGCCGGACGCCAGAAGCCTGGCACCCTCCCTTTCAATCTCTACGAAGTCGGTAGGAGCGGGCGGTGTCGGCCGCGGGCAGAAGCCATTCCGTTTCGCGATTCTGCCCGGTGATCGCCGCCCCTTCGGCGGACCACGTCTCAAGGTCGACGCTCGACTCGAGCTGGTACTGGCGGGTGCCCAAGGTCAACGCGACCAACCGCAAGAACGACTGGATCTGCAATTGCCCATCCGGCGCCTCGGTCGGCGTCCGCAGCGGGGTGCCAAAGACCAATTCCAGACCGTCGGCCAAGCCGTCCTGATCGGTGTCGGCGACCCCCGGATCGCTGCCGATCCGGATCTCCTCACGATCGTCGATGCCATCGCCATCGGTATCCAAAGGCTGCAACGCGACCACGGTGTGCGCACCACCGGCGGAGAAGGCGATGGGACCCGTGACGCCGGCCGGAAGGGCCAGTCGGTTGGCGGAAGCGCCTCCCCAGGTGACGAGCGAGCCATCGTTCAACCGAACCACGGTGTGATTGTAGCCGGCCCGGATGGCGACGACTCCGGCAAGGCCGGAAGGAATGGCGGTTTGGCCTTCCTCCGAAGAACCCCAGACGCGGACCGTGCCGTCGGCAAGGAGGGCCACGGTGTGGGAATCGCCGGCGGCGACCGCGGCGACCCTCGGAAGGTCTCCCGGCACTGTGCATTGGCCGCGGATGTTGTTGCCCCAGCAGACCACGGTGCCGTCGGCCTTCAAGGCCACGCCATGGCTCCAACCGGCAGCCACGGCGACGACGTCAGTGAGGCCGGCCGGAACCTGGGTTTGACCCAGGAAATCCGCGCCCCAAGCCCGCACGCTTCCACCTTCCAGAAGAGCAATGCTGAAATCACCGCCGGCTGCGATCGCTCGGACTTGTGCGGCGAAGGTCGGGGGAGAAGCCTGACCGGAGAGGTTGCGTCCCCAGCCCACGACTTGCCCGTTTTCCAGGAGGGCGAGCGAGTGGCTGCCACCGGCGGCGACAGAGACCACGGATCCGAGGTTGGCCGGCACGCTGGCCTGGCCTTCGACGTTGTTGCCCCAGGAGCGGACGGTGCCATCCGCCAAGCGCGCGAGGGTGTGCCAGGTGCCGGCAGACAGATCCGACACACCGGAGAGCCCCATCGGAACCTCGATCTGACCAAAGGTGTTCTCACCCCAGGCGCGGACCGTTCCAAGAACCGGCTCGCCGTCCAATCCCGGAACCGGACGCACCGGGGTCACGACACGGAACTGTTCGCCGGCACGCGTCAACGGCAGGTCGGCGGTCCAGGTGCCCGGCGAGGCCGGCGTGCGCTCCACCCGGTTGGTCCACTCGAGGCCGTCGGTGGAGCTCTCGATGCGATAAGGGGCCCCTCCGAGGGAGAACACCGACAAGCGGACGGAAAGCCCCAGTTCAAGGCGACCATCGGGACGCTGGCTGGGATCCAAGGGCGGAAGTCCGTTGAGGATCTCCTCGAAGTCGCTCAGGCCGTCGCCATCGGTGTCGGCCATCACGGGATCGATTCCCAATCGGGCTTCGATGCCGTCTTCGATGCCGTCGGCGTCGGAATCCAGGGTCGAGAGGCCGGAACCGAGTTGGTTCTCCTGGGCCACGTCGAGGCCGTCGTCATCGGAATCGGGATTGGCCACGACCGCCAGCACGTGCCGACCGCCGGCGGCGAAGGTGGCGAGCGAGCGGGCCTGGGACGGGACGTTGGTGACGGTCAGGCCGTCGCCGCCGCCCACACGCACCGAGCCATCGGCCCGGAGGGCGGCCCAGAAGCGTTCGCCTGCCACAACGGCGAGCACGGGTCCGATGTCGGCCGGCACGTTCGCGGCGCCGCTGGACCGCAGTCCGCCGTTGCGGAGGAGGCTCACATGGAAATCGGTCCCGGAGGCCACCGCGGCGGCGTTCTGCACGTCCGGCTGGGACGGGCTTCCGCTGACGACGAGCCGGCCCGAGGCGCGCAGGAGGGCGGACGACCTGTGTCCGGCAAAGACCTGGACGCCCGCCTGACCGGCGATCGATCCTTGTCCACCGGTGGTGTCGCCCCAGAACCACGCCACGCCGGTGTCATCCAGCGCCACCGTGTGCAGGGCACCCGCGGCGATCGAGACCAACCGCTTTCCGGCCATGCCTTCGGGCGGGGTGCATTGCACCTGCGAATTGTCGCCCCAACAGAAGACCTGTCCGTCCGCCGTGAGGGCCACGGAGTGCAGGGCGCCCGCGGCGATCGAGACCACGCCGGTGAGGTTCGTCGGGACGGCGACCTGGCCCTCCACGTTGGATCCCCAGGCGATCACTTCACCGGAGCGCCGCAGGGCGAGGGAATGTCCGAGTCCGGCGGCCACCTGGACCACGTCGGTCAAGCCCGGAGGCGGCGAACTCTGACGGAGGGTGTCATCGCCCCAGGCGACAACCGTGCCCGAGCGACGGAACGCCGGCGGACGGTTGCTGGCGGCCAGCACCAGGACATCGAGGGTGGCGCTTTCCTGGCGGTGCGTGCCGGAAGAGGCCGTCAGGCGGTAGGCGCCCGAGTCGGCGGTGGTGACCCGATGGACCACGAGCGTGGGATTGGTCTGACCTCCGAGGGAGGTGGTTCCGCGGAACCACTGGAAGGCGGAGGCGGGCACGGCCGGCGAATTCGTCGAAATCACCACGGTCGGGGCGTTGGTGGTGGTTTCGCCGGTGTCGGGATCGGTGACGACCACCCCGGGAATGACATTGGTTACGATCACCTGCGGCGCGGCCGGATGCAGGTCCACGGCGCGGAGCACCAGCGAGTCCCCGCTCAGCAGCTGGCGACCCCTCGACTCGAGGCGGAACAGCGGGAAGCTGGCGGGGTTGCGCGGATCGGTGCCGGCGGCCACTTCGTCTCCGTCGATCGCGCGGTCGCCGTCCGTGTCGGCGTTGAACGGATCCAGGCGGCGACGGATCTCGTCCGCGTCCGTCAGTCCGTCGCCATCGGAATCGGCGCTCTGCTCGACCTCGGCGAGATCGGGGATGCCGTCCTCGTCCGAATCGGGCTGAACCGGATTCAGGCCCAGGCGGACCTCGATGCCGTCCTCCAGTCCGTCGGAATCGGAGTCGAAGCGGGCTGGGTCGGAACCGACGGAGCGTTCGAAGCTCTCGTCAAGACCGTCGGCATCGGGGTCTGGGCGGGAACCGATGGCGTAGGCGGCCTGGAAGCCAGCGGAGACCGCGACGACGTTGGTAGCGGAAGCGGGAGGGGTGACGGCGTTGGCGGGCAGACCCCAGGCGACGACGCGGCCTGCGGCGGTGACGGCAAAGGATGAAGAAGCGCCGGCACCGATGGCGATGGCGGGAGGCAGGGTAGCCGGCACCCGAGTCTGGCGTTGGGAGGAATCGCCCCAGGCCACGACGCGACCGGTTCGGGTCAGGGCGAGCGTGTGGTTGCCACCGGCGGCAATGCGTGCGACATCGGACAACCCGGCGGGAACGGTGGATTGACCGACGGCATTGCCACCCCAGCAGACGACGCGTCCATCGGAGGTGAGGGCAACGGAATGGGAGCCGCCGGCGGCGATGGCGAGGACCCGGGTCAACGACGGGGGCACCTCGCATTGTCCGGCGGAGTTGTCACCCCAAGCCACCACGGTGCCGTCGGCCAACAGGGCAAGGGAATGGAAATTGCCGGCGGCGACGGCCAGCACGCGTTGCAGGGCGAGGAACGGAGGAACGTTGGTCTGTCCGTACTGGTTGTTGCCCCAGGCGACGACCTGGCCATTGGTGCGCACGGCGAGCGTGTGGACGGCGCCGGAGCCGACGGAGAGGATCGGACCGAGGTCCGACGGCGTGCTCAACTGGCCCGCGGTGTTGGTGCCCCAGCCCTGGAGTCGGCCATCGCTCAGGATGGCGTAGGAGTGGACGAATCCGGCGGAAACCTGGAAGGCGTCGGAAATCGGTCCGCTGGGCGCGCCGAGTTCCCGGCCCCAGCCGACCACCGAGCCGGCCGGCTGACGCAAGGCGCGGATCTCGCGGACCCCCAGCACATCCCAACGCATGCCGCGGCCGTTTTGGGCGCTGTCTTCCAAGCGGGCCTCCAGCCGATACCGGCCACCTTGGGACCGGTCCATGCCGAAACGGACCAAAGTCGAATTGGTCTCGCCGGCCAGGGGCAAACCGTCGCGGAACCACTGGAAGGTGGTGAAATTGGTCGAGATCTCGGTGTTGGTGACGATGGTGGGTTCACCACCCGCCTCGGTGGCGTCGTTGGTCTCGAAGGTGATGTTCGTGAGGAGGTTGAAAGGCCTCAGGATCAGCGGGTTCAATCGAAGGAGATCGCCGGTGAGGATCTGTCGGTCGCGCTCACCCTCGGCAAACAACGGGTAGGACTTGTTGTCCCTCGGATTGGTTCCCGCCTGGAACTCCGCGAGGTCGTTGGCCCCGTCGGTATCGGTATCGACGACGAATGGATTGCTTCCGAACCGGATCTCGTCGATGTCCGGAAGTCCGTCCGCATCGGAATCCACCGCCGGCAACGATTTTGCCGCCGACGTCGGTGTGGGATTCACGCCATACAGTGCCGTTGCGGTCAAAAGCCACGCCCAGAAGCCGAGGAGTCGAACGGGGGAAATTCGACGCCGGTTGACGGAATTCATCGTGTTTAACGTTATTATTGAAACCGATTCATCCCTGCAGGAAGCGCAGGAAGCCCGGAGATGGGGTCAAATAGCAGATCCATTGCCGCAAGGCCATATCGCCTGTGACATCCGTGAAATGGAAGTCCTCGCATGACTGGCGCCAAAACCGACGAAGGGGATGCGAACAAGTTGTCGGCAGGGCGCGTTGACGGTGAGGAAGTCGGTTTCCATAGTGGACGTCCCATGAATTACGACCTTTCCGAGCTCCTACAGGAGTGGGAATACAAGCCCGGCCAGGTGATTGCGCGGCGCTTCACGGCCAAGGACGGGGACAAGGTCCAATTGCGGGTGGATCTTGGTATCCTCCAGATGAATGTGGACGGGCGTCCCGATGGAAAGCGGCCGTTGGGCAAGGAATCGTGGTTCCACGTGTTCAAAAAGCGGGCGGCCGCCACGGTTGAGGAAGGAGCAAAGCCGTTTCACCTGGGCGCCGAGGACTGCGCTCGGCTGCAACAGGAGGCCATCCAGTATCATCACCGCTACATCTGCTTCTTCCAGTTGCAGGACTTCGAGGGCGTGGAGCGGGACTGCATGCGGAACCTCGAAGTCTTCGAGTTCGTGGATTCCCATGCCGAAAGCGACGACCTCGCCTGGGGGTTGACCCAGTTCACCTCGCAGTTGCTGATGATGCGGACGCGGGCCCGCTGCGAGGCGCATCTGGTTGGGAAACGCCATGGTGCGGCCATCGCGGCGATCGAGGAAGGCTTGGCCGCGATCGAGGCCTTCTACCGGGAGCAGGAACGCGAGGACCTGCTGGAGCAGTCCGGCGAGGTCCAATCGTTGCGCCACCGTCTGGAAGAGCTGCGGAAACAGCCGCCGGAAGACCCCTTGGAACGCCTGCGGTTGGATCTGGCCGAGGCGATCCGTCGGGAG
>JAIXUV010000325.1 GCA_027483345.1 Verrucomicrobiales bacterium | reverse complement strand
GGGATGTCCACCGTCTTGGACGTCTCGTTGGCCGCGAAGCTCACCACCGTGTTCACCCCGGTGTAGTCCGCGCCCGCCAACGCCGTCTCGTTGCGGGTCGTCGCCACCACCGTGGCGGCTCCGGAGGTGTTGCCGGACCGCGTGACCGTCAGGCGCGCGGATCCGCCGTTCTCCGCTAGAGACACGGCCGTCGCGGAGAAGCCGAAGCTGAACAGGTCGTTCTCCACCAGGGTGACCGTGACGGTGTTGGCCGTCCCCAGCACGGCCTCGCCGGTCGGTTGCGACAGGGCCACGGTGAACGCCTCGTCGCCTTCCACGGACAGGTCGTCGCGCAGGGCGATATAGATCGGCTTCGCGGTCTCACCCACGGCGAAGCTCAACACCGCTGTCGCGCCGACATAGTCGCTCCCCGCGGCCGCGGTGCCGTTCGCCGTGGTGTACCGCACCGTCGCCGGAGCGACCACACCGCCCGTGCGCGTCACCCACACCTCCGCACGCGCCGTGTTCTCGGGAAACGACCGGTTCGCGTAGAAGGCGAACTCGCTGTCGTTGTCCACCACGGTGGCGGTCAGGACCATGACCGTACCGGCCTGCGCCCCGCCCGTGAGCGAGGAGAGCGTCAGCGTGAAGGTCTCCGCGGACTCGATCACCGCGTCGTTGAGGATCGGGACGACGAGGGTCTTGGTGGTCTCACCGACGTTGAACTGGAGGGTCCCGGAGACGGCGGTGTAGTCCGAACCGGCCGTCGCGGTGCCGTTGGCGGTGGCGTAAGCCACGGTGGACACGCCGGCCGTACCTCCGGTCCGCGTCACCGTCACGGAGAGTTGTCCGGCGTTCTCGGAAACGTTGGCCGTGGCCACCGACAGCCCGATGCGGGAGTCGTCCTCCAGGATCTGGACCGTGGTGTCGGTCGGGGTTCCCAGACGGGTGCCCGTGGGATTGGAAAGCCGGACCACGAACGTCTCGGTGGACTCGACGGCGGAGTCGTCGGCAATCGGGATGGTGATGAACCCGTTGGTGGCCCCAGCCGCGAAGGAAAGCGTACCGGTGGTGGCGGTGAAGTCGCCTCCGGCCGTGGCGGTGCCGGCGAGGGTCGCGTAGTCGACCGAGGCCGAGGCGGCGGTCGAACCGAGGCGCCGGACCTCGACCCGCACGTTCCCGGCGTTCTCGACGAGGGAGGCCGTCGTGGCCGCCATGGCCAGGCTGGAATCGTTGTCCGCGATGGTGAGCGTGGTGACCGTGACCGCGCCGAGCATGGCCCCCGCGGGTTGACCCAGGTTGAGGCGGATCGTCTCCGGGGACTCCACGACGGAGTCGTCGAGGATCGGCACCGTGATCACCTTGTTCGTCTCCCCGGCCGCGAAGGTCAGCTGCGAACTGGCCACCGCGGTGAAGTCGGAGCCGGCCACCGCGGTCCCGTTGGAGACGGCGAACCACACGGTCGAGGTACGGGAGACGTCGCCGGAACGGGTCACGTTCACCGAAGCGCTCCCGACGCCCTCGGAAACGGTCACCGTGGCTGACGCCATCTGGATGACGGTTCCCTGCCCACGGAACCCGGCGGCCACCGGAGCGGTGAGGTTGATCGTCCGGGCATTGTCGGCGGAGGCGGCCTGGCCGTCGGTGACGCCCGTGGCCACGCCCAGGTAGGGCACCGAGGGATTGGAGAAGTGCGGGATGGGAATGCCCGGCGCATAGGCCATCACGGTCCGATAGGTGGTGCCGCCCGCGGCGAACCGGTGTCCGTAGGAGTACGCGTAGGCGCCGGAGTTGTTGGCGTTGTTCCGGTCGTGCTGGCAGCCGAGGTTGTGGCCGACCTCGTGGGCGAAGACGAACTGGCCGTGGGCGTACATGCGGCGCACCACGCTGAAGGCGTAGTCGGCGAAGCCCGCACGAGGTGGGCTCATCACATACCCCAAGCCGGCATAGGAGGCCATGGCCTCGGTGAAGAGGCACACGATGTCGGCCCCGTACTGGTTGCGCAGGGTGTGGACGCCGTCCATCTGGCCGTCCGAGGGGCTCTGCAGCCGGGTGAGGTCCGTGTTGGCGTTGCCGGTCTCCGTGTAGGCGACCTCGCCGGCGTAGACGAGGTTGAGCTCGGCATCGATGAGGCTGCGGTTGTAGGCGTCGTTGGCCTCGGCGATGGAGAGGTTGATGAGGCTCCGGATTCCGGCGTCGCCACCGGCACCGGCACGGGCCGCACCGGTGTAGACCACCATCACGTCGAGCACGGTCTTCACCGCCTTCGCCACCGGGGCCGGGGCGGTCGGTTGGGTCGGGGCCTTCGACTTCGCCGCCTCCGGTCGGGAGGTCAGGTCGGGAACCAGTGGATTGCACGGACGGAACTGGCTGGAGTCCAACTGGATGACCTCATGCAGTCCCTCGCCGAGGTAGCGCACCTTGATGGCCTCCCGTCCCGGGATGGAGACGGTGGCTGCGAGGACGTCGCCATCCACGCTGATCAGGACGAGGCTGTCGGGTTCCCCCTCGACCATGCCACGGGCCACGAAGCGTCCATCCGCGAAGAAGTCGGTCCGTTCGACATGGAGGACGGCCTCGATGTCGGGGAAGAGATTGAGGCGGAGGCGGGAAGCGGACCGTTTCTGGAAGGCCGGCGAGGGCTGGTGAAGCGCTGCGGTCGGATCCTGCAGGCGCGAAGGGTCGACGCGGACCACCCTGGAACGGCGGGCGCCTTCCTCGGCACCGGGAGAGGAGGGCAGGCGTTTGGCCGAAAGGACCGCCTCCACGGCGACGTCCTCGAAGAGGGATTCCTGCGCGCGGGCAGCCAAGGAGAGGAGGACCAACCACACGAAGCCGATGGCTCGGTGCCGGACCCCCGAAATGCAAGATGACGTGAAGTCCCGACTCCACCCTCCGTGGTGAACCTGCTGCATGGTTTCGCGGACCCACGAAGGACGCCCGAAAGCGACACGGCGGCAGCCATCCCTTGAATGCCGGACCGATTCCTCCCTGAACCCAATTGGGTCCATCGGCGGAGGCGAAGGAAACTTGAGCGCTCATTCGGGGCGGACGGCAGAGCCGGCGCCCAAGAGCGGACATTTTCCTAAAGCGCGGACCCGCCGGCGCCGCTGACTCCTTCACTAAGGTCTCCCGCCGAGAGGGTCCGCATGATCCAATCCGATCCGACTCCGATCCATCGTCACCGCCGTGAGGCGCTGATCCTGGCAACCGTCCTCACCCTCACCAGCGTGCTCTCGCTGATCTACGTCATCGTGTGGATGGCCCCGGTCACAAACCCACCGGAGGTGGGCCGCGCCCCAGGCGTTGGATCCGGCCCGATCCGCTAGTCCGGCCGAGGTCCGGCGTGCGAAAAGCTTCGCGGAAGCACCTTGCGCGGGGTTAGTATCCGCTCCTGCGAATGAGCACCAAGCTGTTCTCCGAACTCGGTCTGTCCCCGGAAATCCTCAAGGCCGTCCAACGCCTCGGCTTCGAGCAGGCGTCTCCGATCCAGGCCGAGGCCATCCCCGTCCTCCTCACCGGACGGGACATGGTCGGGCAGTCCCAGACCGGGTCCGGCAAGACGGCCGCCTTCGCCATCCCGGCGATCGAGCGCCTCGACGCCACGGTCCCCGGCCCCGGCGTGCTGATCCTCTGTCCCACCCGTGAGCTGGCCATCCAGGTGAGCGAGGAGGTCCACAAGCTCGGGTACTTCAAGCGCGGCATCCGCCCGCTGCCCGTCTACGGCGGGCAGAGCTACGACCGGCAGCTCGCCGGGCTCCGCTCCGGCGCCAACGTCATCATCGGCACCCCGGGACGCGTCATCGACCACATCGGCCGCGGCACCCTGAAGCTCGGCGGCATCCGCACCGTGATCCTCGACGAGGCCGACGAGATGCTGAACATGGGCTTCCGCGACGACATCGAGAAGATCCTCAGCTCCACGCCGACGCAGCGTCAGACGGTGATGTTCTCGGCCACCGTCCCGCGGGCCATCGAGGAGCTGATCGCCCGCTTCACCCGCGACCCGGCCCGGGTTCGGATCGAGTCGAAGGCCATGACCGTGCCGACGATCGAACAGGCCTACTTCGAGGTGGACCGCCGATGGAAGTTCGAGGCGTTGACGCGCCTGCTGGACCGCCACGACGTCACGCTCGGCATCATCTTCGCCAACACCCAGCGCGTGGTGGAGGAACTGACCGAGGAACTGGTCGGCGCGGGCTACACCGCGGACTGCATCCACGGCGGCATGGCGCAGGGCGCCCGCGACCGAGTGATGAACAAGTTCCGCGCCGGCGGGCTCCGCCTGCTGGTGGCCACCGACGTCGCGGCCCGGGGCATCGACGTGGACGACATCCAGATCGTCTTCAACTTCGACCTGCCGTACGACCCGGAGGATTACGTCCACCGGATCGGCCGGACGGGCCGTGCGGGCCGGAGCGGCATGGCGATGTCCTTCGCCAGCGGCCGCGAGGTCTTCCTGATCCGCGACATCGAGCGCTTCACCCGTCAACGGATCCGCCGGGCGGACATCCCAAGCGCCGGCGAGATCGAGGAGGCGCGTCGCGACCAGCATCTCAACGGCCTGCGCGAGACGCTCAAGGCCGGAGACTTCCGGCACTACGACCACCTGATCGAGGCGTTGCTGGAGGAGGGATTCGACTCGCTCGACGTGGCCAGCGCGGCCCTGCACCAGCTGCTGGCGAAGTCGGGCGAGGAAGCCGCCGCGGCCAAGGCGCCTGCGGCGCCGGCCGCACGCCGGCCTGAGCCTGCCGACTGGGATTCCGCCCAGCCGGACCTAGCGCCCGCTCCCGCACCGTCGCGCCCGCGTCCCGCCGCGCCCACGCCGGCACCCGCTGCCGCCGCGCCGGCCAAGCCCGCCAAGCCCGCCACACCCGTTGCCCCGCGGGTCCCGAAAGCCCCGAAGATCCCGACGCCCCCGGCTCCGGCACCGGCGCCCGTGATGGAGCGCCCGGCTCCACGGGCGATCGAGCCCGCCTCCGTCGCCGCCGTTCCCGAGCCGGCTCCAGCTCCCACGCCGACACCGCGCCCGGTCAAGCCGACTGCACCCAAGGCGCCTTATGTCCCGAAGTCCGCCGCCAAGGCCATGGCGGCACCGGCACCGACACCGGAAAGCGGACCGGAAGATGAGTCGGCGCCGGTGGAAGCGCCGATCGAGGTTCCCGGAGCCAAGCCCGCGGGGCGCGTGCGCCTCTGGATCGGTGCCGGCATCGAGAACGGGGCCACGCCGGAAAACCTCCGGGAGCTGATCCTGGGAAGCACCGGTGAACCCGACGCTTCCCTCGGACGTGTGGATGTCCGCGAACGCCACGCCTTCGCGGAAGTCCCCGGCGACCGCGCCGCGTCCTTCGTCTCCCGTCTCAAGCGCACCGAGTTCGCCGGCAAGCGGATCAAGGTGAAGATCGCCTG
>JAIXUV010000126.1 GCA_027483345.1 Verrucomicrobiales bacterium | reverse complement strand
GGGTTCTTCGTGGCCTTCGACAAAGGCGAATTCGTCGGACGCACCGCGTTGCTGGCGCAGAAGGAGCAGGGAGCGGCGAAGCGTCTGGTGGCGTTCCGCATGGCCGGCAAGTCCGCCCCGCCCCGCCCCGGCTACGCCATCCACCACGAAGGCAAGCCGGTGGGAACCGTGGTCAGTGGTACCCAGAGTCCGACGCTGAACGCGGGCATCGGTCTGGGATATGTCCCTCCGGGACTGATCGCCCCGGGCACCCGGCTCGGCATCGAGATCCGCGGTCGCCTCTGCGAGGCCGAGGTGGTGAAGAAGCCCTTCCATCGCAAGGCCTAGAGGCGGGCTGGCTTCGCTCCCGGGGCGGGATCGTGGAACCCAACCAACCGAAAGGGCGTCCTGCGGGATGCCCTTTTCCTTTGGCAGTCGCGGCGACCAGCCTCTCCCTCTGCAGGATCCGCAGACAGGGAATCAAGGCGCAAACAGGGAGTCCGCTACGGAACAAAAAAGCCGACCAGTGGCCCTTTGGTCGGCTCTCTCAACGGAAACCCACGGGCTTCCATTCCATCCCCTCCGAGGCCTTGTGAGCAAGCGTGGGGTTCGGCCCGTGTGAAGCGATTCAGGCCGGTGCGGTTCCAGCGCGCGCCAACTGCACGTTCGAAGCGAGGCGCAGGCGCAGCAGGGTCCAGATCAGGATCCAAGTCGGATCGAGCTGGAACCAACGGAGGCCATGCCGGGCCGACTGGGGATGGGCATGGTGGTTGTTGTGCCAACCCTCACCCAGGGAAACGAGCGCCACGGCGGGGTTGTTCCGGCTGTCGTCCCGGGTCGCGAAATCGCGCGTACCCCAGAGATGGCAGATCGAGTTGACGCTCCAGGTCGCATGGTGCGTGACGAAGATGCGGGCGAGGCCGCCCCAGAGGAATCCGGTCAGCGCGCCCATCCAGCTCTGCTGGATCAAGCCACCCAAGATGGCCGGGATCACCATGCCAGCCAGCGCCCAGACAAGGAATCCCCGGTGGATCAGGCGGGCCGTGCCGTCACGGGAAAGGTCGGGGAGACTGCGGGTGGCCATGGCGTCGGCGCCCCGGAACATCCAGCCGAGGTGGGCGTGCCAGAATCCCTTCACCAAACCGACCATGCCTTCGCCGTGTTCATGCGGGGAATGCGGGTCGCCATCGACGTCGCTGTACTGGTGATGACGCCGGTGGGTCGCCACCCAGAAGAACAGCGGACCTTGGACGGCCATCGAACCGGCGACTCCGAAGAGGAACCGGACCCAGGTCGGACACTGGAAGCTCCGATGGGTGAACAGGCGATGGTAGCCGCCCGTGATGCCGAAGCCGGCAATCAGGTACATCACGAAAAACAATGCGAGATCGGTCCACCCCATGATGCGGTTCCAAGCGAGGACGCCCGCCGTGAGGAAGCCCAGCCACGGCACCAGAATCGCGATCAGTGTGAAGATCTGCGTACGACGAACACCGGCACTGGTCGGCGCCGGATGGGTAGAGGAACGGATCACCAACACCATCGTTCGCCCATCACGACGCAAAAAACGAGATAATTTATCAGAATCGACGGATCGCAACCCCCCTTCGAAAGGGGTCAGATCGAGGCCGGATTCGGGTGCTCCCACGGTCCGCGGTAAGGCCTGGCCAACAACGAGTTGGCTTCGGAATCACCCAACACCAAATGGGCCTTCGGATCCCACTTGAGCGATCGGCCCAGCTTCATCGACATATTAGCCAAAAAGCAGGAACTGCTCGAGATGTGCGCCTGCTCGATGTCGGCCACGGGCAGCATCGAACCCCGCTTCTGGCGTGCCTCGAGGAAGTTCCTCCAGTGCCCGCGCATGGCCGAGGCCACATGACGTTCCAGGTCCTTCTCGGTCTCGTCCTCGGGATACTTGTCGAACTCCAGCAGCGCCTTCCGGCTCCGCTCCGGCTTGCTGGCGCCGGCCGGCGTGAACTCGTACTTGAAGACGCTGCACTTCAGCGTGCCCTTCTCCCCGTGGATCGTTCCAAACCACTGGAAGTCCGGGTCGGGCTCCGGCGAACGACCCCAGGTGCGGTGGTTCCAGGTCACGTCGAAGTCGGGATACTTGAAGATCGCCGTCTGGGTGTCGCTGATGTTCGCCCGCGCCGCACGGTCGTTCAGGATGCCACCCCACGAGGTGATCTCCTCCGGCCATCCCAAGCCCAAGAGCCAACGCACCATGTCCAGCATGTGAACACACATGTCGCCCACAATCCCGTTCCCGTATTCGTTGAAGGCGCGCCAGCCCCGGGGATGATGGATCCGTGAATAGGGCTTCATCGGCGCCGGACCGGTCCACATCTCGTAGTCCAGGGTCTCGGGCGGAGCCATGTCCGGAGCCGTCGCCAACGTGTCGCGGTTCCGCATATGCCACCACACCCCAATCTCGACCTTCTGGACCTTGCCCAGCTTGCCGGCGGCGATGATCTCATCCTTCGCCTCGATCAGGTGCGGCGTGCTGCGACGCTGGGTGTTCACCTGCACGATCCGGTTGTACTTCCGCGCCGCCGCCACCATCGACTGGCTCTCCACCACGTCCACGCCGGTCGGCTTCTCGCAGTAGACGTCCATCCCTGCCTTCATCGCCGCGATCGCCGGCACCGCATGCCAATGATCCGGCGTCGAAACCATCATCACGTCCACATCCCCTTCGGCGATGGCCTTGCGGAAATCCGAGTAGAGCCGCGGCTTCTTCCCGGACTTCTGGCGTTTGGCGACCAGTTCCGCCGCCTCGTTGAGCATCCGGCTGTCGGTGTCGCACAACGAGACCACCTCGATCGGCGCCACCTGCAGCGCCCGGAACAGACTCCCCTTCCCGTACCACCCCGTGCCGATCAGGCCCACCCGGAGCGGACGCTCCTGGGCAAAGGTCGTGGGAACGAAGCTGAGCGCGGACGCGAGGGTGCCCGACTGGATGAAGCGGCGGCGAGTCATGCCCGTTGCTAGTCCGTCCCCAGCCCCGACTCAAGCCCGCCTTCCAACACCCCACTCCCTTTTTCCGGGCATACCCTCCGACACATTACATATCATCCCATCCTGATTCGTTGATTTGAGTATTGATTTTCAGGGCGACCCCGGCAGTGTCGTGGCCGATGATTCGCCACATCCACGAGATCCATCGGGAAAACCATTCCAAGGGACGTCCTTCCTTCTCGATCGAGTTCTTTCCGCCGAAGACGGACGAAGGCGAGCGGAACCTCTTCCAGAACACTATCCCGGCGTTGGTGGCGGCGAAGCCCGACTACTGCTCGGTGACCTACGGCGCCGGCGGCTCCACCCGCGACAAGACCATCGGGATCGTCGACCGCATCCAACGCGAGTTCGACCTGACCACGATGATGCATCTCACCTGCGTGAATGCGACCCGGGCGGAACTGGCTTCGGTGGTGGACGAGGCGGCCGGACGCGGCGTGAAGAACCTGCTCGCCCTGCGCGGCGATCCGCCCGGCGGCGGCGAATGGGTGCAGACCGAAGGCGGCTTCCGCTACTCCTCGGAACTGGTGGCCTACCTCAAGGAACGCGGCGACTTCAGCATCGGCACCGCGGGCTTCCCGGAAGGCCACATCAACCAGTCCGGCGGCAAACACGTCGATTGGGACCACCTCGCCGACAAGATCCGGAAGGGCGCCCAGTTCGTCGTGACCCAGCTGTTCTTCAACAACGCCGACTACCTCGAGTTCCGCGATCACCTGACCCGGAAGCTCGGTGTGGACGTCCCGTTGATCGCCGGCCTCCTGCCGGTGCTTTCCCGGAACCAGACCAAGAAGTTCACCGCACTGTGCGGTGCACGCCTGCCGGAACCCTTCCTGGCAAGACTCGAGGAATTGGGCGACGACGATGCGGCGGTCACCGACTTCGGGATCGAGTACTGCACGCGTCAGATCGAGGAACTGGTGAAGGAAGGCGCGCCCGGCGTGCATTTCTACACCCTCAACAAGGCGCACTCGACGGTGCAGATCCTCAAGAACCTCGGCAGGGCCTGAGCCAATCCACGGGATCGAGGAGGGACCTGCTGCGGCTTGGCGGGCTGTTCCCTTCTCTCCGATTGCCGCCGATCGACTTTCGGTACCCGGTGCACGATTCCCCTGGGCCGATGTCGATCGGCCCCGGGGGCATTCGGGGATTTCCCAAACGGAATCCGCTCCGGAGAAACGCCTGTGGACTTGTCGTCGCAACGGCTTTTCCAACAGTCTTTCCCCGCATGTCCCCCCGTCACGTCGTCTGGTGCGCCGCCTTCGGCGCCATGGCCTCCATCGCCGCCCTCGGCCAAGGCGCCACCCCGGTCAACGCGCTGAAGATCGCGCCTGGGTTCAAGGCCGAACTCCTCTACACCGTGCCCAAGGAACAGAAGGGTTCCTGGGTCTCGATGTGCTCCGATCCGAAGGGACGCCTCATCGTCTCGGACCAGTACGGCAAGCTCTACCGCCTCACCCTCCCCGCCGTCGGAACGACCGCGGAACCCGCCATCGAGAACATCGACCTGAAGATCGGCGGCGCACACGGCCTGCTCTACGCCTTCGACAGCCTCTACGTGATGGTCAACGAGGAGACGCTCCAGGGCCGCGGATTCTACCGCGTCCGCGACACGGACGGCGACGACCGCTTCGATTCCGTCGAACTGCTCCGCAAGCTCGACGGCGGCGGTGAGCACGGCCCCCATGCGATACTCCTGTCGCCGGACAAGAAGTCCCTCACGCTGGTGATCGGGAACCAGACCCGCCTCACCGAGATGGCCTCCACGCACATGCGGCCGATCTGGGGTGAGGATCATCTCATCCAGCGGCTCTGGGACGGCAACGGCTTCATGAAGGGCGTGCTCGCGCCGGGCGGCTGGATCGCCCGGACGGATCCCGACGGCAAGCAGTGGGACCTCGTCGCGACCGGATTCCGCAACGAGTACGACGCCGCCTACAACCGCGACGGCGAGCTCTTCACCTACGACGCCGACATGGAGTGGGACATGAACACCCCGTGGTACCGCCCGACCCGCGTGAACCACGTCGTCAGCGGCGGCGAGTACGGCTGGCGCAGCGGCGCCGGCAAGTGGCCCGCCTACTACGCCGACAGCGTCGGCTCGGTCGTCGACATCGGCCCGGGCTCCCCGACCGGCGTCACCTTCGGCTACGGCGCGAAGTTCCCCGCCAAATATCAGGACGCTCTCTTCATCAACGACTGGAGCTACGGCAAGCTCTACGCCGTCCACCTGAAGCAGGACGGCGCCGGCTACACTGGAACCCGCGAGGAGTTCATCTCCGGCTCCCCGCTGCCGTTGACCGACATCGTCGTCCACAAAGACGGCGCGATGTACTTCGCCATCGGCGGACGCCGCACCCAGTCCGCACTGTACCGGGTGACCTACACCGGCACCGAGTCCACCGCCCCGGTCGTCCCCAACAAGCGCCGCAACACCGCGCTGGCCGCACGCCGCGAGCTCGAGGCGCTCCATGGCCGCTTCGTCGACAGCCCTTCCAAATCCAGCCTCGACACCGTTTGGAAGGCGCTTGGCAGCAAGGATCGCGCACTCCGTTTCGCGGCCCGGGTGGCCCTCGAATGGCAGGCGCCGACGGCCTGGACCGACCGTGCGCTGTCCGAGTCCAACCCCGACCGCCTCATCCAGTCTGCGATGGCCCTCGCCCGCGTCAGCGGCAAGGACGCCCCGCATCGCAAGCCGACCGACCCGTCCCCGGACGCCACCCTGCAGCCGCGTCTGCTCGCCGCCCTCGATCGCCTCGACTGGAACCGCCTCGACTCCCGTCAGCAGCTGGACCTACTCCGCGCCTACAGCCTCGCCCTGACCCGCCTCGGTCGCCCGGACGCGGCCACGGTCGCGGCCCTCGGAAGGAAGTTCGAACCGCTGTTCCCCTCGAAGAACCGCTTCCTCAACGCGGAGCTGGCCCCGATGCTGGTCTATCTCGAGACGCCTTCAGCCGCCGCCAAGCTCTCCGCCGCCCTCGCCTCGGCGCCTTCCCAGGAAGAACAGCTGGACCTCGCCCGCGCGCTCCGGATGTTGAAGACCGGTTGGACCTTGGATCAGCGTCGCGCCTACTTCGCCTGGTTCCTCAAGGCCGCCAACTTCCGCGGCGGCTCCTCGCTCTCGGGCTTCCTGCGCGACATCAAGAACGACGCCGTCGCCACCCTCTCGGCCTCCGAGAAGACCCAGCTCGCCGACGTCCTCAACGCCCAACCGCCCAAGCGCAACGTCCTGGAGAACCTGCTCGCCGGCCGGGCCACGGTGAAGGAATGGGCCATGGCGGACTTCGACGGATCGCTCGCCAAGAGCCTCCGCTCCGGACGCAACCTCGAGCGCGGACGCTCCCTGTTCGGCGCGGTCGGATGCTTCAACTGCCACCGCTTCGCCACCGAAGGCGGCGCCGTCGGACCCGACCTCACCGGCGTCTCCGGCCGCTTCAGCCCCCATGACCTGCTCGAGTCCATCGTCGATCCCGGCAAGGAGATCAGCGACCAGTACGGCCAGGTGGTCATCACCAAGAAGGATGGCGGCACCGTGATCGGCCGCGTCGCCAACCTCAACGGCGACGGCATCATGATGATGACCGACATGTTCGACCCCAACGGCTTCACCAACGTGAACCGCAAGGACATCGAAAGCATCGAGAACTCCAAGGTCTCCCCGATGCCGGAAGGCCTGCTGAACACGCTCCAGAAGGACGAGATCCTCGATCTGCTGGCCTACCTGCTCTCCGG
>JAIXUV010000382.1 GCA_027483345.1 Verrucomicrobiales bacterium | reverse complement strand
CGACTTTTCAACCGAATCCCAATGTCGCCTAACAAAACGCTTCAGCGAACCCGGCGGGTGCGTTCTCGTTGCAATCCAAGCACTTCGAGCGCCGGGTCGCTGAGCTTCCGACGTTAGGCGGCTATGTCCCACGTCCTTTATGCATACATCGCCAAGCCGACAGCAGCGCAGGTTGACGGCTTCCTTCGCGCATTGCAGAAACGGGGCGTTACTATCTCTCATCTCGGCAAGAACGACCCGCCTCGCAAGTTTGGCGGCAGCGTGGAGGATGCCGTCAGCATGGTGTTCACTGGCACAGACCTCACAAACCACACATTCGCCCGAGATGCAGCACGGAGATTGGATTTCGACATTATGATTCACCATGACCTGCGTTGGACACATTCAACTGTATCTGCGTCATGTCCCGATTCAGCATTGCTCGCGATTGTCGCCGAAGGAGCAGCCGTAGCGTTTGACTCGCTCATCACGGTTCGAGGGGTCTCTGGTGGCGGTAAGCAGCAGGCTTGGGAGATCGTCCACATCACAGAGAGGTGTCCAGATGATTTACGTTCCAAATTTGTCGCCGCCTAACAAGGCGCTTCAGCGAACAGCGGCGGACCGTCGCGGTTGCAATCCATGCTTTTCGGCGCCGCTGTCGCTGAGCTTTCGCCGTTAGGCGACATCGCGCGATGATGGCTATCCGGACAACACTCGGAGTACTCGGAGGCATCGGCTTGCTCGTTTGGCCGATACTGAGCCTTATCGCATGGCTCTTTCACAGATTTAAGCCTCGAGGCGCACACGGCGGGCTCTCAGCATTTCAGGGTTGGTTCTGCGCTCTTGCGCTTGTTGCTGTGTCGGCCTATTACATCGCAGTCGCCGGATCTACTTGGAGTCGGAGGATGTTCGGATTTGGTGTTGGCTTCCACACAGCATTGTTTATTGCTATCGCCATGTTGATTTCATTCACCGATGGCGGCTTATTGATTGCACCAGTGATTGCTGTCGGTCCAATTCTTTGGATGATTTATGCGACACAAAGTAGAGACTCGAAGATTGCAGCCTAACAAGGCGCTTCAGCGAACCCGGCGGTGGCGTTCTCTTTGCAATCCAGGCACTTCGAGCGCCGGGTCGCTGAGCTTCCTCCGTTAGCCACAATGAACCCCCGCCCAGCTCTAAACGTTCCACGCATCACCGAATCATTTATTGATGTAGTGGTCGAAAAAGTCGGCGGCCGCAGATTGAGCGCTGAAGAAATAGAAAAATGTGCAGGCGAGAATGCAGATTATATTTTACCGCTTGGGGTCGCTGAATTAAAAATATTTGAAGAGGAGGGATTGGAGAAGGAGAGCCGCCAGAAGAAAATTCTCTCAGAGCTCAGGAAGCATTTTATTTTACCCAAAGAGGTAGATTTAGACATTAAGCGACTTATGCCCGAAGCTCGTCAGTTGGTGAAGGAATTACTACGTGAGCCACTTTCTAAATCTACGACCAAAGCTGCTTCACAGATTAAAAACACAAAAAAGGCTTTGGAGCTACCGCTCCATTCAGGAATTTTGATCGCGGTGAATAATGGATATTCCAGTTTGGAATCCGATGAGTTTGAGAATCTCGTTTTAAGCTGCTTGAATCGTGATACGTCACAGATCGATTTTGCGATATGCATTACCGTCACATATCATCAAGGCGGCTTTGATTCATACGTATTTTGCACGACTCATGCGATATCGAAAAAGTCCGGATTAGCCGTTCCTTACAGCGAGGCTTTCGTTTCTGAGGTTGATTCATTCTTTAGTCAGCGGATGACAGATATGATGAGATCGATGATGATATCCCAGTTCTCAGAAGACGAACACTTACCACCAGTAAAGAACATAGTTTTTACACGCGATGGAATACAATTTATCAGACCGGCACCAGCGGTCCCAGATTCGAGATTCAAAAACGGAGGCTAACCAGGCGCTAGAGCCAACACGGATGCTTGTCACGAATCGTGCTTACGCACGCTTCGCGCCAAGCAACCGTGCGGCTCAGCTTTAACGTTAGCCCACCGAACGCACCTTATGCGCCAATTCACCCTCTCTATCTTGGTTGTTCTTGTCTACGTTTCGGCCTCGGCAGACGAGCGTCCCGCGCAGACGATTGTCATCACCACGAAGCCGAGGTTTGAGCAGCGAGGACAGTTCGTTGACCTTGTCATCAGCGATACGAACCACAGTTTGGACATCAGTTGGTGGATGCCGCCCGACAAACAGTTCGGTCCCGTGTTACTGGACACAAATCGGGTTTACACTTTCACCGTCGTTCAAAAACCATTCTACAGCATCTCTATCCCTAAACTGTGCAAGGTGCAGTCAGGCAGTCAGACTATTTACGACATCGAGGTTTGCGAGATTCACAAAACCAAGATGGAGTACAAAGAGGTGGAGATTGCCTACGGCTTGGTTAGACGCGGACCTAACGGGCCATCCCGCGATATCGAACGACGATTGTTTCCTAACCACCGAGAGTATTCACTTGGAGGGTGTGGCAAAACACCTGACGACCCGAAGACGGACTGGATTTACGTTTGCAGTGATTGCAGAAATGCATACGAGAAATGGAAGTTAGAACAAAAAAAGACCAAGTGATGTGGCTAACAAGGCGCTTCAGCAAACCCGGCGGGAGCGTTGTCGTTGCAATCATTGCGTCCCGTGCGCCGGGCCGCTGAGCTTGGGTGGTTGGCCGTCATCCGCGATTGAGGACGTACGGCGACCCCGACAGAGACAAACGATCATCGGAAGTTCTGGTATGAATATTGGGCCCACTGCAAATTTGAGGAGACTGATGCTGATCGGAGCGATCATAGTCGTTTTGGTGGCTGCGACGGTCGTCGTTATCAATTGGGACAGTATCCTGGATTGGCTGCACCCGGCAGGGAGAGGCAAGTGATGAAGGTCCGGGGTGCAAGCTCGGCCAACAAGTCGCTTGACCGAATGACGAGGAGCGCGGGCACGTCACGGTTCCAAATCGGACACCCATGGCCCGCTACTCGGCATCAGTCAGCTTTGCGTGTGGCCACTGAGATTTCTCCGCAGCAACAACAGCCAACACTAAAGACAAAAATAGATGAAACCTAGCATTCCTACTGTCGTGGCATTCTCTCTCGTCCTCGTAGCGTTGCAAGGCGCCTCAACCCTTTGGATGACCGCGACTCACAACGCTCAACTTAAAACCCAAGCGGAAGTCTTCAACGCTCAACTCAAGGCTCAGACAGAAGTTCACAATGCCCAACTTTTTGCGCTAACCGAGCGCTATAATGCCCAACTGTTATCGCAAGCCGCCGAATTTCAAAAGAAGTGAACCGATCGGGCGCAACATGGCCTCCTGAGAAACTGGCTTCGTAAACCGTTGATAGTCAGCACTCGATGCCTTTCCAGTTTCTTACGTCATTGCCCCTCGTCCGACGAGGTTGGTTCGCTAACAAGGCGCTTCAGACGTTGGGCCACCTCGCACCGTGACTGATACCACCGCATCTCCCTTTGCTTGGTGGAACGCTCACCGACTTCGATACAACGTGGCGCTCGTCGTCGCCGGGATTCTCGCCTTCATCTCATATGTCGCCGTTGGTTCCATCCTGTTGCCTCCTGACGCCGATTTCGAGGTCACCATATTCACCACGCTGTTTCCGGGTATCGGTTACTTGTTCATGATCGGAGTCGCCAATGTATTCTACTTTCTCGGTCCGTTGTCGGAGCGCATTGTGCGTCCGCTCGATCCAGACCGGTATCGGCGCGCCTGCTTCCGTTTGGGCCTTTGGTTTTCAGTATTGCTGCCATTCAGCATTCCGGCACTCTTGGCAGTGTTGGCACTGTTTCACCCGAGTTACTGGAGACATTCAGCATGATGGATCAGTGGCCTATCAAGGCACTCCAGCGAGCCCGGCGACAGCGTCGGCTTAGGGGACATGTCCCAGCGGAATCCTTGCCCGCGGAAAACTCTTCAGGATGTGCCACGGAGACACGGAGGGCACGGAGGAGGACCTGCCTTGGCGGCTGCCCCCCGGTTGTTGGCTTTCAGCTCCCTGCTCCGAGTTTGCTGCTCCTTCCTTGGCGGCTTGGCGGTTTGGCGTGAGTCCTTCTTCCCAGCATCGATGCCCGGACCGACTTCGTGTCTCGACCGGCAGGCGGGCGATTCGTAGCTTCGTTCAGATTTCCATGCGCCGATTCCTTCCCCTCCTCTCGTTGCTGGCCGCCGGATGCATCGCGTCCCATGGCCCGGGCCGCACGCTCACCTTGGCGGACTTCACCGACGCCGGCGGCAAGGCGCCTTCGGGTGGCTGGTCCACCGACGCCGATGGAACGATCCACCTCAAGGGCCGTGGCGGAAACCTGATCACCCGCGAGGAGTTCCGTGATTTCACCCTGGACTGGGACTGGAAGGTCGCGCCGGGCGGCAACAACGGCGTGAAGTACTGGGTCACCGACGTCTCCGGCGCCGGAGAATGGCTCGGGATCGAGTACCAGATGATCGACGACGAACGGCACGAGGACGGCCGTCGCGGCGGGTCGCACACCACGGCGTCGTTCTACGACATACAGGAGCCGGAGCCGGGCAAGCCGCTGCATCCCGCGGGCGAGTGGAACCACAGCCGTGTGGTGGTGAACAACGGCCGTCTCGAGCACTGGCTCAACGGCAAGCGGGTCGGCGTGGCCGACACGAACAGCGACGAGTGGAAGCGCCAGGTCGCCGCAAGCAAGTTCCGGAACAAGGCGGGGTTCGCCCCCGGACACGGGCGGATCATGCTGACCGACCACCAGGACGAGACCTGGTTCCGCAACCTGCGGCTGAGCCTCCGGGATTGAGCGGCACGGCTCCCTGACTTGCTTGGAAGCGTCGAATCGGGAAGGAGGGAAATCTCCTCGAGGGAGACCTCACGCCAATTCGCCAAGGCGCCAACGGCAAACCGGAAACGGGGCCGAAACGTCGGCATGAGGCTGGTTCCGAGAGGGATCCCTGGCGCCCTGGCACCCGTGGTAGTGAACCGAGCCCGAGAGCCCGGCAGGTCATCGAATCCGAGCCTGCACGATCCCCTTCCCGTCCCTCACACCCTTGCGGCTTGGCGCCTTGGCGTGAGGGATTCTTCTTGGTGAACCCGCTCAACGGGCGGCGTCGAGCAGCAGACGCTCGCTGGTCGTCAGCTTGTCGAGGGTGATCTGGCGGGCGTGGATGCGGGCGGCTTCCCGCTGCTGGTTGGCGGAGAGGGCCGCCACATAGACCGCGTACCAACGCGGGTCGGCCGACTTCCAGTCCACGTTCACCGCTTCCAGCAACCCCAAGGCTTCGGTGGCCCGACCGGCCCGCAGCTCGGTCAGCGCGAGACTGGCCCGGAAGAGCATGTCGTCCGGGTGGGTCCTTTGGAGTTCCACCAACTGCTCGCGCGTGGTGGCCGCGGGAATCTTGAGCAGCGCCGCCTGGTAGGCCTCGAGCGCCTTGAGCCCGACGTCGCCCGGCAACGCGTCCGACAGACGGCGCACCGCCTGGTGGATGGAGTCCTCGGCGCCGATGAGACGGGCCAGCCGGAACGCCTCGGAGGCGGACGCCAGCAGTGCCGGCGGCCACTCCAGCCGACGGAGATGGGCGTTCATCGCGGTTCGGGTGGCGCCCAGGTATTCGGAGTAGCCGGCCACGAAGGCGAGCGCCCGGGGATCCCTGCCGGCGGCGGACAACGCACTGTCGAGATGGGGTCCGATGTCGGTGTCCTGTCCCTGCTGCTTGGCCTTCATGGCGGCGAAGCATTCGGCGACGTACTCGATCAGACGTATGCCGGAGCCCCCTTCCGCGGACTGCTTGAGCAGCGTCTCGACCTCCTTGAATTCCTTCCGTTCGAGGAGGATCTGGACCCGCACCGACAGGAGCGCGGCGTTGGTCGCGGCACGGGCCACCGGGAGGAGCGACAACGCCTGGTCCAGCGCGCCGGCCTCGGCGAGCCAGCTGACCACCGGGACGAGCTCCGGGAGCGGGGATTCCGACGTCACCGACGAGGCGACTCCGTCCACGATCTCGTCCCGCTTTTCGGGGTCGAGGCGCAGCCGCAGGCGTTCCGCGGCGAGACGGTTCTCCGGCTTCTCCCGCAGCATGCGCAGGAGCACCGAGCTTTCCCCGCGGTTCAGAGAGGCGCTGGAGGCCAGCAGGGTGGCCGCCGATTCGCTCCATTCGGATCCGCCGGCGACCAGTCCCCAGAGCAGACGCGCCCCCTCGGAGCGGGATGCGGCGTCCGGGGCGCCGAGCAGCACGGAACCGAGCGTGAACTCCGCCTCGAGGTCGGAAGGGTGGGCTTCGAGCCAGTTCCGGGCGCTGGCCCGCGTGGAAACGGTGTCTCCGGCCAACCGGAAGTGCCGGGTCAACAGACGCAACGCCTCCCGGTCCATGGCGTTCGTCGCGAGGATCTTCTGGAGGTGCGGCTGGCTGACGTCGAGACGGTTCAGGGTCAGCGCGAACTCCACCGCGGCCAACCGGTCCGCCCGGGTCGCCCCGGGCAGCGCGAGCAGCATGTTCCAGTAGTTGAGTCCGTCGGGATTGCCGACGCGGGTGCAGAAGTCCGCGGTCAACCGCAACACCCCGGGATCCCGGGGTGCCAAGCCGAGGAGCAGTCGGACGCTCTTCCCGGCCGCCGTGAGGTCGCCCGAATCCAGTTCGGCCTGCACCCGAGGCACGAGGCTCCTCGCCCGCTGCTCCTTGACGAGCCGGTAGGCGGGGCGGGCGGCGAAGACGCCGACCAACGCCACAACCCCGATGGCCACCAGCCAGAGGAACCACTTCCTGCTGGGATCGGTCCGCTTGCCGGTCGTCTCGGCCGTCGAGGTCTCCTCTTCCTCGGAGGGATTCAGGTCGCCGGGCAGATGCACCGACGTAGTAAGGAGTCAATGGTCCGGAGGGGCAAGGTCGCCAGAGATGGAACTTGAGGCCGAGGGATGTCTGTCCGTTGAATCCGTGGACCCATGCGCTCCCCGGCGGAGTGGCTTGCCGCCACCCGGAATCCTCGTCGAATCGGTCTGATCACGGCGCTCGTCGCCGTGTTCGCGGGGGCGTGCCTCTGGTTCCTGCCGAACCTCCCCCGGCCGCGGTTCACCGAGTCCTGGCCTGCACCCGAGGAGGGTTGGGAGCCTTGGACACCAGCCTTCCAGGGCGTGGATGTCCGCCGGGCCAACTTCTCCAGGCCGCGCCCGATGAAGGCCCATGCGGTCCGCATCGACCTCCAGGCCCCGGGAGTCGAGGCCGTCGTCCATTCCCCGGAACCGGAGGACGGCGGTGCTCTCAAGACGATCTACGCCTCGGACTTCCTCCTCCGTAACGGCCTGCAGGTGGCGATGAGCGCCGGTTCCTTCAATCCGTTCCCCTACTTCCCGGGGGTCACGATCCGCCTTGACAGCCTGGGCATCAACGACGGACGGCAGTTCTCGCCCCAGGCCCCGAACCTCGATTCGCTGCTCATCCTCAAGGACCGCCGCGCCGTGCTCTACCGGCACTTCACCCCGATGACCAACCATCCGAACGCCATCGCGGGAGTCGGCGGAATGTGGATCAACCTCCTCGGCGGGACGAACCAGTATGAGCGGCACGAACCCGAGGCCGCCTCGGTCGCCGGGGTCTCCGAGGATGGACGGTATCTCTACTGGCTCATCGTGGATGGCCGTCAGCCGGGCTACAGCGAGGGAGCCACGCCGGTGGAGACCGGGGAGATGATGCGCCAACTCGGTGCCGAAGACGCGATCAACATGGATGGAGGCAGCGTGGTGACGCTCGTCTTCGACGACGGCGAGGAAGGATTCGAGATCCGGAACCAACCTTGCCACCCCTTCATCACCGGCGTGCAACGGCCGATCGGCGGGATCATCGGCTTCAAGGCCCGGGCGTTGCCCTGAAACCACCCCTCAGTGGCCGGGAGCAGGGAGCAGGGAAACGTTGGGCCGCGACCGTCGGGGAAATCCGTGGAATCCGCGTCAATCGCTCAACCGCCGCGCTCGGCGCGCCGGCTGCGCCGGTACTCGCTGGGCGTGGCGCCGGTGGCTGAACGGAATGCGCGCGTGAACGCGCTGTGGTCGTAGAACCCGCTGGCATGGGCGATCTCGGCCACCTGCTTGTCGGTGTCCTCCAACATGCGCGAGGCCGCGGCGAGGCGCGTCTGCGAGATCAGCCGGCTCGGGGTGATCCGGAACAGTCGCTTGATCATGCGGGCGAACCGCACCGGCGGCAGGCCGGCCATGCGCGCCAGCGAGGCGGGAGACATCGGTTCCGAATACTGCGTCTCCAGGTAGTCCAGCGCCTTGATCAATCCCGGCGGGATCTGTCCGGTGCCGGCCGGTGCGTGGAGATCCCGCGAGACGCCGACCACGCCGACGATCCGACCCGCAACATCCCGCAGCGGAAGCTTGGTGGTGAAACACCAGCCCGTCTTGCGGCGCGGGTACCAATGGAGTTCCAACGTGTCGAGGATCGGGCGTCCGCTCCGGAGCACCGCCTCGTCCTGCCGTGCGAACCGTTCGGCGAGGTCGGTCGGATAGAAGTCCCGGACGGTCCGCCCATGCAGTTGGCGCGTGGAGGAGGCGCCGACGCGCTCCGCCATGGAGGTGTTGACCGCGACGTACCTCCCGAGGGTGTCCTTCACGAAGAACGCCGTGTCGGGCACATGCTCGAACAGCTCCGCGAGGACCGCCACCGGGAGGCTCTCCAGCAGCGCCGCGCTGCCGGGGCTCTCTGTGCGCACTTTGGCGGACATGTCGGGAGGGTGCAGCAAGACCCCTCCGCCAGCGAGGCCAGAATCGGTCCCCATGCGAAGCGGATGCCTCCTGCTGGTGCTGTTCTCCCTGGTGCTCCGTCTCGGCGCCCAGGGCTCCAGGTCGGACTACGAACGCGCCCTCTCCGTCGAGGCGCGGACCCGGGACACCGTGTTCCGAACCGGCATCCGCCCCCAGTGGCTCACGGACAAGTCCGGCTTCTGGTACCGCGTCCAGACCGGACCCGGCACCCGCGAATGGGTGTTCGTCTCCCTGCCCGAGGGACGCCGGGAACCGCTCTTCGACGCCGCGGAACTCGCCCGCGCGCTCGGACGCGAACTCGGGACCAACCTCGTCCCGGACACCCTCCCGCTGGAGGATGTCGCCGTCGACTCCACCAACGGCCTCCGCACCCTCCGATTCCGGGCCGGCGGATCTTCCTGGGTCACGCCCTTGCCGAAGCTCGAGCCCAAGAAGGACGACCGCCCACCCTCCGAACTCCAACCGCTCCAGGGACGCCCCACCCCGCGCCGTTCCCGCACGACCGGCGGTGAGACCGAGCTGACCTTCGTCAACCGCACCGGCGACGACGTCGAGTTGTCCTGGCTGGACGACCAAGGTGTCAGCCGTCCCTATGGCCGTCTGCGGCCGGGCACCGAGCGACGCCAGCACACTTTCGCCGGCCATGTCTGGATCGGCACCGACCGCGAAGGCCGGACCGTGGACGCGTTCCTCGCCACCGAGGAACCCGGGCGGGCCGTTTTCCTCGGCAGCAGCCGTCCCAAGGCCAACGCGGAGCGTCCCACCGAACGCCGGGAGGCCAAGGCGCCGGGAAGCTCCCCCGACGGCCGTTGGACCGCGTTCATCACCAACTTCAACCTCCACCTGCGCGGCGCCGACGGCACCTCGCGGGCACTCACCACCGACGGCACGGTCTCCAACGCCTACGTCTCCGAGGTCCACTGGTCGCCCGATTCGAGCCATGTGGTGGGACGCCGTGTCCAGGCGGTGCCGCCCCACATCGTCTCCTGGATCGAGGCGCTACCCAAGGGCCAGACCCAACCCGCGCTGCGTTCCCACTCCTATTTCAAGCCGGGAGATCCCCTCCCCACCCCGCGCATCGCGCTCTTCGAGGCACGGACCGGCAACCGTATCGATCCCGACCACGCCCTGTTCGCCAATCCCTTCACCGAGGACGGCGACATCCCGATCCGTTGGTCGCCCGAGGGCTCGGAATTCTACGTCGACTACAACCAGCGGGGACACCAGGTGTACCGCATCTTGGCCATCGACCGGTCCGGCAAGGTCCGCACCGTGGTCGAGGAGACGCCGCGGACCTTCGTGGACTGGACGGCGAAGACCTGGCGCCAGTGGCTCGACGGATCCGGCGAGCTGCTGTGGATGTCCGAGCGCAGCGGCTGGTGCCACCTGTGGCTGGTCGACGCCCGGACCGGGACGGTGAAGAACGCCGTCACCGGCGGCGACTGGGTGGTGCGCTCGGTCGAACACGTCGACGTCGAGCGCCGGCAGGTCTGGTTCCTGGCCGGAGGGATCCGGCCGGGTCAGGACCCCTATCTCCTGCACCTGTGCCGGGTTGGCTTCGACGGTTCGGGACTGGTGGTGCTGACCGAGGGCGACGGCACCCACAAGGTCGAGTTCTCCCCCGACCGCCGGTGGTTCATCGACACCTGGTCCCGCGTGGACCAGCCGCCGGTCGCCGAACTCAGGTCCGCCGAAGACGGCCGCCTGCTGACCATCCTCGAACGTGGCGACATGTCCCGGCTGCTGGCCACCGGCTGGACCGTCCCGGAGCGGTTCGCGGCCAAGGGGCGCGACGGAAAGACGGACATCCACGGCGTGGTGATCCGTCCGTCGAACCTGGATCCGAACCGCCGGTACCCGGTGGTCGAGGAGATCTACGCGGGACCCCATGGCGCCTTCGCGCCGAAGGAATTCGGCCGGGCGACCCGTCAACACGCCATGGCCGAGCTGGGATTCGTCGTGGTCCAACTCGACGGCATGGGGACGAGCCAGCGTTCGAAGGCGTTCCAGGACGTCAGCTGGAAGAACCTCGCGGATTCCGGCTTCCCGGACCGGCGGATCTGGATCCGCGCGGCGGCGGAGACCCGTCCCTGGATGGACCTCGGGCGGATCGGCATCTACGGCGGCAGCGCCGGCGGGCAGAGCGCGTTGAGGGCGCTCCTGGACCATGGTGACTTCTACAAGGTCGCCGTCGCCGACTGCGGCTGCCACGACAACCGGGTCGACAAGATCTGGTGGAACGAGCAGTGGCTGGGCTGGCCCGTGGACGAGAGCTACCGGCGCAGTTCGAACGTGGAGGACGCCGGCAAGCTGAACGGCAAGCTGCTGCTGATCGTGGGCGAGGTGGACACCAACGTGGACCCGGCCAGCACCCTGCAGGTCAGCGCCGCACTGGTGCGGGCGGACAAGGACTTCGAGCTGCTGGTGATGCCCTCGACCAACCACGGCGCGGCGGAGACGCCCTATGGCAGCCGTCGGCGGATGGACTTCCTCGTCCGCCACCTGCACGGGCGCGAACCCCGCTGGTAAGCCCCTTCACTTCGGCGGGCCGGAACCGGCCGAAGCCCTCCGCTGTCTTGGGGATCGCCCCCGGCTCTGGCGTGGCGAACCGCAGGCCCGCGGTTCGCCATCCACCTCTCTTGCCCTTCGCCTCAGCTCAGGACGCCGCCTCGGCCAGGTCCTTCGCGAAGGCGCGGACGTCCTCCTCGCGGGTATCCCAGGAGCACATGAGACGGCAGCCGCCTTCGCCGATGAAGTTGTAGAAGAGCCATCCGCGGTCCCAGAGCTTCTGGATGAGCGGCTTCGGCAGGTCGACGAACACGCTGTTGGCCTGGCGTGGGAACAGCACCTTGACGCCGGGCACCTCCGCGATGAGTTCGTGCATGAGCGCGGCCATGGCGTTGGCGTGTCCGGCGTGCCGGAGCCAGACGCCGTCCTGGAGCATCCCGAGCCAGGGAGCGGACATGAAGCGCATCTTGGAGCACAGCTGGCCCGCCTGCTTGGTGCGGTAGGCGAATTCCTCGGCGAGCTCGATGTTGAAGAACACCACGGTCTCGCCGACGTGGATGCCGTTCTTGGTGCCGCCGAAGGAGAGGACGTCGACGCCGGCCTGCCAGGTGATCTCACGCGGGGCGACCCCGAGCGCGGCGACGGCGTTGGCGAAGCGGGCGCCGTCCATGTGGAAGCGGAGGCCGTGCTTCTTGGTCATGGCCCCGATCGCGCGGAGTTCCTGCGGCGTGTAGAGCGTGCCGACCTCGGTCGCCTGGGTCACGGTGACGACCTTGGGCTTGGGGTAGTGGATGTCGGTGCGGCGCTGGACGGCCTCCTCGATGCCATCCGGCGTCAGCTTGCCGAGCGCACCGGGGAGCAGGAGCAGCTTGGAGCCGTTGCTGAAGAACTCCGGAGCGCCGCACTCGTCCTTCTCCACGTGGGCGACCTCGTGGCAGAGCACGCTGTGGTAGCTCTGGCAGCAGGCCGAGAGGGCGAGGGAGTTGGCGGCGGTGCCGTTGAAGACGAAGAAGACCTCGCAGGGGGTCTCGAAGACCGCGCGGATGAGGTCGGCGGCGCGTTGGGTCCAACGGTCGTTGCCGTAGGCCGGCTCGTGGTCCTGGTTGGCCTCGGCGAGGGCGGCCCAGGCCTCGGGCGTGATCCCGGCGTAGTTGTCGGAGGCGAAGTGCCGCCGCGGTCCGTTCGGCGCCGCGGGGATGTGCCGGCTGGGATTCTGCGAACTCATTGGAGGGAAATGGAAAACCGTCCGCGCCCGTTGTTCAACCGCGCCGTTCCCGGAGGCGACCCGGAAAACGGAAACGGCCCGGGTTCAACCCGGGCCGTTCGGAAAGGACCGCCGATCAGGAACGCGGCGCCAGCTTCTTCTCGACCCGGCTCTTGGCCAGGACCGTGTACTGGGGCAACCCGCCCTTCATCGGCACCTGGACCTGGCCCTCGATCAACGGGGCCGCGTACTCGACGAACTTCTCGTTCGGCATGAAGCCGTCCTCGCTGATCCAGTCACGCGGGATGAAGTGCTCGACGTTGGCGATGTTCTCCAGCGGCTCGAGTGCGACGTCCCAGCGGTAGGGGCTGGAGGAAAGACGCACCAGCTTGGGCATGAAGCCCGACTTGCCGTCCACCGCGGCACGCACCGCGGAGGCGCCCAGGGCGACCGCCTCGTCGACGTCCGTCTGGCTCGCGAAGTGCGCGGCGGCGCGCTGCGCGTAGCCCAGCTTCACGGTCCGAGTCTTCAGGTTCAGCTTGCCCTGCACGATCGAAGCCAAGGCGTCGGCAGCACCGGAAAGCACCGGGTGTCCGAACGCGTCCAAACGGGTCTTGTCGGCACCGATCTCCTCACCCGCGGCGTTCTTCACGCCTTCGCCGCAGACGACGATGCAGTACTTGTGTTCGGCCACGACGGACTTCACACGCTCCAGGAACGCCGCCTCGTCGAGGGCGATCTCGGGCAGGAGGATGATGTGCGGCGGATTGGCCGGGTTCCCCTGCTTCGCGAGCACGGTGCCGGCGGCGATCCAGCCCGCGGCACGGCCCATGACCTCGACGATGCAGCACGAGCCGTCGTCGGTGGCCATCGAGCCGACGTCGAGCCCGATCTCGGCGACGGTGACGGAGTTGTACTTGATCACCGATCCGTAGCCCGGGCAGTGGTCGGTGGCCGGCAGGTCGTTGTCGATCGTCTTGGGCACGCCCATCACGCGCATCTCGTAGCCGCGCTTGACGGCCTCGAGGTGGATCTTGTGCGCGGTGTCCTGGGAATCGTTTCCGCCGGCGTAGAAGAAGTACCGGATGTTGTGCGCGTTGAAGACCTCGAACAGGCGGTCCATGTCCTGGGCGGCCTTCTCGGGCTTCTTCTTGAAGTCGATCTTGTAACGGCAGGTGCCCAAGGCGGCGGCGGGCGTGTGCTTCAGGCCCTCGATGGCCTTGGACCGCTCGTCGTTGATGTCGATCAGCTCCTCGTTGAGGATGCCGAGGATCCCGTTCAGGCCGCCGTAGATCTCCTCGATGCACTCGTGGTGACCCGCTTCGGTGATGACTCCGGCCACGGAGGCATTGATGACGCTGGTGGGGCCGCCGGACTGGGCGACGAGGAGGTTTCCATTGAGTTCTGCCATATACGCGTAAAGTGGGCGGACGATGCCTAGGAAGGCGCCCCATCAGCAAGCGGCGAATCGGCGGGTCGTTGGCGCCGAAAATCGCCCTCCCACTCCGGTCCGGGTTGGGAATATCGTCGCCGCACGTGTTCTCCCGCCTGCTGGAAGCCCTGCTGATCGTCCTCTTCGGACTCCTGCGCCTTCTCCCCCTGGAATGGGCCGCCCGCGTCGGCCGCGGCGTCGGCGG
>JAIXUV010000041.1 GCA_027483345.1 Verrucomicrobiales bacterium | reverse complement strand
TGACCACTGACCACTGACCACTGACCACTGACCACTGACCACTGACCACTGACCACTGACCACTGACCACTGACCACTGACCACTGACCACTGAGATTGCGAAAGACCAGTTCGTGGTTTGAATGCGGGAAACGGGTGACCGCGGCTTGGCTGCGGCGGCCACGGGCAATCGTCACGCCGCCAGCGCGGGCTTGAGCGGCTTCAGCTTCACCAGCGACGCGACGTCGAGGATGAGGCCCACGCGGCCGTCGCCGAGGATGGCGGCGCCGGCGAGGTTGGGGTTGTTGCGGAAGGTCTCGCCGAGGCTCTTGATCACGACCTCCTGCTTGCCGATGAGCTGGTCCACGAGCAGGCAACGCACCTGGGCGTCCGCCTCGACGACCACCACGATCGCCTCGGTCACGGGCAGCGACTGCTCGCGGATGCCGAAGTAGCTGTCGAGACGCAGCAGCGGGATCAGCCGCCCGCGGACGTTCACGACCTCCTCGCGTTCCTGCACCGAGATGATCATCTCCGGCTTTGCCCGGAAGGATTCCCGGACGGACAGGGTCGGCAGGATGAACCGCTCGGTGCCGAGTCCCACGAGGAGCCCCTCGATGATCGCGAGGGTCAGCGGCAGGTGGATGCAGAACTTGGAGCCCTTCCCCGGCGTGGAATCGATGACGATCTTGCCGCGCAGCTGCTCGATGTTGCGTCGGACGACGTCCATGCCCACGCCGCGACCCGAGAGGTCGGTCACCACCTCGGCGGTGGAGAATCCGGGTTCGAAGATGAGGCCGTAGATGTCGCTGTCGCTGAGCTTGGCGTCGGGCTTCACCAGGCCGCGTTCGACCGCCTTCTTGAAGATCTTCTCCTTGGGGAGGCCGCCGCCGTCGTCCTCGATCTCGATGACGATCGCGCCGCCCTCATGGAAGGCCTTGAGGTGGACACGTCCGTGCGCGGGCTTGCCGCGAGAGACGCGCACGTCGGGCTTCTCGATGCCGTGGTCCACGGCGTTGCGGATCATGTGCACCAGCGGGTCGCCGATGACCTCGATGATGGTGCGGTCCAGCTCGGTCTCCTCGCCTTCGGTGACGAGGTCGACCTGCTTGGCGGCCTTCATCGAGACGTCGCGGACGAGGCGGTTCATCTTCTGGAAGACGCCGCGGACGGGGACCATGCGCAGCGACATGGCCACGCGTTGGAGTTCCTTCGTGATGCGGCCGAGCTGGGCGAGGTTGCGGATGAGGATCTGGCTCTGGACGCCGGTGAGCGCGGGATCCTGCGCGACGAGGGATTGGGCGATGACCATCTCGCCGACGAGGTCGACGAGCGCGTCGAGCTTGGAGGTGTCGACCTTGATCGCGGCGCCGCCGTCCTTGGAGGCTTCGCCCCCCTTCGAGGCGGACTTCGGTGCGGATCCGGCCGTGGCGGCGGGCGTCGGCGCAGGAGGATCCGGCGGCAGCACCTTCAGGACGGGTGCGGAAACCGGGGCCGTCGGAACGGTCGATGCCGGAGCCGGCGTTGGCACCGGGGCGGCGGAAGGGGTCGGTACGGAGACGGGAACCGCGGGTGCCGGAGCCGGGGCGGATGGGGAACCCGACCTCGCAATCACGGCGCGGACCGATTCAAGAAGGTGGCCGGTGGGGATCAGGATCGGTTCGCCGGCATTCTCACCGCGCAGCTGGGAGTCCATGCGGTCGACGAACCGCTTCAGCGTGTCGCCTCCCTGGAGGATCAGTTCAATGACCTCGGAGTCGATGGTCAGCGTCTGCTGGCGTGCCAGGTCGAGCAGGGACTCGAGTTCATGGGCGAGGCGGTTGATCGGACGGAGGTTCAGGAAGCCGGAACCGCCCTTGAACGTATGGAACGCGCGGAAGATGGAGTTGAGGGTGTTGGCGTCGGTCGGGCTTTCCTCGAGGGTCAACACACCCAGCTCGATGTTCTGCAGGTGCTCCTGGGATTCGTTGGTGAACTCCCGCAACAGTTCGGCGTCGTCGGCGAGGTTCAGCACCAGCGGGTCGACGGCGGCACCGGCCTCGGCAGCCGGAGCGGCGGGAGCGGCGTCGGCCGGTTCGGCGGACGTCGTGGTCTCGGCGGGAGGGTTGGCACCGAGGGTGGCCGGCAGGGCTGGGAGGGGTGTTCCCCGCGTGGCCGGCCCCATGGCCGACTGGAGCCAGGAGATCCAGTCTCTCAGGCGGGTGAGTTCCTCGGCGGGAAAGGCGCCGCCGGCGTCGAACACGCGGTCCACGGAGGACCGCAGCGCGGCGACCGCGTCCACGAGGGGCGTGGGCACCCCGCCACCCGGAGCCGACACCAAGTCCTGCATGTCGGAGACCAGCGAGTTCGAGGGAAGGAGGCCGTCGTCCTTGCCGGGAGCGGCGAAGACGAGTTCGAGGGCCAGCTTCTCGGTCAGCGCTGAGAGCGCCTCGAGGGGGGAAGGAGCGGGGTTGGACATAACGATCCAACCCGATATCGGAAGGCGCGACGGATCCCTTGAGGAACAGACGCATCCGGCCCGAAGCCGCTCAGGTACCGCGGTCTGCCCTCGCAAGCATCCATGCGCCAACCCCTTGGAACAGGATGTTGGGAACCCAGAGCAGGTACTGGGGATGCAGGTTCGGGCGGGTTTCAAGGGCCTGCCCGAGGATGATGAACCCGTAGTAGGCGAGCAACAGGACGAGGGCCATGGCGACGCCGACGTTGGTCTCGCGACGGTGGGCCCGGATGCCGAGTGGGATGCCCACCAGCGTGAAGCCGAGGCAGGCGAAGGAAAAGCCGACCTGGCGGTGGATCTGGACCTCGATCGGCGTGACGTCCACCCCTTCCCCGCGGCGCAGCCGGCGTTCCGCGAGCAGTTGGCGCAGGGACATCTCGCTCAGCTTGGGAGGATCCTGTCGGCGGGGACGGAAGCTGGAGATGGGTTCGACGCGTTCCTCGGCCGAAATGCCCTGCCAGGTGCCTGCCATGAGGAGCAGTCCCTGGCAGTTCCTGAGGGCGAGTTCCGACGGGAAACGGTTGGTGTCCCGGCGCAGTTCGGCTTCCGGGGCGAAGAGGTCGAGGTAGCAGACGCCGTTGGTGAAGGCGAAGACGCGGACGTCGCGCATCTGGTCGCCCTCGATCCGTCGGGCGTAGAGCGTGACCGAGCCGAGTTCGATGTAGCGACCTTCACCCAGGGAGAGGTTCGAGGTGTCGCGGACGACGGTGTCGCGGAGTTCCTTGAAGGCGACGCGGGCGCGGGGACCGAGGTCGCAGTTGAACCAGGCGCAGACCCCGCAGAGGGCGAGGGACAGGGCCACCACCGGCATCACGGCCGACACCAGGCTGATCCCGGCCGCGCGCACCGCGGTCAATTCCTGGTCGGCGCTGAAGCGTCCGAAGGTCAGCAGCGTGGCCGTGAGCATCCCGATCGGCAGGGAGAAGCTGAGGACGAAGGGGACGAGCAGGGCGAGCGCCTGGAGGAGGACCCCCGCCGTGGCCTTGGGGCTCGCGAGCAGGTCGAGGACGTCCTTGAGCACGTTGCCGAGCAGGAGGACGAAGGTGAAGACGCCGACGGTGACGACCAGCGTGGCCGCAACCTGCCGGAGCAGGTAGAGGTGCAGGGTCTTCATGGGGTCGCGCCGATCACGGGGCCAAACTCCGCCAACCCACCCCGCTGAGTCCAGCGTGTTGAATGTCGGCGCCGAGCGCCTTCCGCCGGGCCGGCACAGCCGGTGTTCCAGCCGGAATCCGTGTCGAGGCCGGAGGTTCAAGGCAACCCGGGTCCTCGACGGCGATTTTTGGCCACTGGACCCCTGCGGACCCGATGCTAAGGTCGGCACCCGGACGGCAATCCAGCGCCGAAGAATGGCAATCGGCAGGAAGCGTCCGCGTCAGTCCCCAACGAGGCTGACCCCGCCTGTGACGAACCTTGGTTCCATACGCCGACAGCCCGGTCCAACCCGACCGGGCCTTTCCGGCTTTACGCTCGTGGAACTGCTGGTCTCCGTCGCCATCATCGCCCTGCTGGCGGCCATGCTGCTTCCGGCGTTGGGCAAGGCCCGATATCGGGCGTCGCAGGTCAACGAACTCTCATCCGCCCGCCAACTGCTCGTCGCCTGGCGCGTCTATGCGGACGACCATTCGGACTCGGTGCTTCCCGGATACCGCTATGGGCTGGAAGCGGTCGACTTCGATGGCAGACCCGTTCCGCACCCGATCAACGCCCGCTATCCGTGGCGGATCGCCCCGTATCTCGGGAAGAACTTCGACGCGCTCTACATCAACGAGAACCGCCGGACCCTCGACGCGTTCCGTCGGATGGAGAACCCGGAACTGTCGACCTATGCCGCATCGGTGTTCCCGTCCTTTGGCATCAATTCCGTGTTCATGGGAGGCGACGACCTGGAACTTCCCCCGACCGACCGCGCCTTCGACCGGTTCGGGAGGTTCTGCGTGCTGAAGTCGGCGGAGATCCAGCAACCGGCCGAGATGATCGCTTTCGCCTCGGCGCGTGGACCCTTCGAGGGGAAGGTCGTCCCCGGCTACTTCGTGGTGAAGCCGCCCTACCTCAACGCCCGCCGCTGGGCGGTGGACTGGAACCCGGAGGACGGCCCGGAGGCCTGGGGCAACGTGCATCCGCGCTACAACCTCCGTGCGGTCGGCGCCTTGGCCGACGGCCATGTCGAGAACCTCGACCGGCGCCGCCTGCAGGACATGCGCCTGTGGTCCAACTTGGCGGACCGGCCCGATTGGACGCTGCGGGCGGTGCAGTAGGCGCGCGGCCGGAGGCGACCGCGTCGGCGACCGCGACGGATTCCCAATTTTGCCTTTGTCTCCGGGGAGGAGAACGCGGGTAGGATGGCCGTCGCCGACCCGATGACCGAAGTCCTTCCAGAGCAGGATTCCCTCCTGGATGAAACCGCCCTCGCCTCAGGGCCGGCCGCGGAAGCCTATCGGACGTTGCGGGAGCGCCTGACAGAGCTGGGTCCGCAGGGCCAGTCGGGACTCACCGAACGCAGCCGCCGCCTGATGCGGGACCTCGGGGTGACATTCGCCCTGTACGACGAGGGGGATGCCGGGGACTGGATCGTTCCATTCGACGCCTTCCCGCGGATCATCGGTCCCGAGACCTGGAACTTCCTGTGCCGGGGCGTCCTCCAGCGGCTCGGGGTTTGGAACGAGTTCTTCCGGGACATCTACGACTCCCAGGAGGCGCTCAAGGCCTCGGTGATCCCGTTCGAGCTGGTCTACGACGACCCCGGTTACCAGCGCAACGCGATGGGACTCGCCGTGCCGGAGGACACCTTCGTGCATCTCGCGGCGTTCGATCTCGCCCGGGACGCGCGCGGACGGTGGGTGGTGATCGAGGACTACGTGGGAAACGTCACCGGCGTGACCTATGGGCTGCAGGCGCGGGCGGTGGTCTCGCAGGCGGCACCGGACCTCCTGGAGACGGCCGACGTGGCGCCGGTGCAGGGGTATCCGACGGAACTGCTGGAGCACCTGCGCGGGTTCGCGCGGGGCGTGCAGGAACCCCGCGTGGTGCTGCTCTCGCCGGGTGCCTACAACAGCGCCCACTACGAGCACAGCTGGCTCGCGCGCCAGATGGGCATCCCGCTTGTGCGCGGAGGCGACCTGATCGTCCTCAACTCGCGCTGCTACCTGAAGACCATCGGCGGCCTGGAGCCGATCGACGTCATCTACCGGCGCCTCGACGACGCCTACATCGATCCGGTGGCCTTCCGTTCGGACAGTTCGCTGGGGGTGCCCGGACTGATGACCTGCGTCCGCAAGGGCACGGTGACCATCGCCAACGCGATCGGGACCGGGCTGGGCGACAACCGGGCCATCGCGGCCCTGTTGCCGCGGCTTTCGCGCTTCTACGGGAAGGGAACGCTGCAGATACCGACCATCGAGCGGCGCCTTTGCGGGGATCCGGACCAGTTGGACATGGTCGAATCGTCGCCGGAGAACTGGATGTTCCAGCACGTGCATGAACGGTCCAACCGGCTGGTGTGGCATCCGAGGGACCTGCCTGCGGAGGATCGGGCCGAGTTCCTGCGTGAGCTGCGGAAGGATCCGGAGCGTTACGTGGCGGAACCATACCTTCCGCGCACCACGTTGCCGACCGTCGGCGCCGGGATGTCGCCGCGCCACGCGGGACTGCGGCTCTTCGTCTTCGGTGGACGCCAGCCCCGGGTGTTTCCGCTGGCGCTGACGCGGCACGCGACACAGGAGGATTCGAGGATCATTTCCAGCGGCCTGGGCGGAGGGATCCGGGACACCTGGATCCTGCGTGACGGAAGCCGCCCACCCGGCGAGGCCGGTCGCGGATCTTCGACGGTGTTGGTCGCACACCAGCGGCGTCTGCGCCTCGGCAGCCGGACGGCGGACAGCCTCTACTGGATGGGGCGCTACAAGGCGCGGGCGGAGCAGACCACGCGGACGTTGCATGTCCTGCGCCGGCTTCGGGACGAGACCGCGGGGCGGGACCAGCAGGGGCTGCTTTCGCGGCTCTGGGCGGCATTGGACCGGCCGTCGGTCGATCCGGACGACGACGCGCAGCATCCGGGTGCGGTGCGGTCGGTGCTGTTCGACACGGGGAACGCGGACAGCGTGTTGAGTTGCACGCGGTGGCTGCGGGACAACGCCCGGGCCACCCGGGAATCGATCCCGCCGGAGGTCTGGATGGTGATCCACCGGATGCATCTGCTGGCGGCCGGTGCGGCGGAGGGGAAGGCGGACGAAGATCCGGTGCGGCTGCTGGAGTTCGAGCAGCACTTCCTGGACACCACCGACACCCTGGCCGGCGCAGCGACCAAGAACATGCTGCACGACGACGCCTGGCATTTCTGGCAGCTGGGCCAGAACGTGGAGAGGGCGCTCGCCACCACCCGCATCGCGCGCCGTTTCCTCACCGACCCGCGCGGGCCGGAGGGCGAGGACGCCGCCGGTGAAGGGCATCTCGACGCGGTCCTGCGCGTGTTGTCCTGCCAGTACGCCTACCGGAGCCTCTATCAGGCGCGTCCGACCGCCCCGAACATCGCGGCGCTGGTCCTGCAGGACCCGGCGTTGCCCCGCTCGGTGCTGGGCTGCCTGGGGGAGATCGAGGACAGCCTCGCGTTTGTCGGTGGAGGCGGGCGTCGCTCCCCGACGGCGTCCTCGCCGTTGCGCACCGCGGCGAAGCTTTCCGGAACGGTGGAGTTCGCGGACCTGGCCTCGCTGTTCACGCCGCCGACGGGCCGGGTTCGGCCGCCGTTGGGCGCCTGGCTGGACCAGCTCGCCGCCGATCTGGGCGTGCTGTCGACGGAGATCAGCGACCACTACCTCCACCACCAGGCGTTCAACATCCTGCGCTGACCCGGCCGATGCGTTTCCACATCGAACACACCACGGAGTACGTCTATCCGGAGCCGGCGCTGGAGAGCTTCAGCGAACTGCGGCTCCGTCCGCGGGATTCGCTGCGCCAGAAGGTCTCGCGCCACCAGACGCTGATCGAGCCGGGCGTGCTGGTGGAGTCGCACATCGATTACTTCGGGAACTTCGTGGAGACGATCTCCATCCCGCACCGACACCAGCGGCTGGTGGTCTCCTCGGCGTGCGAAGTCGAGACGAAGCCCTTCAACGACGCGCTGTCGGCATTGGACCTGACCATCGCGGAGGCCCGGCAGATGTACCAGGACCGGAGGCGCGAGCTGCACGACTTCCTGCGGCCGTCGCAGTTCATCCGGCCGGTGCCGGCCGTCCACGAACTGGCCGGGGAGTTCCTGCCGGCCGATGCGCCGTTCGCGGCGTCGCTTCTCGGGCTCAACACCCACCTCTTCCAGACCCTGAAGTACCGGCCCGGGGTGACGGATTCCGGCACCGACGTGGAGCAGTTCCTCACCTCGAGGGAAGGCGTCTGTCAGGACTTCGCCCACCTGATGATCGCCATCTGCCGCGTCGCCGGCATCCCGGCGCGCTACGTGAGCGGCTACATCGAGACCGATCCGCCGCCGGCGTCGGAGGACGGTTCGGCAACCGGGACGCTGATCGGGGCGGTGGCCACCCACGCGTGGCTCGAGGTGTACACGCCGACCGGCTACTGGGTGGGATTGGACCCGACCAACGACATGATGGACGGGGAGCGTCACGTCCAAATCGGGATCGGACGCGACTACGCGGACGTGCCGCCGATGAAGGGCATCTTCAAGGGAAGCCGGGCCCAGATCCTCAACGTCCAGGTGCGGATGACGCGGGAGGAGTGATCCAGCTGCAATCCATGGCTTCGACCACTCCCATCCACGGGCACCCGTTGCCAATCTCCGTCTACCTCGTCGCGGGTGCGGAGGAACATCGGATCGGCGCGGCACTCGCCAGCGTCCAAGGGTGGGCTGCCGAGATCCATGTCGTCCTCAACCTCGAGGTCTCGGACCGGACCGAGGAGATCGCCCAAGGTTTCGGAGCCGTGGTGCACCGCGAACCGTGGAAGGGTTTCGTGGGGCAGAAGAACTCCGCATTGGCGAAGACCCGCCAGCCGTGGGTGTTCAACCTGGACGCGGACGAGGTGGTTCCACCGCAACTGCGCGATGAGATCGGCGCCACGATCGCCGGGTCGGGGATCGAAGTGGGGGCTTACAGCATCCCACGCTGTACTCAGTTCCTCGGTCGATGGATCCGACACGGAGACTGGTACCCCGACCGGGTCATCCGCCTTTCCCGCCGAGAAGGCGTATTCTGGGCTGGGGAGGAACCGCATGCGATCTTGAGGACTCCCAACCGAATCGGCAGGCTCCATTCGGATTTGCTCCATTTCAGCAACGAAAGCATCGACCGGCAAATCACGAAGATCGGACCGTATAGCGAGGCCTTTGCCGTTGCAGCTTCGGCATCCGGACGCCGGGCAACCGTATTCGACTTGGTTGTACGCCCGTGGTGGCGATTCATCAGAGGATATCTTTTTCGACTGGGATTCTTGGACGGACTTCCGGGTTACTATATTGCATGGAGTAGCGCCTTCGTGGTGGCAACCAAGTATACCAAGTTGCGAACCATGCCACGTTCTCCTTCCCAACGAAATGCGTCGCGAGCCTCCGACGCCTGAATCGATCAATGACTCCAATCCACATTCCACACGGTCTTCATAGTCACATCAATTCAATGGTTGACTATGGGTCTCGTTTTGAAGGTCTGATGACCCAAAGAGAAATGGAATTTCTGATTCTCCTCGCAGCGGTACCCACGGCGAATGGAGACATTTTGGAAATCGGGAGTTTCAAAGGACGCTCAACGATTCTGCTGGCAAAATCAGCCGCGGCATTCAGCACCTCAAAAGTGATCGCGGTTGACCCATTGGAAGGGGATGCACTTTGGCAGAGTTCTCAAGCCGGGGTTTCTTCCGTTGCAAATGAATTTTACAGCAACATCCAGTCCGCCGGGGTCAGAGATCTCGTCGAATTTCACCAAACCTACTCGAGCCAGCTGGCAAGATCATGGGTGACCGGCCGAAAGATTCGATTGCTTTGGATTGACGGTGACCACACCGCCAAAGGTGTACGGGCCGATTTCGAGTTGTTCTTTCCCCACCTCGCCGAGGGAGCAATCGTTGCATTTCACGATGTTCTCCACAGCTTCAACGGACCGACTCGGGTCTTCGCAGACCAAGTACTCAGCCGCGAAGACGTCTGCGCTGCCGGTGTGGTCGGCTCGATCGGGTGGGCTCAAATTCAGGGTCGAGCCGGGATTTCCGCCGAAGAGAAGGGCCGGATTGCAGCACTGAAGCGTCGGGTGTCCAGTGTCGCAGACACGTTGGTCGAGGAACTTGGGCCATCAGGTTGGCGCTCCATTCTTTTCAAGCTCAGGAGGGCAATGGTTCCACACGGAGCTCTGGAACCAGCCACTTGGGCAAACTCTGTCGATGGCACATTTGCGCCAAAATTGATTTCCTGAAACGGAAGAACCTCAACTACAAGGCCAGCACTGTTCACTGAAGAGATCCAAAGTGCGATCTTGGTCATCACTTTGAATTGTTTTCCAAAAACACCGAGGTTGAATTGACCCAGACGTCTTCCTCGACGAAGAGTCAACATTGGATCCAGCAAGAGATATGGGACTTCCGAGCCAACCTGACTTAGCGAACAAGCTTACAGTAATTGTTCCCACATTCAATCGATCCAACTTCATCAAGAGGCTCCTGCATTATTCAAATGTAGTCGATTTCCCATTTCATACTGTCATCGCCGACTCGAGCGTTCCTGCTCACGCGGAACAGAACAGGTCCGGCATTGAATCTCAGCAAGGCCGCCTTAACGTTGAATGGAAACATTACGATTGCGGTCTTCTAGACAAGCTCAGTAAAGCGGTGTCAGAGGTCGATTCACCCTATTGCTGTTTTTGGGCTGATGATGACTTCCAGCTGCCATCGGGACTTTTTTCTTGCCTTTTTCATCTGGAGCAAAACCCGGATTGCGCTTCGTGCATGGGCCAGTTCGTCTCCATGCGGCATGCAGAGCCGAAGGGTGAGTTCTATCTGGAAACATACCCGTCTCGCGACGAGGAGTCCGCGGTCGAGCGGGTGATGCAATGGTCGAGAAACTTCTATACGAACTTCTACGCTGTCTATCGCACGCCTGTATTGAGGGAAATGCTCCAGGTTGCCGTCAACGCTTCCTGTTATGAACGTTGCCGTATCATACCGGAAGTGTTGATGGGGCAAATGTCCCTGCTGATGGGCCGGCAGAAGATGCTTCCGACGCCTTCGATCGTGTATCAGATGCATCCCGGCAACGATAGCCGCATCACGCCCTGCGTCCGCGATCACACCGCGTTTCCCGGAGACTACCAACGGTATCTGAAGTCGATGGTTCCGGTGGTGATCCGGCAAACGGGGCTTTCGGATCCGAACGCGGAACGGCTGGTGGATCGAAGCTTTCGCAATGTCTACCGATGGACTGGCGGATCCTTCTGGTGGCTGAAGAAGGCCATCGAAAACCTGCGCCGCCCATGGCATCGAATGCAACTGAGGTTCGATGCGTTGAGGAAGACGCCCCGGTTCACGCGGGTGATAAAGGAACGCATCCCACCCTCCGATCCCAGGATCGGTTCAGCGGAGCTGGCAACCGCGCTCCAGATCGTTGCGGCTCATCCGCAAGGAATGGATTGAGCCAGCCGGCCTGTTCGGACGCGATCGAAACGGTGGGCGAATGGAACCCTGAGCCCAAGGTTGCGGATCCGGATGCCTTGGCTTTCGGTTCGGACCTGAGCAAAAAAGAAAAAGGGACCTGCCGCCGGAGGCGACAAGTCCCTTCGTTGGGGTCGGAACCCCAGATGGATCACTTCGCGGCCACCGAACCCGGGATGGCGTTCACCGAGCACTGGAACTCCTGCTCGATGGCCGTGCCGTCCTTGGCCTTGATCTGGAACTTGATCTCCAGCTGGTTCACCGGACGGAAGTCCTGGATCTCGAGGTCCACGGTGCGGCCGTCGGCGCTGACCGTCGCGCTCTTCACCGCCACGTTCTCGCGGCCCTTCTTGTTCGGATCGGAGACGAGGTAGGTCGCGGAGCCGTAGTCGGAGGTGCGGCGGTAGTTCCAGCGGCGCGCCGAGAAGTTCTGGGCGTCGCCGGCTTCCTTGGCGTCCAGCGGATGGGTGAAGGTGAGGCGGAGACCCTTCGACGTGACCTTGAGGGACTCGACGGAGTGGACCGGCTTGCCGGTGTAGCGGACGCGGTCGAACCCGGAGATCTTGACCGCCTTGGTCTGCCAACCCTGGAGGCCGGCCACGTAAAGCTGGCCGTCGGCGCGGTTGAAGCGGCCGCGCATCGCGGAGCTGGCGAACTTCACGGGGAACTTCACCACGCCGCCCTGGATCTGTCCGTCGACCTCGTCCTGGAGCACGAGGTAGAGCGCGCACTGTCCGTAGCTCATGTGGAGCATCCGCTTGGAGAACGGCCCCCACTTGTCGCTGTCCACCCACACCTGTCCGCCGCCGGAGTTGTCGTACTCGTCGTGCGACATCCAGGTCAGCGGCTGGCGGAACGACTTCACGTCGGCGCCATGGGCGAGGTCCTCGACACCGTAGAAGCCGCCGGGCTTCACCCAGTTGATCGGGCAGGTCGGCACCCAGGTGCCCTCGTTGTCGCCGGTGGTGATCTGGCCGTTCCACGGGTTCACGCCGATGCCGTTCGGGGCGCGGAAGCCGGTGGCGACGGTCTCGAACCGCTTGCCGTCCGCGCTCACCTTCATGAGCGTGCCGGCATCGCGGGAGATGGTCTCGAAGCCACGGCCGCCACCCTTCACCGGTCCGGCCTTGGCGAAGTAGAAGTTGCCCTGCGCGTCGGTCTGCAGGTCGAAGAGGAACTCGTGGAAGCCCTCGGTCGAGGTGACCGAGTTGTTGAAGTTCTCGTAGTAGTCGGCCTCGCCGTCGCCGTTGACGTCGGTGTAGCGGGTCAGCTGGTCACGGCCCGAGGTGTAGACGACATCGTTGACGATCCGGAGCCCGAGGGTCTCGTACATGCCGGAGGCGAAGCGCTTCCACTTCAGGTTCTGCAGCCCCTCGTCGATGCCGGAGACGATCCAGAGGTCGCCGTCCCAGGTGCAGACCGCGGCGCGCTTGCCGTCGGCGAAGAAGTCGAAGCCGCCGATGCGCACGCGGCGCTTCCACGGGTTGTCGACCGGCGGGGTGATGTTGTCGACGACGTAGGCTCCGTCGCCCTTGCCCACGACACCCTTGGTCTCGACGAGCTGGGGCCAGCGGGCGGGACCGCCCTTGGAGATGTCGGCGAAGGCCACGGGCGTGGCGGCAGCGGTCTCGAAGGCGGCGGAACCGGAGGCGGGTCCGCTCCAGACGGCGACCCGGAAGGGCTGCGAGACCCTGGAACCGGCGGGGAGATGCACGTACACGCGGCCGTCCTTCACCTTGAGCGAGGCGCCCTTGGGAAGGCCCGAGGCCCGGATGCGGGTGCTCACGCCGTTGCCGGTGTAGGTGACCGTGCCGTTGTCGACCTTGCTGTCGGCGCCTTCGACGTCGGCGACGAGGATCGAGAAGGCCGAGGTGGTCTTGCGGGTCTTGAAGAAGAGGAATCCGCGGGCGGGAGCGGCGACCTGGAAGGTGCGGAAGTAGACCGTCTGGTCGCCGGCGGCGACGGCGGACGGCTGCTCGGAGACGCGCATGTCCCCGGCGACGGTGTATTCCAGCTGGACGCGGTCGCCGGCGAGGCGGAGGCCGCCCCAACGGACCACGGAGTCGCTGGTCGGTCCGAACGGCTCCTTGCGGGAGTCCTTGAACTCCTCGCCGAGGGAGACGCCGGGGACCACCGCGGTGCCGAACTGCTGGGTGCCCACGATGGACGGATGGCCGCCATGGGCGCCGTCCCAGGTGACGCCGTGGGTGTTGATGTAGCCACCGGTCCAGCCGGCAGCGACGCGGCAGAGGTCGGTGTCGAACAGGACGTTCGCGCCGGCGCCGCCGGGAAGGCGGATCGCGAGGCCCTTCATGGCGGTGTTCTTCGCCGGGAAGGAGGCGCCGATGCAGGCGCCCTGGAAGGGGAAGTCCTTCTGGAGGAGGCTTTCGTTGACCTTGTCGTTCGAGGCCGCGGAGGCGCTCAGCGCCAACACGGCAACGGCAGCCAGAAGGGCGACCGGGCGGAGTCCCGGGATGTGGATTCGTTCGGATTGCATGATCTACGTGTCAGGCTCGGTTCTAATGCCAATTCCGCAACCGTTGAAGCCCATGGAGGGACACCGGTACGGAAGGTACAGCCCGTCCAAGACGGGGGCGGGCGACCGGGCATTCAACCCCGAATTCACGGATCCCGCCAAGGCCGTTCCGGAGGATGGACGCGGATTTCCGCTTTCGGGGCGCGATTGACCGGGCCAGCCATTTCCGGCCCGATGTGGGAACCATGAATCTCCATCCGCTCCCCTTCGCCCTGACCATGGCCATGGCCCTGTCCGGATCCGCCGCCGACTGGGCGGGCTATCGGGGACCCAACCACGACGGGACCAGTTCCGAACGCATCGCCACGTCGTGGCCGGTCTCGGGACCCAAGGTGCTCTGGAAGGTGCCCAGCCAGGCCGGCTTCAGCTCCTTCGCGGTCGCCGGGGACCGCTGCTTCGTCCAGGAACTCCGGGAAGTGGACGGTGCGGTCCAGGAATCCCTGGTGGCCCGGTCGGCGAAGGACGGCAAGGAACTGTGGGTCCGCGGGCTCGGCACGATGAAGACGGGGGACGGCGGCGACGACGGAACCGGCGGCAACAAGGGCGGCGATGGTCCGCGGTCCTCCCCGTCGGTCGCGGGCAAGCTCGTGTACACGGTCTCCGCCAAACTGGTGGTGCAGGCGTTCGACGTGGCCTCCGGCAAGGAGTCCTGGAAGCGCGACCTCGTGAAGGAACACGCCGGACGCAACATCTCCTGGCAGAACGCGCAGTCGCCGGTGGTTGAGGACGGACGTCTCTTCGTGGCCGGAGGCGGCCCCGGCGAAAGCCTGCTCGCCCTCGACGCCAAGACCGGCGCCACCCTCTGGAAGATCGGGGACGAGAAGATGACCCACGCCACGGCCGTGCCGGCGAAGATCCACGGCGTGCGTCAGATCGTCTGGTTCGTGCAGTCGGGACTGGTGTCCACGGATCCGGCGAGCGGCCGGGAGCTGTGGAAGTTCGCCTTCCCCTACAAGGTTTCCACGGCCGCCTCGCCGGTCGTCTCGGGCGACATCGTGTACTGCTCCGCCGGCTACGGCGTCGGGGCCGCAGCGGCGCGGGTTTCCAAGGCCGACGGGAAGTGGACCGCCACCGAGATCTACCGCTTCCCCGGCAACAAGCCCCTCGCCAACCACTGGTCCACGCCGGTGCTGAAGGACGGCCACCTGTACGGCATGTTCCAGTTCAAGGAGTACGGCACGGGACCGGTCAAGGCGGTGGACATCGCCACCGGCACCGTGAAGTGGGAAAAGGGCGGATTCGGCCCGGGCCACGTGGTCCTGACCCGTTCCGGCGTGCTCGCGCTCGACGACGACGGGGAACTGGTCCTGTTCGAGGCCCAGCCCGGCGCCTACAAGGAACTCGCCCGGGCGAAGGTACTGGAAGGCAAGTGCTGGACGACCCCGGTGGTCTCCGGCGGACGCATCTTCGCCCGTTCGACCAAGGAGGCGGTCTGCCTCGAGGTCACGCCGCGCTGAACCGGACGCCGATCCCGCCCGGTCGAACGCAGGGCGCATCAACATGACCGTCTCGATCCATCTGCCCGAGGGCGCGAACCACATCGAGGCGACCTACTCAGGTCGCCTTTCCCGGGAGGAACTGGAGACCTCGGTCCGGCGGGGTATCGCCGCGGCCAAGACGTCCGGTCGACGGCGGTTCCTGACCGACTGCCGGGAACTCGGCGGAGGCCATTCGGTGACCGACCTCTACCTGCTCGCGAACGAGATCCAGTCCTGCGGCATGGCGTCCGAGTTCCGGGAGGCGTTGCTGCTCCCGGACAATCCGGAGACCGCCGGCCTGGTCACCTTCTGGGAAACCGCCTGCGCGAACCGGGGACTGGTGGTGCGGGTGTTCACCGACCCCATCCGCGCCTTGGATTGGCTGCGGTCCGTTCCCTGAGGACGCCGCCAAGGAGCGGTTCGCGCGGGTGGCCCGGCGAAACCCTCGGGGGCGGGGAGCCTAGAACACGCGGGCGGCGCTGACGGCGAACCAGTAAATGAGTACGCCAATCCCGGCGGCGGCGCCAAGGATGGCGAGCATCCAGCCCCACCAGGACCGGGGTATCCGGAGTGGGGCGACACCGGCGCCGGCCTCCTTGCGGCGGTAGAGGCGCCAGGCGATCCACAGCGAGCCGACCGAGCATCCGGCCAGGAGCGGAACGGAGAGATGGCCGTTCAGACGTTCAAAGCGTTGTTCCTCCCACTGCACGGCCAACCGCATGAGCGCCAGCGCCCCCAGCAGCCCCCAGAGCCAGGAGGTGAAGGCGAGCGTGCGGCCGGTGGAGAGCAGCGCCACGGAGAAGCCGAGCGCGAACACCGTGAACGGGAACCCGATCATCAGGCTGTACAGCAGCATCGAGGGATTGACGTCCCCGAGCGTGATGCCGGCGCTGAGGAAGGCGCGGACGACGACATCCGCCAGCCGGTCCTCGAGCAGGTACACCCCGGCGCCCGAGATGAACACGGTGAGTCCGCCGCCGAGGGCCAGTCGCGAGAGGAACCGCTCCGTGCGGGTGACCGGGTAGGCGAAGGTGAACTCCTCCACGCCGTGGATCACATCCACGCCGCCGAACGCCGGGCCGGCGACCAACGCGAAGAGGATGCCCGGGGTCAGGACCCAGAGCGGATGGGCCAGCATCGGCACGGCCCAGACGGTTCCCAGCCACACGAGCAGCGTGAGCAGGATCAGGTGTGCATGGGCGAACCATTCGGCCCAGAGCAGTCCATGCCAGCGCCGCAGGCGGGGCCATCTCGTCCCGGGACGCCCCGGGGAGACGTCCTCGTCAGGGACCAGCGTCAGGTCCGGGTTGCGGCCGGCTTCCATGTTCAGAGCCGGGCCGGGGCGGGCGGAAGGTCGAGGTACAGGTCCCAGGGATAGTCGTCGGTCACCGGACCCGGGTTGGAACTGACCTGGGGTGGCGAGCCGTCGGGCCGCAGGACCCTCCGGTTGACGACCGCTCCATCCTGCTGGACCCGCAGCGTCTTGCCTTCGAAGTCAAGATGGCTGGCACGGCCCTGCGACTGCTGGCGCAGGGCGATGCCATGGAGTTGGCACACCGCGAGGCCGGCCTGGCGTCCGCCCGAAGTCAGCCGCTCCCACGCCACCCGCCGCCAGCCGAACGGATGGAGGTAGGAGAAGTCCCGGGTCTCGGCCGTCTCCCGGAGTTCCTGTTCGAAGGACAGCCCTTCGGGGTCACGCTGGTGGAGGACCCAGTCGGGCTGCTGGCTCGCGTTGGCGCGGTTGCCCCAACCCCGCAGCTGGTTCGTGGAGGCGCCGCCGTCGACCGGGGCGGGCCTCGAGGCGGGATCGGAGGGACATAGGATCCGGGACCCGCGTCCCAGCGGATTCGAACGTTCCGCCAAATGGGAAAGGCTGCGGGGACGACGCGACGTTTCCTTCTGGTAAAGTTCGTTCGCCAGCGCGATCTGGCGGAGGTTGTCGAGGCATTGGAGCTCCTTCACCCGGGCAGATGCCCGTGCGACACCGGAGGCGGCGAGGGTCGCGACCACGCCCATCAGCGCCGCCACGGTGAGCAACTCCACCAGCGTGAAGCCGCCGTCGCGCCCCGTTGCGCTTCGTCCGGTTTGCTGGCGCGGAGGCTTGTTCACGGAGCCTGGAAGGACACCGGCCAGAGTCCGGAATCACCCCGCGGAATCCAAAGGGTCCCGGAACCCGAGGCCGAGGCCGTCAAGGGATCCACCCACACGCTGCAAGACCGTTCCGCCGTGCCCGAGACCCGGAAACCGGTGCCGGAGGGATCCAACTCGAAGGAGGTCATCCGGAACTCGCCCTCGGCGAGGAGGAGCGGCCCGACCTCGAAGAACCGGTAGGTGCTCCCCGGAAGCGTGGCGGAGCCGTAGGTCTCCAGCGTGCCCTCGCGGCTGAGGGCCCACGTCTCCACGACAGGCCGGCCCGACGACCCCACCAGGATCCGGCCGTCGGCGCGGACCCACACCGGAGCCTCCCCGCGGTCGGGCAGCTCCCGGGAGGCGACCAGACTGGCTCCCACGCCGTCGTAGGCCAGGGCCATCAGGGAGGACGAGACGCTCCCCGACAGGCTCCAGGCATTGGTCTTCGAGTACAGGAGGTGCCCACCATGGGAGATGCCGACGAGGTCGCCCGGGAGCGGCACCTTCGCGCGGACCACCGGTTCGGTGGCGTCGGTGAAATCCACCACCGTCAGGGCGTGGTGGGTGTGCCACGAGCCCTGCCGATGCCACCAGAGGGGAAAGTCGACCACCTGGTTCGTCCCAACTGCCAGCGGAGGGACCCATTCCGAGGTCGTGGCCGAGGTGAACACCTTGCCGTCGGCCACGTACACCCGGTCGATGTCGACCTGGGAAAGTCCGACCCGCGAGGCCAGTTCCGGGGCCTCGGGAACGGAGACGTCGAAGGCGAGGATCTCCGTTCCACCCCAACCGTACATCATCGGGAATCGCCCGACCGGACCGGCGAAGTCCGCGAAGGCGAAGTAGGGATAGCCGCCGCCTTGCCCGACGAAGGCGAGGACGCCCGGTGCCAGCCAGTGGGCCTGGTAGGTGGGGCCGGCCCAGGAATCGAGGGAGTTGGTCAGGGAAACCGAGCCGAGGCGGCTCAATCCGGAGGCGTGCACCCGGATCACATCGAGGACGGTCTCGCCCGGCACCCGGACGTCCACAAGCTGGGTCACCACGACCGAATTGGTCGCTAAGACAGGGGCTTGCCAGTCCTCGTACTGGACGACGACGCGATTGGTGACGAGCAGCGGAGGCACCGGTTCCAGGGTGCATCGACGGACCAAGATGTTGGTGAAATAGGACGGGGAACCGGGCGACGCGGGGATCTCGACCGTACGGACGGTCTCCGTGCAGGCCTCTATCGGCGGCTGCGGCACCATGCTGGTCACCTCGTTGGTCACCGTCCGCTGGATCGGCGGAACGGCCCGCCAGAAGACCAGCGTATTGGTCCGAAACACCGACTCGGTGCGGTAGGAGTCGGCTCCCCGCCGCAGCAGGTGGAGAAGGCCGTCGCGGAAGGCGGCCCCGACCAACGGCTTTCCGTCCAATGCGAGCGAGGCGAGGAACGTGTCCGGATCGCCGGAGGTCGATAGGCCCACGGAGAGGGGGCCGGAGCCGTCGTTTCCGGCGGTCCAACGGCCGGAGGCGACCTGGACGAGTTGGTCGCCATGGACGAAGACGCGGTCCACGGGCCGCGAGAGATCCAGGACCGATCGGACCACCGGATGGTCCGGATCCGCGATGCCCGCGGAAACCAGCTCCCCGGCGGAAAGGCTGAGGACATGGTCGGCGACGAGCGTTGCGCGCCGGGCCTGGGCTTCGTGGGAGATCGTGCCACGCAGGGTCAGAGAGTCGCGGCCGAACTCCATCAACTGCATCCCCTGGAACCAGTCGTTGGTGCCGCGCCGGCCATGCCAGGGCAGCAGGACCAGCCCACGGTCGGCAAAGACCCGGAAGGCCTTCTCGTCGGCGTTGGCCTCGCTCCAGGACCAGCCGTCCCCGAGGAAGACCTTGTCCAGCAGGGCGGGTACGGAAGGATTGGAGACGTCGAAAAGCGAGACCGCGGCGCGGCTTCCTTCAGCGCCCATGGCCAGCAGGCGGTCGCCCATCGGCTCGATGTAGGTCGACCAGCCCGGGACCTCGAGTTCTCCACGGACGAAGGGCCGCGTCGGGTCGGCGAGGTCGACGATCCAGAGCGGGTCCACCTGGCGGAAGGTCACGACGTAGGCGCGTCCGGCGTCGTAGCGGGTGGCGAAGACGTTCTCATTGGTGACGAGGTTCAGCTGGCCCAACCGGACCGGCGCGGCGGGGTCCGACACCGAGAAGGTCTCGAGGACGACCCGCGGGGGCTGGAAGCCGGAGGCGTTCCCGTTCCAGCGACCATCCACCTGCGACACCACCGTGAGCACCTCGCCGTCGAGACCGAACTTGAACTTGTCGGCCACGCGCCCGGAGGTGCTGAAGGATCCCGTCCGGCGAAGCAGGCCGGAACGGTCCGACACGTCGAAGACCTCGACGATGTTGGTCGTGACCGCCTGGCCGAAGCCGAGGCCGTCGAACCAGCCGAAGGCGTTGGAGGACTTGGCGACGAAGAGCAGACGGTCGGTGGCGTGGATGGCCGTGGGCGATTCCGTCGACCGGATCGAGGATCGGACGACCGGAGCCGCGGGATCGGAGAGGTCCACGCTGGAGACCAGGGTGAAGGCCTCCGAGACGAACATGCTGACGACGTTGGTCGAGGGGAGAACGTCCGACGGACGGACCCCACCGGAATCGAAGACGAAGCCGTTGCCGGTGGTGACGTTGGTCACCAACACTGAACGGTTGGTCCAGCCTTGGGTGGCGAGGACGAGCACGTCGCCGATGAGGCGGCTTTCAATCATCCGGCCCGGCAGTTCGACGTTGGGACCCTTCTCGGGCCGTCCGCCGACGCTGCGGACCAACTGGACCGCGGTGGCGTCCCACCGGCACTCGGGCTGGGTGAGCAACGCCAACCAGTCGCCGCCCGCGATCGGAGCCGGCAGCACGTGCATCTGTTCCCCGTACGAGGCCAGCGGCAGCCGTCCGCGCAGGACCGGGGCCGCGGGATTGGACACGTCGATGACCTGGAGCCCCCGCAACTGGTTGTAGAAATAGAGCGTCGAGCCGGAGAACTTCCAGATGTCGGACTCCGAGACCGGGCGGTTGACGGGGCCGTCGGCGATGGAACCGGGCAACGTCGTCGTTTCCGGGGTGCCGGGAACCGTGCCGAATCGGACCAGCGGATCGTTGGACGCCGGCTGGGTGTTGCGGATCTCCGCCTCGAAGTCCCGCAGGCCGGCGTAGAAGTCGACCGGAAGCGGAAGCGACCCGGCGTCGTCGATCACCGCACGCAGGGCCTCGCTGGACTCGGCCATGGGAAGGGTGAACTCGGACTCGGTCTCGAGCAGACCGGGCAGGACCACGGCGCGCGGGGTCCAGGTGCCCTTCAGGAACCGGCCGCGGGACTCGAGCACCACCCGGCGGGCGCCGGCCGGATACCGGACGGTGACGAGGAGGTTGGTCCCCTGGGTCCGGATGCCTGAGATCACGGCGGCGGCGGCGGCGGGGTCGGCGGCGGCGGGGTCGGCGGCGAGGGCCCGCGGCGCCAGGAGCACGGCCGACAGGGCGACGACCGCAAGCAGACAGGATTTCAGCCGGGTGTTCATGGGATTCCGAGCAACTGCTTCATCCTTCCCTCGGCGGGACGGATACGCCACAGGATTCCCGGCCGGCCCGGGCAGGTTCAACATCGGAGTCCCCTCCGCAGGGGTCCGCGGCCGCGACGACACCCCGGCCCACACATTTATGGGGTGCCACCTCGACGCCTGCACCAGACCGGCCGGAATCGGTTCCCTGAATCCATCCGGCGGCCGGGGCCGGACGGTCGAAGAACTCGACGAAGAGTTCCTCGAGGGAAAGGGGGAAGACGAACACGCGCGTGTTCGGGATCTGTCGGAGCCCGTCGAGCTGGCCGTCGTCGTCGACGCGGGCGAGGGAGGTCATGACCGGCCCGAGGACCTGTGTCCGGATGGCTCCCGGGATGGAGACACCCTCGGGCGGATTCGCGCCGTCGAACACCACCTGGACCCGCCGCATGGTGCGCTGCCAATCCTCGACCGCGCCTTCCGCCACCAGCCTGCCCCGGTCCATGATGCCGACATGGGAGGCGAGGCGTTCCAGGTCCGAGAGCAGGTGGGTGCTGAGCAGGATCGTCGCGCCGTCGCCGTCGGAAAGCACCTCGGTCAGGCAGACGAGCAGCGCGCGGCGAGCGATTGGATCCAGCCCGGCGGCGGGTTCGTCGAGGATGAGCACCTCCGGCCTTGCGGAGAGCGCCATGGCCAGCGCGGCCAGGCGTTGGTTGCCGCCGGAGAGCTTCCCGATCGGGCGTTTCCAGGGAAGCTCCCAGCGCCGGGCCAAGGATCGGGCGTGCGCGGAATCCCAGCGGTCGAAGAAGTGCCCTCCGTAGCGGTCGAGGTCCTCCAAGGCCATCCAGTCCGGGGCCAGGTGACCCTGGGAGACGTAGGCGACGCGCTGGCGGATCGCCGGCGAGGCCTCCCAGAAGTCGCATCCCAACACGCGCGCCGACCCGGAATCCGCCCGGAGCAGCCCCATGAGCAGCCGCAAGGTGGTGGTCTTCCCCGCCCCGTTCCTTCCGATCAACCCGTAGACCGCCCCAGGGGCGATGCACAGGTCCAGGCCGCTCACCGCCACCACGTCCCGTCCGAAGGACTTGGTCAGGTTGCGGGTCTCGATGACGGCGGCCATGGGCGGTCCTCCGGATTCATCGTCCGGGGACGACGGTGAACTTCACGGGGGTTTCGTCGGCGGAAGGCGACGGGTTCACGGCGTTCAGCTCCTCCCGCACCACGGTGATCACCCTCGGTGGGGTCACCTGCAGCTGCGTCGCCTCCACCGCCAGCTGCTTGGCGCTGCGGCGGAGGGCCACCTCCTGCTCCTCCCGCGTGATCGCCTTCGCCCGACCGGAGACGAACGCCCCCTTGCCATGGCGCATCTCGATCACTCCGTCCCGCTCCAGTTCCGTGTAGGCCTTGACCACCGTGGTCGGATTCACGGTCAAGGCGGAGGCCAACTCGCGGATCGAGGGAAGCTGGTCACCCTGCCTCAAAGTCCCGCCGGCGACGTAGTACTTCACCTGATCCATCATCTGCCGGTAGACCGGCACACCCGAGCGCTCGTCGATCTGGAAATGGAGACGGTGGATCATGGCGGGAGCGACGATGGCGGGGTTGACTGTCTGTATGATAACACCCAAACAGGGAATGTCAATTGGACGGGATCACGGAAAGCCGGGACGGCTGGGTGTCAGGCTGGGCCGGCGGAATCCGCACCGCGGTGCAGACCGTCGCGGACGACGTCGTATTCGTAGGAGGTGATCTCGAATGGGTTTCCGTCGGGATCCTGGAAGTAGAGCGACCAGGAGACCTCGTGATCGACGGGCTCCGGCGGCGACGGGAGCTGATCCCTGAGGTGCCGAAGCCAAGGAAGGAAGGCGTTTCCGGAGACCCGGAAGGCCAGGGTCGTTCGGCCGTTGCCGATCGGACGTTCGAAGAGCGACAGGTGGACCGAGCCGTCACCGTTGCGGACGACCAGCGGACCGCCTTCCTGCATCCAGAAAGCCAATGCGGGATCCCGGTGGAGCCCGAGGACGCGGGCGTACCAGGTTTCGGCGGCGGCGCGGTCGGACACGTGCACGTGGAAGTGGTCGATGTCCGCGAGTTGGGGCGTCATGGAAACCTCCTGCATGAAGGCGCCGGGCTTGGGTCGGAGCCTGCCGGTGCGGGATGGCGGGCCTACTTGGCGCCGGCGCCGCTGAAGACGGCCGGGATCGTCCGCAGGAGGATCCGGATGTCGAGCCACAGCGACCAGTTGTCGATGTACTCGAGGTCGAGGCGGACCCATTCCTTGAAGTCGCTGACGTTGTTCCGGCCGCTGACCTGCCAGAGGCAGGTGAGACCCGGCTTCACGCTGAGACGGCGGCGATGGGCGAAGTCGTCGAAACGGGCCACCTCGTCGACCGGAAGCGGGCGGGGCCCGACGAGGCTCATCTCGCCACGGAAGACGTTCCAGAGCTGGGGCAGCTCGTCGATCGACCACTTGCGGAGGAAGCGTCCGACACGGGTGACGCGGGGGTCGTTGGTCACCTTGAACACCGGCCCGCTCATCTCGTTGAGGGCCGCCAGCTCCTGCTTCAGCTGCTCCGCGTTGGTCACCATCGTGCGGAACTTCAGCATCATGAAGGGATGCCCGTTCAGGCCCGCCCGACGCTGGCGGAACAGGATCGGACCCGGCGAGCTGACCTTGACCGCGATGGCGGCGAACAGGAACAGGGGCGAAGCCGCGATGAGCAGCGCGATGGAACCGAAGAAGTCGATGACGCCCTTGGCGAGCGACTGCCACGTCTGCTCGGGGCCGGTGCGGAACACCAGCACCGGGTGACCGGCGAGTTCGTCGACGCTCGTCTGGGAAAGGCGGGTCTGGAAGAAGTCCGCATGCATCCAGACCTCGACTCCCTCGAGCTCGCACACCTGGACGATCTTCTCGATCTGGCCGAACAGGATGTGCCTTGGGGCGACAAGGACCGCGTTGGCGGCATGCTCATGCAGCAGGAGCGCCAATTCCTCGGTCCGGGCCCGGGTTGGATCGAGCCTCGCCACCACTTGGACGTCTCCGATGGCGTTGAGTTTCAACGCCTCACCGAGACGTTCCAGGTCACGGTCGCCGCCCAGCAGGATCACCCGGCGGCGTGCGCCGCGGTCGCCGAGACGGGCATGGGTCCAGAGCCGGATCGACTCCTCCTTCACCACCATGGCGACCACGACCATGGGCAGGAACAGGGAGACGACGCCGCGGGCGACCTCCTGCTTGAAGAGGAACATGGCAACGATGATGGCCAGCGACATCCAAGCCGATCCGCGGAGGATCTGGGCCAAAGTCTGGCGCCGCGAAGCCAAGAGCGGACGGCGGTAGAATCCCTGGAGCTCCAACAGCGGGGGCGTCAGCGGCACCACCACCAGCAGCAGCCACTGGTATTGGGCGAACGGACCGATCATCGACTGCTTGTCCAACTGCGGGAGCGAGCGGATGAAATGGGCCAGCCAGAACATCGCCCCGAAAAGCGCGGCGTCGGCCAGGGCGTGGATCTTGGTCTGTAGTTGGCGCTGGCGGAGCAGCATCGTGTGCGGTGTGTGTATTCCGATCCGGCGTCCCTGTTAAGAAGCAAAACGGCGACCTGCGCCGCCTGGAAGGCGAACCCACCCCTTCCCGACGGCCGGGGCCAACGGTTTCCGGACGGACAGACCCCGGCGTTCCGGCGTTCACATTTCTTCTGGAAGCACCCCACCCATCAAGATCCCACGTCG